>JBOGDQ010000019.1:0-39091 GCA_050742975.1 Jatrophihabitantaceae bacterium
GCTCAGCGAGTCACGTGGCCGGCAATCGCGCCCGTCGACTCGTACTCGGTCAGCATCGCTATGCGCCGGACGTGGCGCGGGTCCTGCGAGAACGGGGTGGCCACGAACAGCTCGATGAACCGCACCGCGTCGGCCTCGGGATGGTTGCGGGCGCCGATGCTGATGACGTTCGCGTCGTTGTGCTGGCGGGCCAGCGTCGCCGTCTCGTCGCTCCAGACCAGGGCGGCACGCACACCGTCGACCTTGTTGGCAGCGATCTGCTCGCCGTTGCCCGAGCCGCCGATGACCACGCCCAGGCTGCCGGGTTCGGCCACCGTGCGCGCTGCGGCGGTGATGCACGGCGGGGGGTAGTCGTCCTGCGCGTCGAAGGTGAGCGCACCGCAGTCGACCGGCTCGTGGCCGATCGCGGTCAGGTGCTCGACGAGCCGTGCCTTCAGCTCGAAGCCGGCGTGATCGCTACCCAGGAAGACCCGCATACCGCACATGATGTCACTGGGTGGGCCGGTGGGACGATGGACGCGTGAGCACTGCCCTGCCGGCCCCCGGAGTCGCCCCGCTCCTTACGCAGTGGTCATGGCAGCCAGTCGCGATCATCGCGCTGGCGGCGCTGACGTGGTGGTACGTGCGCACGGTGCGTCGCTTCGTCACGGCGGGGGGGAGCTGGCCGATGCGCCGCAACCTGGTCTTCGGTCTCGGCGTGGTGGCGGCGCTCTGGACCGCGTGCGGATTCCTGCAGGCCTACGTCGATTCGATGTACTGGGCCTGGACGACGCAGGTGCTCGCGCTGTGGTTGTTCGTCCCGGGGCTTTTCCTGGCTGCCCAGCCGGTGCAGCTCGCGCTCGCTGTCGGTGGCGCCGACGGCGCGACGGCTCACTTCCTGCGCTCGCGGCCGGCGCGCATCCTGGGCAACCCGCTGGTCGGTCCGGCGCTCGTGCCGCTGCTCTCGGCGGCCCTCTTCTTCGGCCCGCTGCCGTCCTGGGCGATCACCACCCCGGCGCTGGGGTGGGTGCTGCATCCGCTGCTCGTCGTGCTCGGCGGGCTGATGCTGTTGCCGCTGGTGGGGCCTGACGACGGCCCCAGCGCGCTAGCCGTCGCACTGACGCTCGCGATCGGGTCGTTCGAGCTGGTGCTCGACGCCATCCCGGGCATCGTGCTCCGGCTGCATCGCGGCCTGGTGTCCTCCTACTTCGATCACCGCGTCATCCACTCATGGTCCAACTCGCACCTGCACGACCAGCAGACAGCCGGCACGATCCTGTGGGTCGTCGCCGAGGTCATCGACCTGCCCTTCCTACTGCTCGTGTTCCGTCGCTGGCTACGCGCGGACGAACGGGACGCCGCGGCCATCGATGCGGTGCTGGACGCCGAGCACGCGGCCCGGGTAGGCCTGGAAGGTCCACCGGACAGCGAGGACACCGGCGTGGCCGACGCGCCCTGGTGGCTCAGCGATCCCGCAATGCAGCGTCGGATGCGGGGCCAGGGCTGAACGCTCACATCCCGAGGTAGGCGGCCATCGAGCGCAGCTGGTGGTCGAAGTACGCCTCGTAGTCGCTGACGCCGTTCCTCAGGCGCCCGAACAGTTCGAAGCTGAGGGTGCCGAACAGCTGGGCCCACGCTGTCATCCCCCGCGCCAGCAGCGCCGGTGGGATGCCCCCGAAGCCCTCGAACGTCGCCACCTTCTCGACGTCGGCGCGCACGGCCCGCGGCAGCCGATCGCCCGGGCTGCGCAGGACGCCGCGGGCGGCGCCGTCGCGCAGGATCGCCAGCAGCACGAGGACGGGTCGACTCGCGGGTCCGATCGTGTCCTGCGGCGCCGCGTATCCGGGAACCGGGCTGCCGTACGTCAGCGCGTACTCGTGCGGGTTCGCGATCGCCCAGGCGCGGATCGCGCGCCCCGTGGCCAGCCAGCGGGCCGCGAGCTCGCGACGCGGAACAGCTCCCTCGGCGCTCTCGGCCGCCGCGCCCAGGTCGTCGTAGGCGTCGATGATCAGCGCGGTCAGCAGCTCGTCGCGGCTGGCGAAGTAGCGGTAGACCGCGGACGAGACCACGCCGATGTCGCGTGCGACCGCGCGCAGCGAGAGGTTCGCCCCGTCCACCGCCAGCCGATCGCGCGCCGCACGCTTGATGTCATCGATCATTCCGGCGCGCGCTCGGGCACGGGCACTCGGCGCGGGTCGCTCGGACATGCCCGCAGTGTTGCACATTCTTGCGAGCAGTGCACTGTTACGAGAGCGGTGCTCTTGACAGAAGTTCGGTTGGCAAGCCATGCTCTATTTCGAGAGCGGTGCTCTCCCAAATGCAGAGAGGCACAGTCATGGCACTTCACGTGATCGTCGGAGCGGGACCGGTCGGGCGGGCAGTCGCTCGCGAGCTGCTGGATCGCGGCCAGCAGGTTCGCATGGTCACCCGAAGCGGGTCCGGGATCGACGGCACGGAGCGGGTTTCCGCCAACGCGGCCGACGCCCAGCGGCTCAGCGAGCTGGCGACCGGCGCGGCAGCGATCTACAACTGCGTCAACCCGAAGTACACCGACTGGGAGAGGGACTGGCCGCCGGTGGCGAACTCACTACTGGCCGCCGCCGAGTCGAGCGGGGCCGTCCTCGCGACAACGGGCAACCTGTACATCTACGGCGAGGTCAGCGCGCCGATGACCGAGCGCACGCCGCTGGCCGCGACCGGCAAAAAGGGCAGGGTGCGCATCCAGATGTGGCGGGACGCGATGGCCGCACACGAGGCGGCCCGGGTCCGCGCGTTCGAGGTACGCGGGAGCGACTACCTCGGCGGGAACTCGCTGCTGTCGATGATGATCGCGCCGGCACTGCGCAAGGGCCGCACCGCATACGTTCCCGCGGCGCTGGACGTGCCGCACACCTGGACGAACGTCCGGGACGTCGCGAAGCTGCTCGTCGTGGGCGCGGGCGACGACCGGGCGTGGGGCCGCGCCTGGCACGTGCCGAGCGCGCCCGCCTGTTCGGTGCGCCAACTCACCGCGATCGCTGCGGCACAGTTGGGTGTGGGGCCGAAGGTGCGAGCCATCCCGCAGGGCGTCCTCTGGTCGGCCGGTCTGTTCAGCCCGCTGCTGCGCGAACTGCGCGAGACGCAGCACCAGTTCCGCAAGCCGTTCGTGCTCGACTCGTCGGCTGCGGAGCGAGAGTTCGGCCTCGTGCCGGCGACACTCGAGGACTCGGTCGCGCTCGACATGGCCGAAGGCTCGGCGGCTCCCCTTGCGTGATCAGCTGCGAGTTGGGGCTGGTGTGCGACCGCAGCCTGCAGCTGATCTTGGTGGGTGCCCCGCCGTTGAGGCTCAGTCGAACTGGGGCGACTCGGTGCGGGTGCGCTTGAGCTCGAAGAAGTACGGGTTCGACGCGAGCATGAGCGCGCCGTCGAACATCCGAACGGCTTGCTCGCCGCGCGGGATGCGGGTGATGACCGGGCCGAAGAACGCGACACCGTCGATGTGGATGGTCGGCGTGCCGACCTCCGTGCCGACGAGATCCATGCCGCGGTGATGCGACTCGCGCAGCGCGTCGTCGTACTCGGTCGAGTCGGCCGCGTCGGCCAGCGAGGCGTCCAGCCCGCTCTCCTCCAGCGCCTCGACGATCAACTCCCGGCTGAACTCGCGGCCCTCGTTGTGCCGTTTCGTCCCGAGTGCGGTGTACAGATCGCCCAGGACGGCGTTGCCGTACTTCTGCTCCGCGGCGATGCAGACGCGGACCGGACCCCAGCCGCGCCCGAGCAGCTCGCGGTAGTCGTCTGACAGGTCCTCACGATCGGAGTTCAGCACCGACAACGACATCACCCGGAACGACAGCTCGATGTCGCGCTCCTTCTCGACCTCGAGGATCCAGCGCGAAGTGACCCACGCGAACGGGCACAGCGGATCGAAGTAGAAATCGACGACGGGACGAGCGGCCGGGGAAGTTGTGGTCATGTCAACGACTCTACGCGTCGCGAGGGACGCCTGCGCGGATCAGGTCAGCGCTGCGAGGGCTTCATCGGCATGCGTCTGCATGTTGACCTCGCTGTGGATCGCGGCGACGACCCGGCGGTCGGTGCCGATCGCGAACGTCCAGCGCTTGACCGGAGCCCCGAGCCGCTCCCCGATCCGGCCGCGCCTGACGCCGAACAGCTCGGCAACCGAGCCGTCGATGTCCGCCAGCAACGGATAGTCGAACGAGTGCTGGTCGGAGAACTGCTTCTGCTTGGAGACGTCGTCGCGGCTGATGCCCACCCGCTGCACGCCCGCGCGCCGGAACTCTGCGGCGAGGTCGCGGAAGTGGCATGCCTCCTTGGTGCAGCCGGAGGTCATCGCGGCCGGGTAGAAAAACAGCACGATCGGCCCTCCCCCGCCGGCTTCTCCCCCGCCGGCTACGCCTTCATTGGCGGGGGCACCCCTAGACCAGCTGCCGGGGGGACCCCCACCGGCCAGCAGCGTGGACAACCTGCGCGGCGTGCCGTCCTGATCGGGAAGTTCGAAGTCAGGTACCTCGTCACCGGTGTCCACGCCTCCACCGTAGCCGGGAACCCGGCTACCGGCCTTCCCGTGAAAGACTCGACCGACCGGCGCGCCAACGCGGATCCGTTCGCAGCCGGCACGACCAACACGGCCGAACTGCCTCACGAAGGAATGACTGCGACCCATGACCCCCAGCGCCGTCCCCAACCTCACCCGCGACGACGCCCGGACGCGGGCCGAATTGCTGCACGTCGAGTCGTACGACATCGCCCTGGATCTGACGGACCGAGGCGGCAAGCCATCCGAGCGCACGTTCCGGTCCACGACCACGATCGCCTTCACCGCCGGACGATCGGGCGATTCGACCTTCGTCGACGTCATCGCCGACAAGCTGCACTCCGTCACGCTCAACGGGACGGACGTCGACGTCTCGGCCTACACGAGCGCGAAGGGCATCACGCTCGACAACCTCGCCGCCGAGAACGTCCTGGTCGTGGACGCGGATCTGCTGTACACCAACACCGGCGAGGGCCTGCACCGCTTCGTGGATCCGCTCGACGGCGAGACCTATCTCTACTCGCAGTTCGAGACTGCCGACGCCAAGCGGATGTATGCCTGCTTCGACCAGCCCGACCTCAAGGCCACCTTCACGATCCACGCCACCGTGCCCGAGCACTGGAAGGTGTCCTCCAACGGCCGCGAGCAGAGCGTCGAGCAGTTGCGCGCCGGAAAGACAGTTCACTTCGCCACGACGGCGCGGATCAGCCCGTACATCACCGCACTCGTGGCAGGTCCGTACCACGTGGCCCGCAGTAGCCACGACGGCATCGACCTCGGTCTGTGGTGCCGCCAGACGCTGGCCCGGTACCTGGACGCGGACGACATCTTCACCCTGACCGCCCAGGGTTTCGACTGGTACCACGCGAACTTCGGCCTGCGGTACGCGTTCGACAAGTACGACCAGGTGTTCGTGCCGGAGTTCAACGCCGGTGCCATGGAGAACGCCGGCTGCGTGACCTTCCGCGAGGACTACATCTTCCGCAGCAAGGTCACCGACGCGAGGTACGAGCGGCGCGGCGAGACGCTGCTGCACGAGATGGCGCACATGTGGTTCGGCGACCTGGTCACGATGCGCTGGTGGGACGACCTCTGGCTGAACGAGTCGTTCGCCACCTACGCCTCGGTGCTGTGCCAGACCCGGGCCACCCGCTGGGCCGATGCCTGGACGACGTTCGCGAACGCCGAGAAGACCTGGGCGTACCGCCAGGACCAACTGCCGTCCACGCATCCGATCGCGACCGACGCACCCGACGTGCAGACCGCCGAGGTCAACTTCGACGGCATCACCTACGCCAAGGGCGCCTCGGTGCTCAAGCAGCTCGGCGCCTACGTCGGCGTGGACGCCTTCCTGGCCGGCCTACGCGCGTACTTCACCGAGCACGCGTACGGCAACACCACCCTCGCCGACCTGCTGCGCGCGCTGGAGCAGACGTCCGGTCGCAACCTGGGCGACTGGTCCAAGCTCTGGCTCGAGACGACGGGCATCAACACGCTGCGCCCAGAGTTCACACTCGACGAGGCCGGCAACTATGCGAGCTTCGAGATCGTCCAGGCCGCCCCGAACGACGTCGCCGCAACCAACACGCTGCGCCCGCACCGGCTGGCCGTCGGCCTCTACGACGAGCAGCACGGGCGCATCGCCCGTACCAGGCGGATCGAGCTGGACGTCACGGCCGATCGAACTGCGGTCCCGGAGCTGGTCGGCACGCCACGGGCCGATCTCGTGCTCGTCAACGACGAGGACCTGACCTACTGCAAGCTGCGCCTCGATGAGCACAGCCTGCACACGCTGCGCAGCGGAGGCATCGCCAAGGTCACCGACTCGCTCCCCCGCGCGCTTGCCTGGTCGGCGGCGTGGGACATGACCCGGGACGGCGAGCTGTCCACGCGCGACTACCTCGACCTGGTGCTGTCCGGCGTCGACAGCGAGAGCGACATCGGCGTCATGCAGTCGCTGACCCGGCAGGCGATGCGCGCGCTGGACATCTACGCCGAGCCCGAGTGGGCACCGCAGGGCTACGCCGCGCTCGCGGACAAGTCGATGTCCGCCCTGCAGGCCGCCCAACCCGGCTCGGACCACCAGCTGGCCTGGACGCATGCCCTGCTCGGGGCGGCGCGCACCGACGAGCACACCGACTTCATCCGGAGGCTGCTCGACGGTTCGCAGGTCGTCGACGGGCTTGCGGTCGACGACGAGCTGCGCTGGGCGATCGTCCAGTCCCTCTCCGCCCGTGGCGCGATCGGTCGCGACGGCATCGACGCCGAGCTGCAGCGCGACCCGTCCGCAGCCGGGCAGCGGCACGCGGCGACGGCGCGCGCGCTGCAGCCCGCGGCCGAGGCCAAGGCCGAGGCGTGGCGCCTCGCAGTCGAGGACGAGAGCCTGCCGAACGCCATGCAGGCAGCGGTGATCGCGGGCTTCGCCCACCCGACTCAGGGCAGCCTGGTCGCCCCGTACGTCGACCGGTACTTCGCCGAGATCGCCGACGTCTGGGATCGCCGCACCAGCGAGCTGGCGCAGAATGTCGTACTCGGCCTGTTCCCCATCTGGACCTCGACGATCTCGCCGGACACCGTGGCCAAGGCCGACGAGTTCCTCACCCGGGACGGACTGCCCACGGCGCTGCGCCGGTTGATCACCGAGGGGCGCGCCGACGTCATCCGGGCGCTGCGGGCCCGGCAGGCGGCCGGCTCCGCTACCCCGACCACAAGCTAACGCGTTACCCACGCCAGGACGGCTCGTTGTATCGGGAAGTGATCCCGACCCACCGGAGCCGAAATTGTCGCCGCGACACCGCGCCCGCCATCGCGGGAGTGCCGCGACCGAGGATGTCGCGCAGATCAAGGCGACCGGGCTCGCCGCGATGCTGCGCCGCAATCGGCGGCTGACGCGCTACGCCGCCGTCGGTGCGATCACGCTCGGGGCCACCCTGTTCGTCGTCGCCAGCCTGACCACGCAGTTCGCCGGCGCGCAGGCCGGCCACGACCACTCGCCCGCGCAGGCCGGCACCCCGGCCACGACGGCCGCGCCGAGCCTGCTGCTCCCCCTAGCCGACAACGCGACCCCCGCCGGTCGCAACGCCCTCGCAGCCCGGCCGGTACGGGTCAAACAGACGGCGCCGGTCTCCCGCGCGGTGATCAGCGGGCTGACCGCCAACGGCATCCCGAACGTCGCCCTGAACGCCTACCGCGTGGCTGCCGCGCGCATGGACAACTCGGACCCCCGCTGCGGGATCGACTGGTCGCTGCTCGCCGGCATCGGCCGCGAGGAGTCCGACCACGGCCGGTTCGGCGGCGCGCGCCTGCTCGCCAACGGCACCTCGGTCCCGCGGATCATCGGCCCGGCCCTCGACGGCACGCGGTGGGACTACATCCCGGCGCCGGCCGACGGACTGCGGCTCGACGGCGACGCCTCGTACGCGCACGCGCTCGGCCCGATGCAGTTCATCCCGCAGACCTGGGCCGCGTACGGCGCCGATGCGAACGGCGACGGTGTGGCGGACGTGTTCAACATCAACGACGCCGCGCTCGGCGCCGCCCGCTACCTGTGCGCCGCCGGGGGCGACCTGCGCACGCAAGCCGGCCAGATCGCGGCGGTGCTGGCCTACAACCAGTCGGACCAGTACCTGGCTCAGGTGCTGGCACTGGCCCACGCGTACCACCGCGGTATCGCGGTGACCGGCGTCCCGAACGGCAACACCACCGGCAGGGTCGATCCGGGTGCCGACACGAACGTCCCGCCGGTCAACCCCGCAGTCCCGACCGCGGTCGACAGGACCACACGCCGGTCCCCGCACACCAAAACGGCGACCAGCGACAAGGCGAGCACGAGCACCCCGAGTACGCATCCGAGCACTGCATCGGCGGCGCCCTCGATCACACCGACCGGAACACCGAAAACGACGTCGAGCCGGCCCGGCACGCCGGCGCCCACGAAGGGCAGCGGCACGCCGACGGGTAAGACCAGCAGCCCGACCCGGACGTGCCTGATCTGGGACCTGCTCAACCCCGGCCGGTGCGCCGTCTACAGCTGACGGGTGCCCTCAGGCGTGACCGGCAGAGTCGGCGAGCATGCGCAGGCCGGTGACGATGCCTCCGGTCAGGTCGCCGTTGGTGAACGAGGCGCGCATCGCCAGGGCCGCCAGTGCACACGCGCGGTTGGGCAGCCGCACGGACGAGGCGGGTCCGGTGACGATGTGCAGGTTGCGCTGTCCCGGTGACACGGCGAGCAGCACCGAGTCGTCGGTCAACTTCTCGAACAGAGCCTCGGCGTGCGCCCGGGCCGGGTGGCTGAGCTCGCCGACATAGACCGAGAAGGTCAGGCCGCTCTCGCGGCTGGACAAGGTTAGCGCCTCGTCCATCCGGGTCAGCTGGGTAGCCGTGAACGGGCGATTGTCCGCAACCGGGGCCGGTCCGTACTGCACGGTTCCCTGCCGTGCGAGTTCACCACTCACCGCTGGCTCCTCCCACCGCAGTCGTGGCGCCCGGGGTCAGCGCCGGACGCTCGCCCGCGTGCGTGATGGCGTCCGGGTGCGGCACGAACCACTCGGGTTCGAAGTTCCACGGACGGCCCGGCCGGTAGCGGTTCGGCTGGTGCAGCATCGACTTGCCGTATACGGCGAAAACTACGAGCAGGACGATCGCGGCGGGAATGCCCACGAACACCAGCGCGGTCTGGATGATGCTCATCGGTCAGTCTCGTCTCGGTCGACGTGGCCCGCGAAGCGGCGGTGAGCGTTGACTCCGGTTCTCACGCGGCTAACTTAGCGAATCGGCCTGTGCGTACGCGGTGGGGGTGGCTGCGGCTCACCAGATCGCCGGATGCCGGTCGGCCCACGGCAGCGCGGCCTCGACCTGCGCCGCCAGCGTGAGCAGCGCGCCGTCGCCCGCCGGGCGGCCGACCAGCATGACGCCGATCGGCAGACCCTCGTCGGACTGGTACAAGGGCAGCGAGATCGCCGGCTGGCCGGTCGTGTTGTACAGCGCGGTGTACGGCGTGAATGCCTTCTGCCGCTCGAAGTCTGCCGCCGGGTCGTTGTCGTCGCTGATGAACCAGCCGATCGGACGCGGCAGCATCGCGACGGTCGGAGTGAGGACCGCGTCCAGGTGTGCGGTGGCGGCGATCCCCTTGCGCGAGAACACGTTCAGCGCGCCGAGCGCGTTGGCGTACTCGGGCGCGGTGATCGCCCGGCCACGCTCGCGCAGGTGGCGGGTCAGCGGGCGGAGCAGGCCCTCGCGCGAGGGGTCGACCGGGACGGTCGCGGCGGACACCGCCCAGACCGTCTCGAACGCGGGGATCGCCTCGACCGGCAGCGGCGCGGGAACGTCGACGACGTCGTGCCCGAGGCCGCTCAGCAGCAGCGACGCCCGCTCCCACGCGGCCCGGACCTGCGGGTCGAGCTCGGCCGCGATCGGCGAGTCGAGGTACCGCCCGATGCGCAGCGCACCCGGGTCACGCTCGCACGCCGCGAGGAACGTCTCGCCGGCCGGCAGCGGCGGCAGCGGGTCCGGGTCGCCCGGCTGCGGGACCGCGACCGCGTCGAGGAACGCCGCGGCGTCGCGGACCGTCCGCGCCAGCGGGCCGTAGACGCCGAGGCGTGCCGCGTCGAAGTCCAGCGGGCCCTTGGACACGCGCCCGCGCGAGGTCTTCAGGCCCACCAGCCCGCACACGCTGGCCGGGATGCGGATCGAGCCCCCGCCGTCGCTTCCCTGCGCGACCGGTACGAAGCCACTGGCCACCGCCGCGCCCGCACCTCCGCTGGACCCGCCCGCGAGCCGGCTGGTGTCCCACGGCGTTCGGGCGGGCGGCCCGATGTCGGTCTCGGTGTAGCAGGGCAGGCCGAACTCGGGCGTCGCCGTCTTTCCGACGCTGATGGTGCCGGCGGCGCGCAGCAGCGTGACGACGTGGTCGTCGACATCGGGCACCCAGCCGGCGTACGCGCGCGAACCCAGCTGCGTCGGAACGCCCGCGGTCAGGTTCAGGTCCTTGATCGCGGTCGGCACACCGTGCAGGGGTGGCAGCGCTTCGGGATCGCTTTGGGTCACCGCACGTTCGGCGCCCCTGGCCTGCGCGCGAGCCGAGTCGGCCGTCACGGTGACGAACGCGCCGACCTGGACATCCAGCCGATCGATCCGGTCCAGCGCGTGCTCGACGAGCTCGACCGGGCTCACCTCACGACGGCGGACCGCGGCCGCGGCGTCCAGTGCGGTCAGCTCGTGCAGCTCAGCCATCACCGCAACCTATCCCCGCGAGTGGTCACCTGGGCAGCGAGTGGTCACTCGCGGCGATAACTGACCACTCGCTGCTCAGACGGCGGGCGCGATCTCCGGCGCGGCCCGGCGCAGCTCGAGGTAGGGCTGCCACGACGGGTCGCGTTTGGCCCATCCCATGACGACAGCCACCGTTGCGGGTGGCTGTACCGGTGTCGTTGCCAGGTGCCAGCCGAGCTCGCAGAGCAGCCGGTCACCCTTGCGATGGTTGCAGCGGGCGCACGCGGCCACCACGTTCGTCCAGACGTGCTCGCCACCGCGCGAGCGTGGACGGACGTGGTCGATCGTGTCCGCGCGGATGCCGCAGTAGACGCACAGGTGCGCGTCGCGGTCCAGGACCCCGCGGCGGGTCAGCGGCACCTCGCGGCGGTACGGCACCCGGACGTAGTGCGAGAGCCGCACGACGGTCGGGACCGCGATCGCGGTCCGCTCGGAGTGCATGACCTGGTCACCCGCCTCGACCACGACGGCCTTCTCGGCGAGGACGAGTACGACGGCGCGGCGCAGCGGCACGACGCACAGCGGTTCATACGTCGCGTTGAGGACCAACGCGCCAGACACCGGGTTCACCTCCGAGTGTTACCAGTAAACCCGACGACCTGCGTTCGTGCGCCTCCCATTCTGCGAGGACGGCACGGGCGGAGCGGTGCCAGAGCCGCGCGGCGCCGCATGGCAGGCTAGGCAGCCGTGAGTCTCCACAGCACCCGGCACCTGGCCGAACTGCCCGAGTACGTCCGCGAGCACAGCCGGTGGATCATCGAGATCCCGATCCGCATCCTCGTCATCATCGTGGTCGCCCTGATCGTCCGGGCGCTGTTGCACCGGGCGATCACGCGCATGGTGCGTCCGGTGCACGTGGGCGATGTGCCGCGGATCCTGCGGCCGTTCAAGGAGCGGGCCGAGAACAGCGCCCTGCTCGCATCGACCGGCCTGCTGTCCGAGCGACGCAATCAGCGGGCGGCGACGATCGGCTCGGTGCTGAGGTCGACCGTCTCGCTCATCGTGCTCGTGATCGCGGTGCTGCTGATCCTGAGCGAGCTCGCCGTCAACCTGGCGCCGTTCATCGCGGGCACGTCGATCGTCGGGGTCGCGCTCGGCTTCGGCGCGCAGAACATCGTGAAGGACTTCCTGTCCGGCATGTTCATGATGCTGGAGGACCAGTACGGCGTCGGCGACGTGATCGACTTCGAGAAGGCGACCGGCACGGTCGAAGCGGTCGGGCTGCGCACCACGCGACTGCGCGACGTCAACGGGACGGTCTGGTACGTCCGCAACGGCGAGGTCGTCCGGGTCGGGAACAAGAGCCAGGGCTACGCGCAGGTCGTGCTGGACATCCCGATCGACGCCAGCGCCGACATCGACCGCGCCTCGGCCGCGATGCTCGCGGTGGCCCAGCAGATGCGGGCCGAGGAGGCCTGGTCCGGCGTCTACCTCGGCGATCCGGAGGTGCAGGGCGTCGAGTCGATGACGCTGGACGAGACCGTCATCCGCCTGGTCGCGAGGGTGCGGCCCGCGGAGCAGTGGCGGACGGCCCGCGTGCTCAGGCGCCGCATCCGCGAGCGGCTGGAACGCCTGTCGATCGAGTCGCACCTGCCGCCCGAAGCCGCGCCGCAGCCGGACACACCACCGGAGTAGCCGGTCGGCGATGGAGAACAATGGCCCGGTGCCCTCGTCCGAGCAGCCCGACCCGACGTACACCCGTGCCGACACCTTCTACGAGGCGGTCGGCGGTGAGCCGACGTTCCGGCGGCTGGTCGACGCGTTCTACGCCGGCGTCGCGCAGGATCCGGAACTGCGCGCGCTATATCCCGAGCAGGACCTTGGCCCGGCGTCCGAGCGGCTGCGGCTGTTCCTCATCCAGTACTGGGGCGGTCCTACCACGTACAGCCAGCGGCGCGGGCACCCGCGACTGCGGATGCGGCACGCCCCGTTCGTCGTCGACAGCGCGCAGCGGGACAGGTGGCTCACGCACATGCGCGCGGCGCTGGACTCGGTCGCGCTGCCTCCCGCCTACGACCAGGCGCTGTGGGATTACCTGTCCAGCGCAGCGGAGTCGATGCGCAACGTCGCGGGCTGACCGGCCGGCAGCAGCCACTCCGCCGGTCGATGGCGATCGCCGCGCACGTCAGGCACAATGTGTGGCGTGACCAAAAGCGCTTACAGCCGCCCCTGGTGGGCGACCGCTGTCTTCTACCAGATCTACCCGCGCAGCTTCGGCGACGGCAACGGCGACGGCACGGGCGACCTGGTCGGCCTGCGTCAGCGGATGCCGCACCTGCGCGCGCTCGGCGTGGACGCGATCTGGCTCTCGCCGTTCTACCGGTCCCCGATGGCCGACGGCGGTTACGACGTGGCCGATCCGTGCGACGTCGACCCGATCTTCGGGACGCTGGCCGACTTCGACGCGATGCTGGCCGAGGCGCATGCCAGCGACATCAGGGTCACCGTCGACATCGTCCCCAACCACTTCTCCGACCAGCACGTCTGGTTCCGGGCGGCGCTCGCTGCCGGCCCGGGCTCGCCCGAGCGCGAGCGGTTCATTTTCCGCCCGGGTCGCGGCGAGAACGGCGACCTGCCGCCCAACAACTGGCCGTCGGCGTTCGGCGGTCCGGCCTGGACACGGGTTGCGGATGGGGGTGCCCCCGACGATGAAGGCGTAGCCGCCGGGGCAGGCAGCTGGTACCTGCACCTGTTCGCGCCCGAGCAGCCGGACCTGAACTGGGAGAACCCGGCCGTGGTGGCCGAGTTCGAGCGGATCTTCCGGTTCTGGCTGGACCGCGGTGTGGACGGGTTCCGCATCGACGTCGCGCACGGCATGGCCAAGCCCGCGGGCCTGCCCGACGTCGACCTGTCGCTCATCCCGTCCCGCGAGGAGGGTGCGACCATGCCCCGCAGCGGGGACGTCCGCTGGGACCGGGACGGCGTGCACGAGTACCACCGCGCGTTCCGGCGGGTGCTGGACTCCTACCCCGGCGATCGGATGGCGGTCGGCGAGGCCTGGGTCGCGGACTACGAGCGACTGGCCCGCTACGTCCGCCCGGACGAGCTCAACCTCACCTTCAACTTCGAACTCGTCGAGGCGTCCTGGGGCGCGGACGCGTTCCACAAGGCGATCGAACAGTCGATCGAGGCGATGTCCGGCGTCGGCGCACCGTGCACCTGGGTGCTGGACAACCACGACGTCGACCGCACGGCCACCCGTTACGGTGGCGGCGAGCTCGGCGTCGCACGGGCGCGCGCGGCCGCGCTGGTGCAGCTCTCGCTTCCCGGCGCCGTCTATCTCTACAACGGCGACGAGCTCGGCCTGGAGAACGTCGAACTGCCCGACGAGGCGCTGCAGGATCCGACCTGGGAGCGCAGCGGGCACCTCGAACGCGGCCGGGACGGCGAGCGGGTGCCAATACCGTGGGCCGGTACCGAGCCGCCGTACGGGTTCACCACCGGCACCTCGACCTGGCTCCCCATGCCGCAAGGATGGGGTCCGTCGACGGTCGAAGCGGAGGAGGCCGACCCCGATTCCACGCTGCACCTGTACCGGCGAGCGCTGGCGCTGCGACGCTCGCTGCCGGACATGACCGACAGCGAGCTGGAGTGGTCCGACTCGCCGGTGGGCGCCCTGGCCTATCGCCGCGGCTCGATCGCCATCGCGCTGAACGCCGGGAGCGAGCCGCTGCCGCTGCCGGCCGGCGAGGTCCTGCTGGCGTCGGGTCCGCTGACCGAGGGCACGCTGCCGGGAACCACGTCGGCCTGGATCCGCCTGCCTTGACAGCGCTCAGCCTTGACAGCGCTCAGCCGAACGGGATCCAGTCCTGCCGGGCCAGCGTGACCGTGTTGCTGACCTGGACACCGCTGCCGGAGACGGTCCACAGCGCGCCGTCGACGATCAGGCTGCGCTGGATCCCCAGCCCGTCGTCGACCGCCGACGACGAACGCGGGTTGGCCAGCAGCCCGACCTTGTGCAGGCTGGAACCGGCGACCTTCAGCACCAGCACCTTGCCCGACTGCGTCGGCGTCCACGACTGGACCGGGACGACGACCAGGCCCGTGGGCGGCCAGTAGAGGAACGCGTGTGGGTCGAGGCTCGCCTCTCCCGGCGCGTCCGGGAGCACGACGTGCCCGGTACGCGCCGGCGCCGCGGGCTTGCGCACGTCGAAGAGCGACACCTGCAGCCCGGCCACCGTGCCGGAGCGCGAGGCCTCCTGACCGACGCCGAGCAGGCGCCCGTCCCCCGCGTCGTGCAGGTAGTCCGAGTAGCCGGTCAGCTGTAGCGTGCCGACCACGGTGGGAGCCTTCGGGTCGCGCAGGTCCAGCACGAACAGCGGATCGGTCTGCCGGAACGTGACGAGGTAGGCCAACGGCCCGAGGAAGCGCACGCCGTAGATCTGCTCGCCCCGCCCGAGTCCGCCGACCTGCCCGACGGCTTTCAGAGTCGCCGCGCTGAGGACGTACACGCTGCTCGATTGCCCGCCGGACCCTGCGTCCCCCGTCGTGGTCGCGATGCGCAGGAAACCGTCGTAGTCCGAGAGCGAGTACTGGCTCAGCAGCCGGCCCGGGACGCTGCCGGAGCCGAGGTAGGTGGGCCGTGCCGTCCCGCTGATGTCGAAACGGTGGATCTCGGTGCGTTGGGCGCTCGTGCGGGGCTGGCAGCAGTACCAGCCGGGATTGCTGGCGAGGTACAGACTGTCCGCCGTCGCGTAGACGGTGTCGCCGTCGGCCGCCACGCTCACGGGCGCGGTGTCGCGACCGAGGTGCTCGAGATCCAGCGTGTAGATCGTCAGCATCGACGAGCCGGTGTAGCGAGCCGGGTGGCTGACCTGATCGCACGAGACGGTGCGCCGGACCGTGTCCGTCCCGGTCGTGATCGAGTACTGCGGCAGCCACGCGCTCAGCGGTGCACGGTCGATCACCGCCCGGTTGGCTGCCGTGCTCGCGCTTGTCGTGCCGCGCGGGGCCGGGAAGTTGATCGTCGGCGCGCTGGTGACGACCAGGCGAACCGTCGAACCGATCCGGCGCGCGTCCAGGTAGGAGCCGGACGCGCGCATCGATCCGGTGATCATCGGCCGACCCGACAGGTCCACGAACAGGTACGTCGAGAGCGCGGCGGACGGCCCCACGGCCGGAAGCGCCGGAAGAGCCGCGGGGCCGGCGTAGGGCTCGGCCGGGTAGCCCCCGGCGAGGATGACGAGCGCATGATCGCCGGAGACGAGCAGCTGCGCGTCCTGCCACCCCTCGTACATCGTCAGATCGAGCGAGCCGGTGACCTGCCGGCTCGAGTCGTCGAGCACGCGCAGCACGCCGTCGGTGATCGTGAGCACCCGGTTGCCGTCGGTCTTGACCAGGTCCGGTTCGTCGACGCCGGCCTCCTGCACGTTGGTGGCCGACGTCGCCGGGTTCTGGACCGCCGGGATCTGATCCGTCGGACTCGGGGTCATCGGAGCGGACCCGTCAATCGGGCCGGCGGTCTTCTCACCGAGGCCGAACGGATACGGGTTCTGCTGACCGGGGAGCCCGTTCGGCAGGACGCTGGCGGCAGTGTGAGCGCGCAGCCCGGCGAGCAGCGCTTCACACGAGTCGTAGTGGCTCAGCAGCAGCGCGGCCGGACGGATCGCGGGCAGCCGTGGCCCATCCGCCGACGGGGGCCGGCCGTTCGTCCCAGCCGGTGCTCCTCCGGAGGCGAGCGCGAAGGCGATGACTGCCGCCGTGGCGAGAGCTCCGGCCGGTAACCACAGCCGGCGCGGCACCCGGTGCCGGTGGGCGCGCCCGTTCGCCGCGGTCGCGTCGATCCGGCGGTGTATCGCGGCCAGCGCATCCGTCGCTTCGGGCGAGGACGGCCAGCCGTCGTCGGCGGCGGTCCGGGGCCGGACCGAACGTAGCCAATGACCGAGCCTTTCAGCCACGAAGGGCCTCCGCGAACTGTCCGGCCGGGCTCGCTCCGCGGTAGCCCGCTGCGTCGAGGGCGGTTGCCAGGCGCTTGCGGGCCCGGTGCAGCCGCACCGCATAGGCCGTGGCCGCGCAGCCGAGCGCCTGGGCAGCCTCGGCCGGCGTCAGGTCGTACCAGCCGGTGAGCGTCAGTACCTCGCGGTCGGCGACCGACAGTGTCGCCAGGGTCTGGACGAAGGCCGCCTTGAGCTCGGCGGTATCGGGGTCGGTGGCCTGCCCGGCGTCCTCGAGCAGCCGCGCGATGAGCTCGTCGTGGCGCCGATGCCCGCGATAGCGGTTGGCGAGCAGTCGGCGGGCGGTGCCGAAGAGCCAGCCCAGCGGCGGCTCGGGCAGCTCGGACGCCTTGCGAAACGCGACCACGAACACCTCCTGCAGCAGGTCCTGCGCCGTCTGCGCGTCGGTGCGATGGAGCAGGTAGGCCAGCACGCGATCGGCGTAGGCACGGAACCAGCTATCCAGCGCGGCCCGGCGCTCGGCGTCGTCCACCCACGCACTCCTCACGTCATGCGCACACTCACCAGGTAGGTGTCCGGGAATCGCTGCAGACTTACAGGGTGCGCTCAGCGGGGTGAGAGCGCGAGGCCGGCCCGCTCGGCGAACACCGAGCCGTACGCCGCCGCGACACGGGTCCAGCGGCCACGGATGTCGATGTGCGCGTGCGAGCCGCGCGCGAGGAACCCCATCCTGGTGAGCGCGCTGAGCGAGCGGAGCGAGACCTCGGCCCGGTCCGCGTTCGTGTCGGACGTGACGGTGAGGACGACCGAGTCCAGCAGGGAGTCGGCGACCGTGGCCCGCGGCTGCGCACCGGGCACCCCTTCGCGGGCAGCGGTGTCCTGCAGCGCAGCCGCTCCCTCGCGCACGAGTTCGCGCACGACGTGGTCGGGAACGGTGTCGACACGACGCCAGTCGCTGGTCGGCGGCAGGGCGCCGCGCCACTCGGCGTCGCGCACGGTCGGCTGAGTAGCGTCCTCGTCCTCGAGCCAGGTGAGTAACTCGCGCGCGAGGACGGTGCGATCGGCGAACTCCGCGCGGGGTACGGACACCGTCCGCGCGACGAGCACACCGAACGGCAGCCGCGCGAAGACGGCCACCGTGCCGGCGTCGAGGCGGATCCGGGCCAGGCACGCGGCGTCCAGGTCGACCACTCGCCGGAGCAGTGGTGCCTGGTCGGCCAGCGCGGTGCGAAGCCCGGCGACCTGCGCAACCTCCGGCGCGCTCATGCCGGTGCTCATCCGGCAGTGGTGTCGGCGCTCGGTGTGTCGGCGCTCGGGGTGTCAGCGAACGACAGGAGCAGCTCGCGCTCGTCGTCCGCCAGCCGTCGCGGACGATCGAAACCGAAGTCGAAGGTGACACAAGATGTCGACGCCGTCGCTGCGAGGTGCTCGCCGTCGTAGACCTCGTAGTGGACGGTGAACGATGCGCCGCGGATCTTGCCGATCCAGAGTTCCAGTCGCAGCGGCTCGGGGTGGTAGATGACCGGGCGCAGGTAGTCGATCTCGTGCCTGGCTATCACGGTGCCGCTGGAAAACCCTTCATCGCGGTGGAAGAACATGGCGACGCGGGCCTGCTCCAGGTACTGCAGGTACGCGGAGTTGTTGATGTGCCGGTAGGCGTCCATGTCCGACCAGCGCATGTGCACCTCGTGCACGAACCTCATCCGGCCTCCTCGGCCGGCCGCAGCCGCGTCCGCCACAGAGAAGCCCGCGGCAGAGAGGTCCCCGGCACCGCCATCGCTGCACTCACCCCAGCTCGCCGCTCAGTCTCGGGTGAGCTTGCGGTGGGTGACGGCATGGGGTCGCGCGGCCTCGGCACCCAGCCGCTCGACCTTGTTCTTCTCGTACGAGTCGAAGTTGCCCTCGAACCAGAACCACTTTGCGCCGTTCTCGTCGTCGCCTTCCCAGGCGAGGATGTGCGTGGCGGTGCGGTCGAGGAACCAGCGATCGTGGCTGGTGATCACGGCGCAGCCGGGGAACTCGAGCAACGCGTTCTCCAGCGATCCGAGCGTCTCGACGTCGAGGTCGTTGGTCGGCTCGTCGAGCAGCAGCACGTTGCCGCCCTCCTTGAGCGTGAGCGCCAGGTTGAGCCGGTTTCGCTCTCCGCCCGAGAGGACGCCGGCCCGCTTCTGCTGGTCCGGCCCCTTGAAGCCGAACGCCGAGACGTAGGCACGTGAGGGCATCTCGACGTGGCCGACGTTGATGTAGTCCAATCCGTCGGACACCACCTGCCAGACGTTCTTGTCCGGGTCGATACCGCCGCGGTTCTGGTCGACGTAGCTGAGCCGGACAGTCTCGCCGACCCGCAGCTCGCCGGAGTCGGGCTTCTCCTGGCCGATGATCATCTTGAAGAGCGTCGTCTTGCCTACCCCGTTCGGTCCGATGACGCCGACGATGCCGCCGCGTGGGAGCGTGAAGGACAGGTCGTCGATCAGCAGCTCGTCGTCGAAACCCTTGCTCAGGTTCTTCGCCTCGACGACCACGTTGCCCAGGCGGGGGCCTGGCGGGATCTGGATCTCCTCGAAGTCGAGCTTGCGGGTCTTCTCCGCCTCGGTCGCCATCTCCTCGTAACGCTGCAGGCGGGCCTGACTCTTGGCTTGGCGCCCCTTCGCGTTCTGGCGGACCCAGTTGAGTTCCTCGCGGAGCCGCTTCTCCAGCTTCTGGTCCTTCTTGCCCTGGACGGTCAGGCGCTCGGCCTTCTTTTCCAGGTAGGTCGAGTAGTTGCCCTCGTAGGGGTAGGCGTGACCGCGGTCGAGTTCGAGGATCCACTCGGCCACGTTGTCCAGGAAGTATCGGTCGTGAGTGACGGCCAGGATCGTGCCGGGATAGTTCGCCAGGTGCTGCTCGAGCCACTGCACGCTCTCGGCGTCCAGGTGGTTGGTGGGCTCGTCGAGCAGCAGCAGGTCCGGGGCTTCCAGGAGCAGTTTGCACAGTGCCACCCGGCGCCGCTCACCACCGGACAGGTGGGTGACCGGCTCGTCGCCGGGCGGGCATCGCAGCGCGTCCATCGCCTGCTCGATGCGACTGTCGAGCTCCCAGGCTTCCGTGTGGTCCAGCTTCTCCTGCAGCTGGCCCATCTCCTCCATCAGCTCGTCGGTGTAGTTGGTCGCCATCTCCTCGGCGATCGCGTTGAACCGCGCCAGGTTTGCCTTGATCTCACCGACGGCACGCTCGATGTTCTCGCGAACGGTCAGCGTCTCGTCCAGCGACGGTTCCTGCTGGAGCATGCCGACCGTGGCTCCGGGCGCCAGCATCGCGTCGCCGTTAGACGGCTGGTCCAACCCGGCCATGATCTTCAGGACGCTCGACTTGCCCGCGCCGTTCGGGCCGACGACGCCGATCTTGGCGCCCGGGAGGAACGACAGCACGACGTCGTCGAGAATCACCTTGTCGCCGTGCGACTTGCGCACCTTGTACATGGTGTAGATGTACTGAGCCACTATCCGTCCCTGCATAGTCGATCCCGGTTTGGAACGCGGGCGCGATCGCCGGCGTCGCCTTCCAGTGTCCCAGCCCGGACGAGCCGGCCGGCCCGCTACCCCCCGATCAGGCGAGCGGACCGGCTGGGCCCACGGCCGCTCTCAGCTCGCCGCCACGAGTTCGGGCGACGGAGCCTCCGCTTCACTCTCAGCCGGCTTGTCCGCATCGGAAAGGTCGAGCCAGTGCTCGCTGTCGTCGACGGGCATTCCACTTTCGTCGGCGGGGACGTGGGTCGTGCCGATCGACCGCGTCACCTTGCGGAACTCGGACGTTCCCCGCGTCAGATCGTGCCCGAGGGCGTTTGCCTCCAGGTCGTAGGCCACGCGCACAGTCTCGTTCACCTCATACGTGCGCGAGCAGTACCGACCGCTCACTACGACCGGCTGGCCCTTGTGCACCGACTGGCACACGTTCTCGGCCATCGCCCGCCAGCACGTGACGTTCACGAACAGCGTCGGGCCATCCGCCCAGATTCCCTTCTCGCGATCGAAGCGCCGCGGCGTCGAGGCCACCCGGAAGTTGGCCACCGAGTGGCCGCCGCCGGTGACCCGCATCTTCGGCTCGTCGCACACGTTGCCGATGACTGTCATGTACGTGTCGTTCATGTTCGTTCTCCCTGCTAGTCCGGCACCCCCGTCGGGCGCAGGTCCACTCAAACCGGAAGGGCCGACGTCCGGACAGCGGCGATTGCAATCTGTGGATAACGCCGGGCGCTGTGGACGACCGAGCAGCATTCGTCGGAGTCGTCGGCTAATGGCCGCACCGCTGCGAATCGTTCGGCACGGCGCGCAGCTCGCGGTGTCGGGCCGCATGACAAGATTGCGGACCGCAGACCTGCCATCATTTCGGCGGGTGAGGCAACCCGTTCCGGCCCCCGTAGCTCAGTGGATAGAGCAGTCGCCTTCTAAGCGAAAGGTCGTAGGTTCGAGTCCTACCGGGGGCACCACACGGCCCGTATTTGCTGAGCTATGTGCATGCGAGACCACGGGTTTGCTTGTCCTTTGAGCCCATGCGGCCCCGTCCCCTCGCCGACAAGGGGTTGACCAGCTTGTAGGCCAGTACATCCGGGGGCTGGAGCCATTTGAGCGGCATGCGTGGCCACCTCGCACAACGCTCAGCGACCAGGTAACTATCGAAGATCAACTCAACGGTCATGAGCGCGGTTCGATGGTCGTGCTCGCGGTGAGCGTCGAGCGGTGGTTCTTTACGCACCAGTGGTCGCACCGCCCGCAAGGAGGTCGCCGCCGACATCGCCTCCGCGCACCAGGCCCGACACCACCCGCCCAAACGAAAGTGGCCTGACGCGTGTCGCGGGCAGGCCTCGTCCGGCGGTCGTGCACAAAGAATGTCAGGTATCGCTGACATTTGGGAAGGTAAGGTATCGCTGACTTTACCGAATGTAAGCTATTGTAGATACTGCTGAATGTATGAGATAGCATGCATGTTCTACCGGTGCTGATCGAGCGGAGGCCGAACCATGCGGGTCAAGACCGTCAAAGACCTGGGCAACCTGGTCCACGACCGGCGCAAAGCACTGGGCATGACGCAGGCCGAGCTGGCGACGCGCGTGGGCGTCAGCCGTCTCTGGGTCAACCAAGTCGAGTCCGGCCACGGCGGCGCCGCGGTAGCGAAGGTGCTGCAGCTGCTGTCCGCGGTGGGCATGACGGTGAACCTGGACCTCGCGCCCCGCGGCGGCGCTGCCGAAGTCGTCGTCGAGCACCACGCACCCCGCAGCGCGACGGCACGGCCCGCCACCGTGACGGCGACAACCCGCGTGCCACGGCCGCAGGTGTCGGGCGGCGCAGCCACGAAAATGGGGATGCCGAAGGCGCGGCCAGTCAACGAGAAGGGCCGCTGACATGCCGCCGGATTCCCGACCCAAGCAACTCGCTGTCGTCCTCGACGGCAGCGTCGCCGGGCAAATCAACCAGGACCGCTACGGCCGGCTGTCGTTCGCCTACGCGGACGACTACCGCGCCGACCCTGACGCCACGCCGCTGTCGCTGTCGATGCGGCCGACCCGCAGCGTGCACCAGCACAAGGTGGTCGACCCGTTCCTGCGGGGCCTGCTGCCGGAGAACCCCATCGTGCTCGACCGCTGGGCAGCGCAATTCCGAGTCTCCCCCGACAGCCCGTTCGCGCTGCTTACCCACGTCGGCGAAGACGTCGCCGGTGCTGTCCAGTTCGTGCTGCCCGACCGGATCGAGGAGGCAACCAACGGCGGCGAGCTGATCCCGGTCGACGAGCCGTACATCGCTAGCCGCCTGCACAGCCTGGTCCTCGACCGCGCGGCCTGGACCGATAGCAACTACCCTGGTCAGTTCTCGCTCGCCGGTGCCCAGTCAAAGTTCGCCCTACACTTCGACCCGGACACCGAGCAGTGGAGTGTGCCCAGCGGCCGGTACGCGACCACGCACATCCTCAAACCCGCGTTGCCCAACCTAGCTGACCAGGACGTCAACGAGCACATGTGCCTGGTCGCGGCCCGCAAGCTGGAACTCGACACCGCGGTGTCGTTAATCCTGCCCTTCGGCGACGAGCGCGCCGTGGTGCTCGCCCGCTATGACCGCGACTATGACGATCAGGGCGAGGTAGTGCGCGTCCATCAGGAGGACATGTGCCAGGCGCTCGGCATCGCGCCAAGGGACAAGTACGAGCGCGGCGACCAGCTTGGCCCCGGCAAGGGCCCGGGCGTCGTCCAGATGATCGAACTGATGCGCGAGGTGCAAACCCCCGACGAGGCGCTGGCATCCGCCAGGCATTACATCGAGGCGCTGGCCTACAACTGGCTGATCTACGGCCCAGACGCGCACGGCAAGAACTACTCGATCCTCCTCGAAGGCGCACACGCCCGGCCGTCGCCGCTCTACGACATCTCCTCGGTACTGCCTTATCCCGGCAACGCCGACCGCGACGGCCAGTTCAACCTGCGAACAATGGCGATGGCGATGGAGGTCAACGGGAAGTACCAGAACAACCTCATCCTCGGCGACGACTGGGCAGCTCTCGCGGACAAGCTGCGCCTCGACCGCAACCAGGTGCTGGGCTGGGTCGCCGACCTCGCCGAGCGGACGCCAGATGCCTTCGCCGACGCCGCTGCCGAGGTGCGCGAGCTGATTGGCGACTTCCCCGTCGTCGGCAAGTTGGTCGACGGCGTGGCCAGCTACGGCGGCAAGCTTAAGGGCCAACTCGTTGTCTAGGGCGAGCCTCTCCGCTCGCGCACCACGTCTCGGGGGACGCACAGCCGCACGTAATCGCGGGCGGGCTGATGCTCCTATGCGGCGAGCGCACTACAGTCGGCGATAGGCGTCGCCGTGGGATGACAGGCGCCCGGCGGCCCCATTCGTGTCAACGCTGGACCGGTCTGTCAAACTTCGCGTCGGCATGTCGGTGCTTCGCAAGATCGAGTGCGGGCGGCAGACTTGCTCTGACGGCTTGGGACTTCGTCGGGGGCCACAATCAATGACAAGGTAATTGTGGGTGAATCGCTCGCGTCAGAGGCCCGGAACCCCTGAGATACGGGCCTTGCGTACATCGCTCGGGCCGCTCCGCCTTCTAAGCGAAAGGTCGTAGGTTCGAGTCCTACCGGGGGCACCACACGGCCCGTATTTGCTGAGCCATATGCACTTGGAGTGCCGCTCGCGCTGAGCGCAGAAGATCACGCCGCTGGGCTCAGTTCCTCGCTCGCGAGCCCGCCACCTACTTCGCGGAGTAGATGACGCGACCCCAAGGCAGGCCGGCGTCCGCGGGGCGCGGGCCCCGCGCGCGGTGTGGCGGTAGCCGAACGCTCAGCGACTCTGCTCGACCTGTGCGCTACGAGAACGCTATCCTTTCGCTATGAGTGTGGTGATACGGCAGTCCGAGTTACGCAACGACAACGCGGCTGTCATGCGCCGGGTGGCCGAGGGCGAGTCCTTCGTGGTGACCGTCAACGGTCGTCCGGTGGCTGACGTGGTGCCTCACCAGCGAGAGGCTGACAGGCGCAGGTTCGTGCCGGTCGCCGAGCTGGCTGAGGCGTTCGCCGCGGAGCCGGTGGGAGATCCGATGGCATGGCGTCGCGAGCTGGCCGCCGCTGATGAGATCTTCGGTCCGGATGAGCCCACCGATCCATTCGACCGGGCGAGGCATTGACGGCCAGCGAGCCGCGTCGTGCCCTGCTGGACACCTCGGTGGTGATCGACTTTCCGGCCGCGCAAATCGCCGAGGTTGCCGACGAGGTGGCGGTTTCGGCCGTGACGATCGGCGAGCTGCAATACGGCGTGGCCGCCGCGACCGACCCACTGACACAGATGTCCCGGCGCCGGCGCGTGCAGGTGATCCTGGACCGGTTCGAAGTGCTCTCGTTCGACCTGACCACGGCCGAGTACTACGGGGCGCTGGCCAGCCTCGTGCGCCAGCACGGCCGCGACCCGCGGCCACGCCGCATGGACTTGCAGATCGCCGCCACCGCTGCACGTCACGGCCTGACACTGCTGGCCCGCAACGGCAGCGACTTCACCGGTCTGGAATCCGCGCTGGCCGTAGTCGACCTGCCGGACCAGCCATAAGGAACTGGCGGCACGAACCCGTAACCGATGCCGCGTTGCCGATCGTTGCCAGACACCCGATGGCGCCGAGCGCAGTGCGATCCTGCGGCTGTCTGCGTCGGCCGCGCTCCGCGCGAGGCCATCGCATCGCACAAGGCCCACGCGATGCACGTCATCGCCTCGGTTGAACCCGACCATGTGGCGCCGTCCGCGGCCGCGCACGCCCGACCAGTCTGGTTCGGCCCAGATGATCGCGGCATCGAACTGGAGATCGTGGCACTGGATCTGGCGGACATCGTCGTCGTCATGCCGACAAGCCTGCGAAAGGGGGCGCCGTGACCATAGGACAGACAACGTACCGACTCGGTGCCGACGTGCCAGCCGGGCAGATCCTGCGAGACAGCAAGGGCAGGGAGGTGGATGAGGATTACGTCGACGCCGCCGTCGAGGACGCGATCGAGCACGTGCGCGGACGGGGCCGCCCGTCGCTGTCCAAGACAGGTGAGTCGCCGCTGCTTCGGGTCCGCATCTCACGCGAAGTCGCGGACTGGCTCTGCCACCAACACGTCGGCCGTAGCCTACGCAGATCGATCGGTATGGTCGCCTCGCCCATCGCGTGTCGGCGTGCCGCAGCAGGCACCTGCGCGGAATTCGCCACCGGGCGGGTCTAACGAGACGCGGCTGGCGTTGTCACCAGCGCCGGCCGGCGAAGCGCAATGGCCCGTCACCCGCGCTGCTCGAGGGCGGCTAGGTCGCGTTCGGCGTACAGGTGGTGCAGCCACTCTTCGTTGATGATGGTGCGTAGGCAGCGGCGTACCGGGTAGCTGTCCGACGGTGGGTAGCCCGGCGCTTGTACCGGGTCGGTGTTGCCGCCGAGCGTCTTGTCGATGAGCGTCGCGATGACGTCGTGCACGGTGCCCATGCGGTCGGCACGCAATGCGAGCACCTCGTCCAGGGACGGTCGTGCATCGGGGTCATTCGGCACGCTCGGGTCGGGCTCCGCCTCGTCGTGACGCAGCCCCAGCGGGCTGTACGGTCGCGGGTCGCCGAGGATCGCGCGACGCACCCACGCGTCGGTGGCGAAAACGAGGTGACGCAGCGTCTCGATGAACGACCACTCGCCCTGGACCCGCTCGTGCAGCAGCGCGAGCGGCAACCGCTTGGCCCGCTCGACCGTCGGCGGCCACAACCGCTCGATGATCCCCCACGCCTCACGGAAGCCGTCCGCATCGACCGGGTCAAGCTTCGCCCGTTCCGGGTAGCGCCGGTTCAGCTCAGCCTCCACGAGCGGCCCGACGTCGACGCCGTTGATGCGCACGTTGCGGATCTCGCCGTCGATGTCGACATCTTCGAGCCACGCGCCGCGCAGCGTCGCACCAGTGAAGTACACGTTGCGGAACCACGCCCGCCTGAAATCGACCTGCTCGAACCGCGCGCCGGAGAAATCCCGCTTCACGTACTCGACCATGTGCCCAGCGTGCCACCACGGTCCGAAGCCGGCGGGCATCTGGGCCAGCGATCGCTTCCGGGACAGGCTCGGTCAGTTGTCGACTGTCGGCGAATCGGCCGCTCGCGCGGACGCCGATCAGCAGGAAGGAGTCTCGACGGCCACAGCCCGCGACACGGGCGCAGATGCCATGCGCGGGCAGCGCGTCGAGCTAGCCATTGACCTTCCTTATGACGGCGAAGTTGCCGTCATTGGTTCTCCTCTGGAGCAGCGCACCGTCGGCTTCATCGAGAGGCTGATCGCTACGAAGCGCGATCTACCGCACGGCCATCGCGCTGGGACGGGTACTGGCACTAGCGGTTGAGTCAACCCGTGTCGGCGCACACCGAGGCATACCGGAAATCCACCGGCTTAGCGCAGCCTGCCGTCGATTTCGACCTGGGTGACGACTCGCGCGGCGCGGCGACAGTCGGGATCATCTACGACGAGATCGAGGGCCTGACAGTCCTCGCCGATTTCGACCAGGTTCGGACGGTGCTCACCGACCCGGGTCTTGCCACGAAACCAATGTATCGACGTGCGGTGCTCGGCTACCTTCGCGACGAGAGTGTCTCTACCCTGCCGTTCCGTCGCTTCGCGGCAGAGGATCCCGAACGGGTCAGTCGGGTATTCGCCCACCTGTTGAACAAGCCGAAGGTCAGGTGGGAACGCGACGGCGAGGCGCTACTGCGCACATACAAGCCACGTCACGTCGACAGGCAACCGTGCCCGCAGATCGTCCCGCTCGGCGGCGCGCTCGCGCGAGCGCTGCACGCCGCGTAACGCCGAAGGCGCCACGCACTTCGGCGTTACGGCCACCCCGCGGTGGAATCACGCCGGCGGTGGTGGCCAACACCGCGCCGTCCGGATAGCGACGTGACGAACGCGGCACCACCGCGCCGAGCGGCGAGATCACCACCCCGCTTCCGGTGCGAGACGGTAGCAACTTCTAGCTGGATCTAGAAAAATGCGACGAGTTCCCCGCCGCGTCAGATCCGTGAGCCACGCGTGAGCCTCGTTGCGGATGCCGGAGTACCTGTAGGCGCCGGTACCGAACCAGCACGTCAAGCGCGGCGCGGGGCGCTCAGACTGTTGTGACAAGCCCGCCGTCTATGGCGTAGTCGCTGCCGGTGATGTTGGCGGCGCGGCTGCTCGCGAGGAACAGGACGAGGTCGGCGATCTCGTCGGGGCGGCTGAACCGGCCGGTGACGCTCTGGCTCGCCGCATCGTGCGCCACCGAGTCGGGCGTAGCACCGCTCGCGTTGGCCACAACTGCTGCGACTCCTTCGGTGCCGAGCCACAGATCGGTCTGGACAGGTCCTGGGCTGATGGTGTTGACGCGGACCTTGCCACCGAACTCTTTTGACAGTGACTTGCACAGGTTGGTGAGCGCGCCCTTGGCAGCGCTGTAGTCGATGACCGTGGGGTCGGGCAGAGCGGCGTTTACGGAGCTGATGGTGACGATGCTCGAGTCCTCACGTCTCAGCAGCGCCGGCAGCGCGGCGCGCATCGTGCGCGCGGCGGCAAGGAAGTTGAGAGTGAGCGTCCAGTCCCAGTCGGCGTCGCTGACTGACAGGAATCCGTTGAGGCTCGGGCGCACGCCACCAACGTTGTTGACGAGGATGTCGAGTTGGCCGAAGCGCTTGAGCGCGGCCGAGACAAGGGCGTCCGGTCCGCTGGCGTCGGCAAGATCCACACGCACTGGGTACACGTCGTGTGTCTTGCCGAGTTGCTCGAGTTCTGGGCTGCCATGCAGCGCGCCAGCGGCGACGCGCACGCCCTCTTCGGCCAGGGCGCGCGTGATAGCCAGGCCGATCCCTTTGCTGGCACCGGTGACCAGCGCGACCTTCAGATCGAGATTCAGCTCCATGCGCGGCGCCCTTCGGCTCGATCGGCGATGGGTGATGCGAGATGGGTCAACAACTGCCCGGGCCCGTTGCGCATCACAGACCCTGCTGCTTGAGCCACCGCAGCGCCGCGTCGCCGACCTCGCCCCACCCGCGGTCAACCGTCAGCGAGTGGCCGCGGTCGGGGAACTCGAGGATGTCGGTGACCGATTCGCTGTGTCGGTACTGCTTGAGCGTCGATCGGGTGACGGACTCCGGAACGGTGTGGTCCTTGCCGCCGGTCATCAGCAGCAGCGGGCCTCGGCCCGAGTTCGCCGTGTTCACCTTGGCCGGCGAGTGCGGGTTGAAGTTGGCGGCCGCCGCCTCGAACAGCGGCTTGCCCGGAGCAGGGATCACCCACCGCGCGAACAGTTCGTCGGACTCCGCGGGCTCGATCGCGTTTCCGAACGCGAAGCGGAACTGTTCGGCGGTCAGTTCCACGGTCTTGTGCTTGTTGGCTGGATTCCTGAAGACGGGCAGGGTCGCGCGCAACGCGGACAGCGGCAATGGCAGGACACCCTTTATCTGCGCGGCGTCGATGGCTACCGCCGCCGCGGCGAGATCCTGACCGAGCAGTTTCTGCGCGATCAGGCCACCGAACGAGTGGCCGATCAGGACGGGCTGTGCGGGCAGATCGGCGATCACCGCGGCGTAGTGCTCGACGACGTCGTCGATGCCGTGGTCAGCCATCGGCTCCGGGTGTGCGCGCGCTTGCTGGATGTCGCTGGGTTCGCCCGGCCATCCTGGCGCTGACGCCACGTACCCGGCGTTGTTGAACAGGTCCAGCCACGGCTCCCACGAGGTTGTGTGCAGCCACAGACCGTGGATGAACAGGACAGGAATCTCGGTGCTCATCAGGCTGGCTCCGATCGCCGGGCGGGATGGATGTATACCGATCGTTCTACCTACCGCTGCGCATAATCTATTGACGCGCCCGTCCCAGCGGAAGGGGTGCCCGTCGCGCTGGCGTGCAATAGCCGGTTCAACAGCGACCGGACCACTCGCGAAAGAAGGCAGCATCCGATGGCAGCAAGATCCGCCGCACAAGCCGGCGACATCGCGCCCACGGAACCGGTGACCTCGGCCGCTCGCCAGCGGATCCTCGACGTCGCCGACCGGCTCTTCTACAGCGACGGCATCCACGCCGTGGGAATCCAACGGATCATCGAGGAGGCCGGCGTCACTCGCGTGACGCTCTACCGCCACTTCCCGTCCAAGGACGAGCTGATCTCGGCCTACCTGGACGGCCGCGCGCAATACGACCGCGACCAGGTCAACGCACTGATCCACGCCCACATCGACAATCCACGCCAGGCATTGACCGAGCTCGCCACCGTGCTCACCGATGACAACTTCGCCGCGATGCAACGAGGCTGCCCGTTCATCAACACCTGCGCCGAGTTCACGACGACGCACATCACGCGCACCCAGGCCCGCGAGCACCGCGCCTGGGTCACAACCGCGCTGGAAGGCCTCTTGACCGCGATCGGCCACCCCAGGCCCACATCAGCCGCCCACCAGTTGATGATGCTGCGCACCGGCGCCGTCGTGTCCGGCGCACTCGACGACAACCGCCACCTGAACGAGGACTTCCTGACCTGCTGGAACCAAGTCATCGACCTCCAGCGCGAGCCCCCGCGCCGGTCAGGTCACCGTAATCGAGTGTGACGCGCGGCTGCCGGAGAAATTCCCGTCGCCGCTATAGGTCGCGGTCACCGTTCCGGAGCCCTTCTTGCTCGGGGCGATGACCGAGACGGACACCGTGCCGTCTGCGGACGCCAGGAGCGTGACGACCCGTCCAGGGCAAACGCGGCGTGCATGTCCTTGGACAGCCTGGTGTCCTTCAGCGCTGACCGGGCCTCGTCGTAGCTGGCTGCCAGCCATGCCTGGCGGCCGTCGGCCAGCGTCACCGGGTGCACCGGCCCCGCGCGCACCGCCGCATACAGCCCGAATGGGTCGTCGCGATCGTGGCCACCCCAGTCGGCGAGTGCGTCTGCGACGGTCACAGCCATCTGCCTCTCGGTTCGAACTCGGCAATCGGGTGATCAGAAGCTGAACGTGGTGGCGCCATCGCCGATCCACTCCCACAGGTGGACCGTTCCACCCAGCCGTGCGTTCGGCACCAGGTTGGCCTCGTCGAGCTCCTTGGCGTTGAAACAGAGCGGACAGACCAGCAACTGGCCACCGGCCGCCGCGAAGCGAGCCGTCAGCTCGGTGATCGGCGGACAGCCCACGCAGGTCGTTCCGACGGCGACGCCCTTGATCGAAAGCCGCACGCCCTCCTTGGTCAGGAACATCAGGGTCTCTCGTCCGCTTTCGGCCGCGGCGACGGCGGTAAGCAGGGCGACCGTCACCTTCTCCGGGTCCTCGAGCCCGGTGACGAGGGAGACCGCCGCGCGGCTCACTGCGCCATCTCCGAGGTGCTCGGGTCGATGACCTCGTGGATCCGGGCGACCGAGTCGACCGAGAACCCGCCGCAGCGGCTGTGCTCGCGGATCAGCTCCTCGTTCTCGGCCAGGTAGACGCAGGTGATCCGGTCGTCGGTGACGTAGCTGTGCACCCACTGGATGTCGGGGCCTAGATCGCGCAGGACCTTGTTCGACGTGTCGGCCAAGGTGGCCAGAGCAGCCGCGTCCATCTGGCCGGCGCCCGGAACCGTCCGATCGATGATGTACTTGCGCATTGCAGTCTCCGTCCTGTGAATCGGTCAGCGACCGTGTCGTCGCTGCGTTCAGGACGCTATGGAGCCTGGCGGGGCTCGTCATGAGGTATTCACCCCACACCGAGCGCCCTACAATCCCGCCATGGCCGATTCCGGGGTTCGGCTCGCCGACCTGCTGGTGTCGATGTCACTGGTGACCGACCTCGGCTTCGGGCAGCCGTCGGAGCACATGCTGCGCTCGGCGCGGATAGGGATCCGGCTCGGCGAGCGACTGGGCCTTGACACGGCGCAGATGGCCACCCTCTACGACGTCGGCCTCCTGACCTACGTCGCCTGCCCGACGTACGGGGACGAAGCTGCGAAGACCTTCGGGGAGGACATCGACTTCCGCGCACATGCCCTCCAGCAGGATCTGGCCGGATTCCCCGCGATGGTCTTCATGCTGCGACGGGTCGGTCACGGCAGCTCCGGCTTCAACCGCGCCCTTCAGGCCGCCGCGTTCATGTCGACCGGCGGCCGCGCCGTGGTCGAGCAGATGGCTGCGCACTGCTCCGTGGCCGGTGCGCTCGCCGACCGGCTGGGACTGGGCGCGGAAGTCAGAGCGGGTATCGAGCAGGCGTACGCGAGATGGGACGGCCGCGGGGTCCCCGACACCCTATCCGGAGCCGAGCTGTCACTGGCTGCCCGGATCTCACATGTCGCCGAGGCCTGCGAGGTGTTCCAACGCACCGTCGGCGTCGATGCTGCGGTGCAGGTGGTGGGTGCACGCAGCGGCACCCACTTCGACCCCGAGATCGCGAAGGCGGCGACGACCGACTCCGCGTCGCTGTTCGATGGCATCAGCGAGAACACAGTCGAGGAGCTCGTCGTCGCCGAGCCGGTCGAACGCGTCAACCTCACCGACGACGAACTCGATTCCGCGCTCGAGGCGATAGGCGACTTCTGCGACCTGCGCTGCTCGTTCTTCGCCGGCCACGCCCAAGGCACCGCCGCACTGGTCGCAACGGCGGCCGAACTGCTGCGGATGCCACCGGACGACGCGCGCCTGGCCTACCGCGCCGCACTCGTCCACGACGTCGGCCGGTTCGGGGTGGACGCGTCGGTGTGGTCGCACCCCGGGCCGCTGTCGGCCAGCCAGCGCGAACGCATGCGGATGCACGTCTACTACGTCGAGCGGATCTTCGCCCGGCCCGCACCGATGCGCAGGATCGGCCTTCTGGCCGCCACCCACCACGAACGCATGGACGGCTCGGGTTACCACCGCGGCGTCGGCGCGGCAATGCTCTCGTCGCAGGCTCGGCTGCTGGCTGCGGCGCACAGCTATCACGCGATGCTGCAACCGCGCCCCTACCGCGAGGTGTTGACCGAGGCCGAGGCGCGCTACCAGCTTCAGACCGAAGCCGCGCAGGGACGGCTGGACCCGCCGTCGGTCGACGCGGTGCTGGCCGCGGCCGGGCATCGCACCAGCCGGACGCGCGCCGAGGGGCCGATGGGGCTGACGGCCCGCGAGAGCGAGGTGGTGGGCCTGCTCGCCCAGGGACTCGCGAACAAGATGATCGCGAAGCGGTTGGGCATCAGCCCGAAGACGGTGAGCAACCACGTCGAACGCGTTTACGCGAAGCTCGGCGTGACGAACCGGGCGGGGGCCGCAATGGCCGCTATGCAGTACGGGCTGGTGGAATCGGCGCCCTCGCCGGTGAGCTGACGCCGCCTCGGGAACCACAGCCGCGAAGATCGCGGTGTGCAACCGACCCACCTTGACGAGCGGAGCGTTCGTGTCTTCTACCGCACAGGCTGCGATGCCTGCACTTGACCATCAGGCCGAGCGATTGATCGAACTCGGTGTGCACGAGATCGCGCGACTGTCACCACGCGAGCTGTGTCGCGCCGCCGCCCCGCTCTACGGGTGCACGGCATCGACCGCGGTGACCACATGGCCACCAACTGGAGCCCGATCGGGGCACGTCCCGGTGATCGATTCGTCGTCGAGACGAGCTGGCTCGGGGATCGGGGGCAGGTGAGCGATCCGGCGCCGAGTAGTGACGACGTTCGCCGCTCATAGCCGATGTCCGCGCCCGACGCGCATCCGACGGGATGACGCCGTCGCGTCACTCGTCGCCGATGTAGCCCGTGGCGGGGTCGATCATGGCGAGGAAGGTGCGGATGTGCTCGCGGTGCTCCTCCGCCGACCGACTGGGTGTCCCGCTCGACCCGAATCCGTAACCTCTGTTCGGCCCGCTCAGCCAGTCGTAGTTGGTGCCGCCGCCCGCTGCGCGGCGAACGGCGAACCTTTCGCCCTCGACCGTCAGTGTGAACAACACCGGCCCCGGCCTGCCCTCTGGCCCGCGGTACACATCCGGAACAGCGAGCGGGTCGCGCTCGTCGCCGCCGGGTTCCTTGTCCACCAGGGCAACTATTCACGATTTCGGACGCTGACGTTGATCGCGAGCACGCCCGGTGGCTGATCGGCTGCGGGACACGCGCCCGGTGAAGGCGCGCGTTAGGAGCCGACCAAGATCAGTACTGTGTGCGTTTTCCCGCGGCTAACTCGGTCACGTCCGTGGACGTTCGACTACCGGTCACGCGGCAGCATGGTGAAGCGGCCCCCAGCGCTTGGTCGCAGCACCTCGAAGTGCCGACGGTCCAAGGTCACAATGGTGCGGGTGCGGTACCGCTCGGCCAGTACGACATTCGACGCGTCAGCCACGCCAATGTTTTGCTCGCCGTACTTGGCGATGATCGAGCGGGCTCGTTTCAGGTCGTCGATGTCGAGGCCGGGCAAGTCCCATGCTCCGCTCGTCAGCTCGTCCAACACCGCCAGTTCCGCATCGACCCCGTGGCGGGTGGCTGCCAAATAGTCCAGTTCGGCTACCACGTAGGGCGAGACGATCAGCATGTCGGCGCTGACGTCGATGTACTTCGCGACCACAGCGTGGTCTGGTTCGGACGCGGCGAAGTAGGCCAGCAGGGCACTGGTATCGACGATGACGTCGCGCACCCCTACCGTTCCCCGAAGCCGGCTAGCAGCTCATCAGCCTGCCGGGCGATCGGCTGGCCGCTGGAGAACAGGCCGCAGATTGTCTTCTCCACAAACGTATGTACCACCGGTGGCGATGGTGCTGGCGGCGGCCCGCTGCGCATCTCGGACGAGCACTCTGCGCCGCGCGTGCGCACGGCTCAGATGGCGACTCGGCGCAGCGCGAGGTAGGACGCGCCGGCCAGCGGCACGCACAGCAGCGCGGTCCAGCCGGCCGCCGTGAGCGGAGTCAGCGCCGCGAACCAGTGGCCGATCGACGGCCAGCCCTGTTGCCACGTCAGCAGCGCGGCCAGCCCGCCGAACACGAGAAACAGCGCCACCCCGCCGACGAGCATCCCGACCTGCCTCCAGCGCAGCCAGATCGTCGATGCGAAAACGCCGAGCAGGAACATCGCGAGGAGCAGGAGGGTTGCGAGCAGCCACCCGCCGGCGAGGTTGTGGCGATCGAGCCAGTCGAAGGTGAAGAAATGCCCGCGTAACCACCAGCCGTCCGTCGCGCTTTCTATGCGATTGAGAATCAGCAGCAGTACACCGAATGCGACCGCGAGTATGGCGCCGGTTATCCCGGTGCCGAGCGCGAACGAACGCCGCGATGCACCCATGCTCAGCGCGAAGGACATCCCCCGCGCCGTGGCCATGACCGCGGCGATGGTGAGGACGACGAAGATTGCCGCGACACCTCCCGTCTTCCGCGACGCCTGCGGCTCGGCTGCGAAGATCGCCACGTTGACTGCGAACGAGGCGGCCAGGATGGCCGGCGGCAGGCCGAAGATCGTCAGGCGGTCGGTCAGGTGCATGCGGACGACGGCGGGGATGCGGTTCATCGGGCGGCCCTCAGTTCGGCGTTATGTACGGAAGCGGGCGCGGACGTCGCAGCGGCACGCAGGGCGCCCGCGTTGACGACCAACTGTTGCAGGGACGCCGGCATGGCCTCGACGGAGAGCTGCGCGGCGAGGCTGCCCAGGTCGACGTCGAGATCGCCGTACACGGTGATCGTGGCGAGCGAGCCCATCGACTCCCGCCGGAGCACCGTGTACGGGCGTGCCAGCTCCTCGACGGCGGCGAGCCGTCCGGTGAGGGTGACGGCGCGACCGCGCAGATCTTCGGCCGGCGAGTCGAGCACCAGGTGGCCGCGGTCGATCAGCAGTACCGAGTCGAGGAGCTTGGCGATCTCGTCGACAAGATGGCTGGACAGGATGATGGTGCGCGGATGCACCGCGTAGTCGGCCAGCAGGTGGTCGTAGAACCGCTGCCGGGCCAAGGCGTCCAGGCCGAGGTACGGCTCGTCGAAGATCGTCAGCGGCGCGCGGGACGCGAGACCGATGACGATCCCCACCGCCGAGGTCATGCCGCGAGAGAACTTCTGTATCTGTCGGCTTCGCGGCAACTCGAAGGCATCGACAAGCTGGTGCGCGAGGTCGATGTCCCACTGTGGGTAGAAGTGCCGGCCAGCCTCCAGCACGTGACGCACCTTGAAGTTGTTCGGGTAGCGCAGGCTCTCGCGCACGAAGCAGGTCCGCGACAGGACACGCTCGTTCTCGAGCGGACGTTCGCCGAACACCCGGACGGTGCCGGAGGTGAGGAAGGCCTGGCCGGTGATCAGACTCATCAGGGTGGTCTTGCCTGCACCGTTGCCGCCGAGCAGGCCAGTGATCGAGTCGGCCTCGATCGCGAACGTCGCACTGTCGACCGCGACGTGCCCGCCGTAACGCTTGGTGAGGCTTGCGGCCTCGATGACGGACGTCATGGTGAATCGGTTCCTTCCTTGATCATCACAATAAGCTCTTCGGGGTCGATGCCCAGCTTGCGAGCCTCGCGCAGCAGCGGCTCGACAAAGCCGTGGCCGAACGCGGCTCGCCGCTTCGCGACCAAATCCTTCCGCGCACCGGCGATGACGAACATGCCGATCCCCCTTTTCTTGTAAAGGATTCCGTCATCGACGAGCTGAGCGATGCCCTTCGCCGCCGTAGCCGGGTTGATCCTGTGGAACGCGGTGAGTTCGTTCGTCGACGGCGCCTGGCTCTCCTCAGCGAGCGTGCCGTCGATGATCTCGCCCTCGATCTGCTCGGCGATCTGGACGAAGATCGCCCGCGAGTCGTCGAACACGGCACCCTCCGTCGCGCATCCGGTCGTTCCCTGGTTACCTACTTAACTAGGTAACCATGTGGGCTCACCAACGTCAACTTCTATTCCGCACGCTGGGCTCGTCCTAGAGCGCAGCCGCGTCGACCTCCGGGCGCGGTAGCTGCGCGGCGAGGGTGGGAGTGTGGTCGTCGGTTGGGCCACGAAGCCGCGGGTACGCTGCCGATTGTGCAACTTGGTTGCCCGTCTCGCTCGCGCCTTCGCCGGGCGTGGCCCGGCATGATAACGGCGTTGCTCATTGTGATTGCCGTGCTCGCTGCCGGCTGCGGATCGCACCCACACACATCTTCTGCGCCCACCTCGAACGTCCTCGACCAGCAGGCCGACGCCGCCGGCACGGTGTGGCTGTGCCGACCCGGCCGGGCGGAGGATCCCTGCGACGCCCCGCTACCGGCCACCGTCGTGCCCGCGAACGGTCCCCGGACGATCGGCCAGGGTCACGCGAATGCCGGCTCGGCCTTCGACTGCTTCTACGTCTACCCGACCGTCAGCACTCAACCGTCGGACAACGCGACCCTGCAGGTGCAGCCGGCCGAGACCGACGTGGCCATTGCCCAGGCCTCGCGCTTCTCCCAGGTCTGCCGCGTCTGGGCGCCGATGTACCGGCAGCGGACCGATGAATCCCTGCTCAAGGGCCTCGGCGGCGATCCGCGAGCCGACAGCATCGCCTACGCCAGCCTGCTCGCGGCCTGGCGGGACTACCTCGCACACGACAACGACGGCCGCCCGGTCATCTTCATCGGCCACTCCCAGGGCGCCGCCATGCTAAGCCGACTGCTGGCCGGACAGGTCGACCCCGACCCGGCGCTGCGGGCTAAGGCCGTGGTGGCGATCCTCGCCGGCGGCAACGTCACCGTGCCCGCCGGCCGGAGCGTCGGCGCCACGTTCACGCACCTTCCGCTGTGCACGGCGCCCGCCCAGACCGGGTGCGTCATCGCCTACTCCACCTTCCCGACCCAGCCGCCGCGAAAGGCCGAGGTCGGCCGACCAGGCCAGGGCGTCAGCCTCCAATCCGGGCAGACCGCCACCGGCGGGATGCAGATCGCCTGCGTCAATCCGGCCGCGCTGGGCGGTGGCACCGCCACGCTGGAGCCCTACTTCCGCGCCGCCACCTCGACGGTGCCACCGCCACCGCTCACGACCGGATGGGTCACCTACCCCAACCTCTACTCCGCCACCTGCCACAGCGCAGACGACGCCGGGTGGCTTCAGGTCGACACCCTCACTACCGCTGGCAGACCCGTCGTCGCCGAGTCGCTGGGCCCGACCTGGGGCTACCACGCCGAGGACATCAACCTGGCCCTGGGCAACCTCGTCACCGACGTGAGCTCGGCGGAAGCCGGCTACACAGCCCACCACCCGTGATCAGCCAGGCGTAGACGCGCGTCGAGCTCCTCGCGACGGCGATCGCGGCGACGACCGGGCCGGTGCGGCGCTCAGCCGACCGGGACAACGCACTAGGTGCGGGCATCGCGGTCCTGCTCGGTCCCGTCCCCCGCGCGGCCGGCGCCGATCGCGGCGGGCTCGCGGCTGCCGCACACCCCGGCATCGAGTTCGTCCAGTCGGGCCTGGATCTCCGGCTTCTCCTTGACCGGGTAGAAGAACCCGCGGACGTGCTTGAGCGGCTACGCGGCGCCGAGCTGTCCCATCCGCTTGGGCACCGGGGCGCCGGCGTAGTCGAGCCGGCCGTGACTGTGCTCGCCGGCGGGGCCGAGCGACTGGTGCACCTCGATGAACGCCCCGCTCGGCAGGGCGGTGATGAGGCCGGTCTCGACGCCGTGTTCGAGCACCTCGCGATCGTGCCGCTGCAGACCGAGGCAGACGCGATAGGTGAGCAGGTAGGCGATCGGCGGCAGGATCAGGAGCAGGATGCGGCCGCCCCAGGTCATCGCGTTCAGCGAGATGTCGAAGGCGTGCGCGATCAGGTCGTTGCCACCGGACAGGAACAGCACCAGGTAGAACGCGATCGCCATCGCACCCATCGAGGTGCGCACCGGCACGTCCCGCGGTCGCTGCAGGAGATGATGGCGCGCGCGGTCGTTCGTCAGCCGCGCTTCGATGAACGGGTACGCACCGGCGATGGTGAACAGGATCGTCGGCAGCACGACCGTGGGCCAGAACAGCGGCGGGACGGTGTGCCCCCAGAGCCGGATCTCCCACGACGGCATCAGCCGTGTCGAGCCGTCCAGGAACATCAGGTACCAGTCCGGCTGCGACCCGGCCGACACCTGTGCCGGGTTGTACGGGCCGTACAGCCAGATCGGATTGATCTGCGCCAGGCCACCGAGCGCGGCCAGCGCACCGAAGACGATGAAGAAGAACCCGCCACCCTTGGCCGCGTAGATCGGATACACGCGTTCGCCGGTGACGGTCTGCTCGGTGCGCCCGTGCGCCGGGAACTGGGTGTGTTTCTGCCGCACCACCAGCGTCAGGTGCACGCCGATGAGGACCGCGAGCAGGGCAGGGAGCAACAGGACGTGCGTGATGTAGAACCGCCCGATCCACAGGTCACCCGCGAACGGGCCGCCGAAGATCAGGAAGGACAGCCAGGTGCCGACGACCGGGACCGACAGGATGATCGCGTCGGCGATGCGCAGCCCGGTGCCGGAGAGCAGGTCGTCCGGCAGGGAGTAGCCGACGAAGCCCTCGAGCAGGCCGAGCCCCAGCATGGACAGACCGACGATCCAGGTGAGCTCACGCGGCTTGCGGAACGCCCCGGTGAAGAAGACCCGGAACATGTGGACCAGCATCGCCGCGAGGAACAGCAGCGCCGCCCAGTGGTGGATCTGCCGGATGATCAGGCCACCGCGGACGTCGAAGGAGATGTTCAGTGTCGACTCGTACGCCCGGGACATCGTCACGCCGCGCATCGGCAGGTACCGGCCCTGGTAGACGACCGCGGCGGTGGAGGGGTCGAAGAAGAACGTCAGGTACGTGCCGGTCAGCAGCAGCACGATGAACGAGTAGAGCGCGATCTCGCCCATCATGAACGTCCAGTGATCCGGGAACACCTTGTTCAGATAGGGGCGAGCGCCCCGCGCGATCTTGAGCCGCTCGTCGAGGAACCCACCCGCCCGGCCCAGCCGGGTCCGCGGTGCGCTCCGGCGCCCGGCTGCCGATCGATCCGGGTTCACCTGGCCTGATCCCATTCACGTC
>JBOGDQ010000020.1:0-1734 GCA_050742975.1 Jatrophihabitantaceae bacterium
TCGGTGGGCCGGTCCGCTGTTCGGACGGGGCCCACCGCTCGCTGCGCGCATTGAATTCACCGCGTAGCCGAACCGTCCAGCCGACAGGTCTCGGGTACGCGATTTCTGGCGTGCCCTGCGCCTCGACTTCCGTGGCGGCCTGCCCGGTGGTCGTCCTGGCCATCTGTCATCTGGAGTTCTCATGCATCTCACTCATGTCCGCGGTGCTCCGGCGCCGACTCGCCGCGCTCGTCGCCAACGAGCCGCGGTGGCGGCCATTGCCCTCGCCACCACCGCACTGCTGACCAGCTGCGCGAGCCATAGCGGTGGCGCCGCCCCATCGGTGTCGTCCGCAGGTATCCGCGGCGATCAGCTCAGCCGACCGGTCCCCCTGTCCGCCCAGGCTCACGCTGCGGTGTTCGCCAGCACCGGTGGCGGCACGAGCACGCTCGGCCAACTGCAGAGCGGCAAGCTCATGCTGCTGTACTTCGGCTACACCCACTGTCCGGACGTGTGTCCGACGACGATGGCCGATCTGGGTCAGGCCCTGCGACAGTTGCCGAGCATCGACCAAGCCCATACCCAGGTCGTGTTCGTCACGTCCGACCCGGCCCGCGACAGCCCGGCGGTGATGAAGACCTGGCTGTCGAACTTCGACGACAACCTGATCCTGCCGTTCGTCGGACTCACAGCAACCTTGAAGCAGATCGACACGGTCGCAACGTCGGTCGGTGTACCGCTGAACCCGCCGGTCAAAGAAGCCGACGGGACGATCAGCGTCGAGCACGGCGCCCAGACCCTGGCGTTCGTGAACGGCAAGGCCAGCGTGTTGTGGCTGGCCGGCACCACAGTCGGCGACTACGCCCACGACATCGCCACCCTGCTCACTCGGGTCGGAACGACATGACCGCCGCACTGAAGGCCGCACGCCCCACGACCGTTCGGAACGATCCGGACCCGCTCACCAGACTTGCCGTCGCCGCAGCCGGCGGAAACACGGCAGCAACCGCGACCCTTGTGGCCGAGACGAGCAGGGTCGTGTGGCGGACCTGTGCCGGACTCGTCGATCGAGCTAGCGCCGATGACCTGACCCAGGACACTTACCTGCGGGCCATCCAGTCGTTGCCCTCCTACCGCGGCGAGTCGAATCCGATCCGCTGGCTGCTCACCATCGCGCGGCGCGTGTGCGCGGAGGAGATCGCACACCGGCAGCGGCACCGTGCTGTGCTGGCCCGGCTAGCGGCCGAGCGCAGAGCGGTGAGCGTCGATTCCGGAAGCTTGATCGAGATCGCCGACGGGCTGGCTCGCCTGCCCACCGAACGCCGCGAGGCGTTCGTCCTGACCGTCGTCGCGGGCCTGTCCTACGCCGACGCGTCCATTGCCTGTGGCTGCCCGATCGGGACGATCCGCAGTCGCGTCGCACGAGCTCGGGCCGACCTGGTCACCTGGTTGAGTGACGCCGACGAGCAGGCGCCCGTCGCCCTTTGGGATCAGAACGTCGTCTGGATCGCGCCACGTCCGTATCTGAAGGAAGGGGCTTGACCACTATGACTGCACACCGCTGGCAGCACCGGACCCTGATCACCGTGGCCGTCGCAGCTCTGTCCGTGCTGACCGCCTGCTCGAGCGCCCCTCGGGCCACGACCACATCGGCCGATCCAGCCACACCGACGGGCACCATCCACGAGGCGGCGGCGCACGTCGGAGACCTCACGATCACCGGCGGCTACATCCCGCAGCCAGCCTCCCCGGACG
>JBOGDQ010000021.1:0-1586 GCA_050742975.1 Jatrophihabitantaceae bacterium
GATCGAGGGCGAGGTCGGCCGGTTCCGCCGCCGGCACCTCGTCCCTGTCCCGGCGGTGGGCAGCCTCGCTGAGCTGAACGCGCGGCTGTTCGCCGGCTGCGAGCGGGATCTCGCCCGGCAGATCACCGGTCATCGCGGGACGGTCGGCGAAGCGCTCGCCCGAGAACGGCCGCTGCTCAGGGCGTTGCCCGACGAGCGGGCGCAGACCGCCGAGCACACCCGCCCCAGGGTCGACGCGAAGGCGATGGTCACGGTGCGCCAGAACCGGTACTCGGTGCCCGTCGGCCTTGTCGGGCTGCGCGTCCTGGCGGAGATCGGCGCGCGCCAGATCTCTGTCTCGCACGACCGCAAGCAGGTCGCGGTCCACGACCGGCTCGCTGGCCGGTTCGGCGTCAGCGCCGAACTGGACCATTACCTCGAGCTGCTGGTCCACAAGCCCGGCGCGCTCGCCGGGTCGGTCGCGCTGCATCAGCAGCGCCTGCAAGGACGGTGGCCCGGCTGCTTCGACGAGCTGTGGGCGAAGTTGACTGACCGCTATGGACCGTCGGAGGCCGCACGACAGATGGTCGACGTGCTGCTGCTCGCGCGCGAGCACGGGCCAGCGCACGTCGAGCTCGCCGTCCGCGGCGCGCTCACCGCGGGCGCGCACGACGGCCGTGCCGTCGAGGTCCTTGCCCGCCGGGGTGACCGGCCGCCGCCCGCAGTGATCGATGATCTCCCCGACCGGCTGCTCGCCCTCGGGTCGCCCGAGCCGACGCTCGATCATTACGACCAGCTGCTCGCAGCCGCGGTGTCGCGATGAGCGCCCCCGCGAAGGTCCAGGCGATGGAGGCGCTGATCGACGCGCACGCTGTCGAGCTGAAGCTCCCGACCGTCCGTCGCCGGTTCCGGGCGCTGGCCGAGGAAGCGACCCGCGATCAACAGACCCCGACCGCATACCTCGCTGCGCTGTTGGAGGCCGAGGTCAGCGAGCGAGCCGAGCGCCGGGAACGCCGGCGGTTGATCGATGCACGGTTCCCGCTCACCAAACGGCTCGAGGACTTCCGGTTCGAAGACAACTCGAAGATCCCGCAGGCCACGATCGCCGCGCTCGCGCACGGCACCTGGATCGATGACCGCGAATCAGTGATCCTGCTCGGCGACAGCGGTACTGGCAAGACACATCTCGCGATCGCCCTGGCGGTGCTCGCCTGCCAGCAAGGACGCCGCGTCCGGTTCACCACGCTCGCCGCGCTCGCGAACGAGCTGCAAGCCGCTGAGACCCGACGCGAGCTCGGACGGGTGATCGCCCGCTACGCCCGCACCGAGCTCGTGGTGCTCGACGAACTGGGGTACCTGGCCCTGCCCGCCGGCGCGGCCGAGCTCGTGTTCCAGGTCATCTCCGAACGCAACGAGCGCGCGTCGATGATCGTGACCACGAACCTCCCGTTCGGCGAGTGGACCAAAGTGTTCCCCGACGCACGACTCGCGAAGGCCGTCGTCGACCGGCTCACCCACCGAGCCCACATCATCGACACGGGCAGCGAGTCCTGGCGGTTCCGTCACGGCCTCCAACGACAAGCCAACAAAGGAGACCGACCCCCGAC
>JBOGDQ010000022.1:0-7237 GCA_050742975.1 Jatrophihabitantaceae bacterium
GGACGATCCCGGTGGGAGCCACGGCGCCCCAGGCCGCGGGAGTGATCCACACCGACTTCGAGCGCGGGTTCATCAAGGCCGAGGTCGTCTCGTACGCCGACCTCGTCGAGGCGGGTTCGATGGCCGCAGCCAAGGCCGCGGGCAAGGTCCGTATCGAGGGCAAGGACTACGTGATGGTCGATGGCGACGTGGTCGAGTTTCGCTTCAACGTCTGAGGAACTCGCGCCTCTGGCGGCGTCGACGGCGGCACGACCTCACTACGGCGAGCGCATGCACATCTGCGCGTTCACGTGAATGACCTCTCCAGGTAATGACAGTGTGGCGTGGAACGCCGTGTTGGGACCGAGATCTTGCGGTACCTCATGTCGCCGACCAACCCTCGTGCGATACCTTCCCGCGCCCAGAGCGCACCGACGTGGGTGCCGTTTCGGTCGCAGTTGCACACGGCACGTCTCGGTTCGAAAGGCGTTCATGCGGCGCAGCGGCACCGTCCGCATCGACCGCAGGCAGCGCGCGGAGGTGTCGGTCTGGGCGTCGATCACGCACCGCAGCACATGTCTCGCGATCCGACCGATCACGCTCAGCGGTGACCGCTCACCCACCCGGGACCTCCAGATCGCCGGCCGAGCGCCGGACGGTCCGAAACCATGGCGTCTCCTCAAGCTGTATGACGCGCGTATTACACCCCAGCACCATCACTATCCCGTCGCCGGACAAGCGCAGATCGATAGACAAGGCAGCCGGATGTCTGCCGCGCAGCGGCACCGTCCGCATGCTGGTGGAGGTGAGCTGGTCAGGCTGCTCGGAAGGAGGCGTAACGCTCACTCAACCGATCCGGATCGGGCAGGTCGGCGCGGCGGCGCGGGACCTGCATGAGTGAGCGACCGTGATGCTCCTGCAACCCGTGCAGCAACATCGGACCGTCCAGCTCGTCGAGTAGCCGATGATGGATCTCGATGACGTAGTCGGGCCGGATGCCGAGGATGTTCCGGTCGTAGGCGGCGTGGTGGATCTTGCACAGTGCGAGCCCGTTGGGCACGACCGGCAGCCCGCGGGGGTCGTTGTCCGCGATGATGTGCGCGGCGTCGAGCAACTCGCGGTGACCGAGCGCGCAGACCGCGCAGCGAGTCTCGTAAGCCAGCATGATCTGGCTGGCGAAGACAGGCTGGTGCAAGCGGCGCTTGGTCTCGGCAATGAGGTAGCGGCGCAGCGTGGCTTCGACGACGCTGTTCGGGCGCACGGTGCGTTGGCTGTCGGTGAGCGCGAGAACGAACTGGTCATGTTCGGGTTCCTCGGCCGTGAGCCACACCGGGAAGATCGCGTTGAACAGGCCGGGTCCGATGCCGTAGAACCAGATGAGGGGAACCTGGTCGTTCAGGGCGGCGCGCAGACTCGCGTTCTCCGCGGAGCCGCCCTGGTCACGGCGCAGCTTGTAGCGGTGCAGGCCGTCGGCGCCTTCCTCGTCGTCGTACGGGCGCGGACGTCCGGACCTCGGAACCGCGGTCATGATTGACAGAGCCGCCCGCCAGCTGCTCGCGGGTTACCGGAATCGTCCCGCCGAGCGTCGCATCCTGTAACCATGCGAGAGCCGCGGCTCGAATTGCGTTCTCGTCCAGCGCTGCGGTCACAGGAGGATCCTGGCGCGTTACCCAGCGCTGATCAACGCGCCGCGCCTGGCAGCCGCACTCGGAGGATTAGTTTGTCGAGTCCTCGCGACGCGGTCAGGAGATCGCGGCCTTCACCAGCTCGGCAACCTGCTTCTCCACCGCGCGGCTCCACTTCGTCAGCGCGTACGACACCGGCCACATGTCGCCGTCGTCGAGATTCGCCGCTTCCTGGAAGCCCACGGTCGAGTAGCGGTAGTTGAACTTGCCCGCGTCCTGGAAGAACACGACGACCTTGCCGTCCGCGTTCGCGTAGGCGGGCATGCCGTACCACGTCTTGGGTGACAGCTCGGGCGCAGTCGCGGTCACAGTCACGTGCACGCGCTCGGCCAGCACTCGGTCCTGCGGTGCCATCTTCGCGATCGCGTCGAGGATCGCCTGCAGCCCGTCGGCCTTCTTGGCCCCCTTCTTGCCTTCGGCGCGCAGCTCCTCGGCGCGCTCCTTCATCGCGGCGCGCTCCTCGGCGCTGAAGCCCTCGGACTCGGCCTGGGTCTTCTTCGTGGGCATTCTCGGCTTCCTCTCGTGACGCGCAGGGCCGGCTTCGTGCCGCCCTTCGTCGAAAGGCTAGGCCCGAGCACGTCATGGCGCTTCTCGATTCCTGATCGGATCGCGCGCGACAGTGTGCTCGGCGCTTGCCTCTCCGGGCATGATCGAGTCGTGAGCACCGTATTCATGCACGCCGTGGTGTCCGTCGACGGCTTCATCGCGGATCCGGGGGACGACGTCGGTCCGCTGTTCGACTGGTACTTCAACGGCGACGCCGAGATCGTGGACGGCGGACCGTTCAAGGTCTCCGAGGCATCTGTCCGCTACGTGCGCCCGATGTGGGAGCGCATCGGGACGACGGTGATGGGGCGACATCTGTTCGACCTGACCAACGGGTGGGAGGGCACCCCGCCGGCCGGCGACCACATCGTCGTCGTGACGCACCGGCCGAGGCCCGAGGGCTGGCACCCCGAGTCGTCCTGCCGCTTCGTCGATGACGTGGGTGCGGCAATCACGGTGGCGAAGGAGCTCGCCGGTGAGCGCGACGTGGCGGTCGCGGCCGGCGAGATGGGCGGGCAGGCGATGGCGCTCGGCCTGGTCGACGAGGTCGCGATGGACGTCGTGCCCGTGGTCTTCGGCTCCGGCAAGCGTTACTTCGGGACTGTCGACGCGCAGCACCTGCTGGAGGATCCCGAGGTGGTCATCGAGGGTGACCGGGTGCTCCATCTGCGGTATCGGGTTCGTCGCTGACAGGTCAGGGGGACTTGCTCGCCTGCCAGTTCCCGCCGCTTGCGCCGTTGACCTGATAGGTGCCGGACATCGAACTGCCCGAGGCCGTGCCGGAGTAGGTGATGGCGGTCGAGCCGACGGTGCCGAAGTTGATCGTGGTGCCGTTGACCGTTCCGTTCAGGCCCAGCGTGGCCGCGGGTGCCGACAGCGTGATGTTGCCGCTCAGCTTCGACCCCGCCTGCTGCCAGCTGAGATTGAACGTGCCCGAGTAGGCGCCGCCGTACTGACCTGACCACTTGCCCGACAGATCTGCGCTGGCGGGCGTCGTGGTCGGCGTCGTCGGGGGAGAGGATGTCGGCGGGACCGTACTGGAACTCGGCGTGGTCGAGGTCGGTCCAGCTGCCGGTGGCGTGGTGGTCGACGTGGCCGTGCCTCCGCTGCTACTGCACGCGGTGGCCAGGGCGGCCAGGATCGCGACGGTGGCAACGAGCGCCATGCCGGGGCTGCGGTGCCGTGTCGTTCGTTCGCGTCGCATGACGGTCCCCCCTTGCCGTGCCTGCTCGCTCGTGCGGGTGCGCCTGCTACTCAATCCGGTGCCGGCAGCGTTCCGCATCCGTAGCCACTACGTATACGGTGCGAGTCATGGCCGATCGGTGGCCCTTCGTCGGTCGTGCGGGCGAGTTGGCGCGCATCGATTCCTTGATCACGTCCGGCGTCGGGGCACTGATTCTGGGAGAGCCGGGCGTCGGCAAGACGGCGCTGGCCCGCTGCGCGCAGGAGCGAGTCGGCAGTGCCGTGCCGGTCGGACGAGTGATCGGGCACGCGGTGTCCAACGGTGCGCCGCTGGAGGCATTCGGCGGAGTCCTGACGGCGCGCGACACCTCGATCCTCAGTCCTGTCGAAGTGGCGCGACGGGTGGCAGACGCGTTCGAGCGAGCGCCCGGTACAAGAGTGCTGTTCGTGGTCGATGATGCCCAGTTGCTCGACGAGCGCTCGGCCCAGGTGTTGCTGCAGCTCGCCGCCGACAACACCGCGACCGTGCTGGCGACGGCCCGCGACCTCGAACTGCCCACCGCGGTGGAGCGGTTGTGGTGCGACGGTTGGTGCGAGCGGATCGAACTGGGTGGCCTGGCCGACGACGAGGTCCTGGAGCTCGTCGAGACCGTCCTGGGCGCGCCTGTCGAGTCGGCCGCCGCGCGGGCATTCGCCAGCCGGGCGCAGGGCAATCCGTTGTTGCTGCGCGAGCTCATCAGCGCTGCGCTGGATGCCGCCACTCTCGTGTGGCGAGGCACGGCCTGGACGTTGGCCGGCGAGCCGCCGATCAGCAGCGGCATCCGCGATCTGGTCACGTCCCGGCTGGCGGCCCTGCCCGAGACGCAACGGTCCGCGCTCGAGACGGTGGCTGCCGGGGAACCCCTCGCGGTCGCGATCGCGGTCGAACTGATCGGCGAGGCCGTGCTGGACGACCTCGACGCGGACCGGCTCATCAGCGTCCGCACCGGGCTGGCCGGGCCGGAGGTCAGCAGCGCTCATCCGCTGCACGGTGAAGTGCTGCGAGCTGATATCCCGCCGCTGCGGCTGCGTCGACTGCGCCTGTCGATGGCCAGCAAGCTCGAGGCGCTCGCGCATCCGTCACCGCACGATCTCGTCCGCGCCGCGCTGTGGCGACTGGAGAGCGGCCAGAGCGAGGACCCAGAGCGACTGCTGGCCGCCGCGCGGGCCGCGCGGAGCCTGAGCCTGCACACGGCCGAGCGGCTGGCCCGGCACGCGCACGAGGTGAGCGGCTCGCTGCAGGCAACCCTGCTGCTCGCCGAGATCCTCACGCACGCCGGGCGAAGCGCCGAGGCGACCAAGTTGACCGAAGGGCTGCCCCCGGACTCCCTCACCGCCGCCGACCGCGAAGCGCTGGTGTACTGCGCCGCGGTAGGGCAGGGCCTGATGACCGGCGACGCGGCGGGTGGGGCCGATCTTGTCGCCGGTGTGCTCGCCGGCGTTCCGGCCGCCAGTGACCAGTTGCGGGGTCTGCACGCATCCCTGCTGGCCTTCGACGGGCGATCGGCCGAGGCGCTCGAGGTGGCCGGCACGCTCGTCGAGGACCGGGCCGTTGACCCGGTCGCGCGGACGTTCGCGGCGATCGGGGCGGTGGGCGCGCAGTACTGGCTCGGCCACACCGGACGCGCGGTCGCTCTGGCCGACGCCGTCGCTCCGGTCGCCGCGAAGGTCCGGGACGCGCTGCCCTTCGGCGCGGCCAGCATAGAGTTGCTCGCCATCTGCGCCCTGCTCGAGCAGGGTGAGCTCGACCGTGCCGAGGACCGCGCCCACCGGATGCGGGCGCAGGCCGCCGCCGACAATGATCCGTTCACCGGACCCCGCGGCGACTACGCCCTGGCCCGGGTCGAGTTGGTGCGCGGGCGGCCGGCCACGGCGCTGCGCGGGTTCCGCCGCTGCCTGGCCGCGCTGACCCCGTTCGACCAGTCGTTCCTGCGGCATATCAGCTCGATGCTGGCCCGGGCGGCCGCTACCGTCGGAGACCTGCACACTGCGCAGCAGAGCCTCGAGGCCTGCTCCGACGCTCCGCGGATGAAGACGTACGAGCCGGAGTTCGAGCTTGCCGTGGCTGCGCTGCACGCGGCCGAGCTACGGATGGCCGAGGCCGCCGACCGCGCGGCCTGGGCCGCCGGTGTGGCCGCCGATCACGAGCAGTGGAACGTCGCGCTCGCCGGCTATCACGATGCGGCTCGCTACGGCTCCCCCCGAGCGATCCTGATCCCGTTGCGAGAGGCTGCGATGCACGTCGACGGGACGTTCGCGTGGTGCCGGCTCGATCACGCGTCGGCGTTGGCGGCGCGCGACCCGGTGGCGTTGGACGAGGTTGCCTGCCGGTTCGAGGCGTACGGCGCGATCCTGCTGGCGGCCGAGGCGTCCGCCGAGTCCGCGCTCGCTCATACCGAGGCGCAGCATCCCCGGCCGGCCCGGGCCAGCGCCGTCCGGGCCGCGCTGCTGCGGGGCCGCTGCGAGGGTGCGGTGTCGCCCTGGCTGGCCGGCGCCTCGCTCGCGGTGCCGTTGACCGCGCGTGAGCGGCAGATTGCAGCGATGGCGGCCGGTGACAGCTCCGATGCGGCCATCGCCGACCGTCTCGGCATCTCCGCGCGAACCGTGCAGACCCACCTGGCACGGGTCTACGCCAAAATGGGCATCACCAGCCGGCACGAGCTCACCAAGCACCTGAACGACGAACCTCCCCAGCGTGCTTGACGCGGCCCCATCCGTATGACAATACTTACCGTTCATATTCACTTACCGAGATGGCGACGTGTTGGGCGCCCTGGCCGATCACACCAGGCGCACCATCCTCGCGTACCTGGCCGAACGGCCGCGGGCTGTCGGTGACCTGGCCGACGAGCTGCCGATCAGCCGGCCCGCGGTCTCCCAGCATCTGAAGGTCCTCAAGGACGCAGGACTGGTGACCGACCGTGCGGCCGGGACGCGCCGGATCTACCGGCTCAACCCGGCGGGGGTAGCCGCGCTACGCGACCAGCTCGACACCTTCTGGGATCGAGCGCTCGCCGGCTACCAGGACGCCGTCGAACACCCAGACGCCGTCGAACAACCAACCGAGGAGAGTCCATGACCCAGGCCGAGGTCGCGGTGGTCCGCCGGCAGATCGTCGTCGATGCGCCGATCGAGCGGGCCTTCGCCGTGTTCACCGAGCGGTTCGGCGACTTCAAGCCGTCCGAGCACAACCTGCTCGGCGCGCCCATCGCCGAAACCGTGTTCGAACCGCGGGTCGGCGGCCACATCATCGACCGCGCGGTCGACGGGACGGAATGTCGGTGGGCACGGGTCCTCGTCTACGAGCCGCCGGATCGGGTCGTGTTCAGCTGGGACATCGGACCGCAATGGCAGATCGAGTCCGACCCGCAGAACACCAGCGAGGTCGAGGTCCGCTTCATCGCCGAGACCCCGCAGCGCACCCGCCTGGAGCTCGAACACCGCCACATCGACCGGCACGGGCCCGGCTGGCCGGCCGTCAGCGAGGGGGTCGGCGGGGACGCCGGCTGGCCGCTGTACCTGGCCCGGTACGCGACCCTGTTCACCGAGGGTCCTTCTGGGCGCGGCTGATCGCGCCGGCGCCGACAGGGCGAAACGCCGGTTCTACCGTCCGCCCGTGAAGCTCGTCGCCGCGCTTGTCGCAGTCGTACTACGCCCCAGAGCCGAGACGCCTGACGCGCCGGGCTAGTCCAGGCAGAGGCAGAAGGGGTGCCCGGCAGGGTCGAGGAACACCCGGAAGGACTCACCGGGCTGGTGCTCGTGCTTGGTCGCGCCGAGTTCGAGCACGGCCGCCTCGCCGATGTCGA
>JBOGDQ010000023.1:0-15107 GCA_050742975.1 Jatrophihabitantaceae bacterium
CGTAGGTCCTCGCCGACCTTGTCGAACACGCCGCCCAGGATCATCGCCAGGATGGACAGGTGCGTCTCGGCCGGCATGCCGGCCAGCCAGCGCGCCATCCAGCGGTCCAGCCGCGGCGAGGTCGGCATGTCCCACGGGTGGACGAACACCGGCGTGCCGAGCGAGGCGGCGTGCTGCAAGAAGGTGACGATGCCGGCGTCGTCCAGGTCGCGGTCGCCGACGTGGTTGCCGATCTCGACGCCGGCGTGACCGGCCGCCAGGCACCGCTCGAGCTCGCGGCAGGCGGCGTCGGTGTCCTGCAGCGGCACCTGGCAGAACGGCAGCAGCCGTCCCGGGACGGGCGCGCAGATCTGCAGCGCGAGGTCGTTGACGATCCGCGCGACCCGCGCGGCCTGCGTGGCGTCCTGCGCGTACGAGAAGAACACCGGCGTCGGCGAGACGACCTGGACGTCCACCCCGTCGGCGTCCATGTCCGCGATGCGCACCTCGTGGTCCCAGCAGTCCGAGCGGATGTGGCGGAACTCGTGCCCGCCCAGCATGATCATCGCGTCGGTCTCGGACTCGATGCGCAGCGTCGGAGCGCCCGGGCCAAGGTCCGGCCAGCCTTTCGGCACGTAGTGCGTGTGGACGTCGACGACGCGGTCCATCCCGGCGACTAACCCTTACCCGGGTGCAGGTGCCCGCAGTTCTTGCAGATGCGGGCGGCCTCGTCCTCGTAGAACGCGGTGAACACCGGCGGCAGGTCGGCCACGATGTCGGTGACCTGCAGCTCGACCTCGTGCACCAGCGCGTTGCACTCCGGGCAGTACCACTGGAACTTCTCCAGCGTGCCGGGCTCGCGGATGCGCTCGATCACCAGGCCGATCGAGCCCTCCTCGGGACGCTGCGGCGAGTGCGGGGTGTTGCCCGGCAGCAGCCACGTCTCGCCCGCTCCGATCCGCACCGACTCGGGCTTGCCGTCGAGCATCAGGTCGACGTGGATGGTGCCCTGCAGCTGGTAGAACCACTCCTCGTACGGGTCGACGTGGAAGTCGGTGCGCGCGTTCGGGCCGCCGACGATCTGGACGATGAAGTCGTCACCGACCGCCATCGTCTTGTTGCCGACCGGCGGCTTGAGCAGGTGCCTGTTCTCCTCGATCCAGTTCTGGAAGTTGATCGGCTGCAGGTTCATGTCTCGTCCTTCCCGCGCAAGTGCGCGACGGCCTGGATCTCGATGAGCAGGTGCGGGTGGGGCAGCTGGTGCACGGCGACCGTGGTGCGGGTGGGTCCGTTCTCGTCGAAGTGCTCGGCCCACACCTCGTTGTAGCCGCCGAAGTCGTTCATGCTGACCAGGTAGGTGGTGACCTGGACCAGGTCGGGCAGTCCGGCGCCGTGCTCGCGCAGCAGTGCCGCGATGTTGTCGATGACGGAGCGTGTCTGCGTCCTGATGTCGAGGTTCGTCGTGCCCAGCTCGTCGACCTCCGCGCCCGCGATCGTGTTGTCCCGCCGCCGCGCCGACGTGCCGGACACGTACACGAGGTCGCCGACGCGCTTGCTGTGCGGGAACCTGCCCCGTGGCGCCACCTTCTCGATCATGTTTTCCCCGCTGGACGTCGGTTCGGGCCGGCTGAACCGGTGCCTGGCGGGGAAAAGGTGATCACAGCTGGACGCAGACGTTGGTGGGCTCGGTGTAGAAGTCCAGCGAGTGCTCGCCGCCCTCGCGACCGATGCCGGACAGCCCGACACCACCGAAGGGCGAGCGCAGGTCGCGCAGGAACCACGTGTTCACCCACGACATGCCGACGTTCATGCGCTGCGCCACCCGATGCCCGCGGGACAGATCGCTCGTCCATACCGACGACGCCAGCCCGTAGTCGGTGTCGTTGGCCAGCGCGATCGCCTCGTCCTCGGTGTCGAACGGGACGAGCGCCGCGCACGGGCCGAAGATCTCCTCGCGCAGCAGGCGGTCGGCGTTGGTCAGGCCCGTCCAGAGCGTCGGCTCGATCCACGACCCGTCGTCCAGGCCGCTGCCCAGCGATGGGATGGCACCGCCCACCAGCGTCTTGGCCCCGCACTCCTCGGCCAGCCGGTAGTACGACAGCACCTTCTCCCGGTGCTCGGCCGAGATCAGCGGTCCGGTCGTCGTCGACGGATCCTCCGGACGGCCGAGCCGCAGCCCGCGCGCCCGCTCGACCAGCCCGGCCGCGACGTCGTCGAACACCGCGCGCTGCACGTAGACGCGCTCGGTGCACAGGCACACCTGGCCGGTGTTGGCGAACACCGACCGGGTCAGCCCGTCCAGCGTCGCCTCGAGATCGGCGTCGGCGAAGACCAGCGCCGCGTTCTTGCCGCCGAGCTCGAAGGACACCGGCTTCACCCGCGGCGCGACCGCCCGCATGATTCCGGCCCCGGTCGCCGAGGAACCAGTGAACGTCACGCCGTCGATGCCCGCGTGCTCGGTGAGGAACTGGCCGGCCGAGTCGGGGCCGAAGCCGTGCACGACGTTGTACGCGCCGGCCGGCAGCCCCACCTCGTCCAGGACCTCGGCCAGCAGCGTCGCTGTCGTCGGCGTCTGCTCCGACGGCTTGACCACGACCGCGTTGCCGCAGGCCAGCGCCGGCGCGACCTTCCAGGTGAGCAGCAGCAGCGGCAGGTTCCACGGCACGATCACCGCGACGACGCCGAGCGGCTTGCGGACCGCGTAGTTCAGCGCCTGCCGGCCACCTGGCAGGTCGGTCATGAACGACGGCTGGCCGGCCGCGGCCACCGTGTCGGCGAACGAGCGGAAGTTCGCGACGGCGCGGGCCACATCCAGCTCGCGGGCCTGCGCCAGCGGCTTTCCCGTGTCGGCGCTCTCGGCGAGGACGAAGTCCTCGAACCGTTCCTCGATGCGATCGGCGACGCGGCGCAGCAGGGCCGTCCGGGCGCCGACGGGCATCGCGCCCCACGCGCCGTCGAGCGCTCCCCGTGCGGCCCGGACCGCGCGATCGACGAGCGCCGCGTCGGCCTCGTGCACGCTGGACAGGACGCTGCCGTCGACCGGGCTGATCTTGTACCAGCACGAGCCGGTCTCGACGAACTCCCCGCCGACGAAGTTCGCGATGGTAGTGGCCATGGGCTCAGCCTCCCCCATCGGGCCATGCCGAACAAATGCCGAATGCTCCTCTGGGTATGCCTATTTCACATATCCTCACGAGCATGGATTCGCCTCGGCTTCTGGACGGCCGGCTCAAGCTGCGCCACCTCACCCTGGTCGACGCCCTGTCCGAGCGCGGCAGCGTCGTCGGCGCGGCGGCGCACCTGCGAGTCACCCAGCCGGTGCTGACCCGGGCGCTGCGCGATCTCGAGGACATCCTCGGCGTGAGCCTGTACGACCGGGGTCCGCGCGGCGTCACCCCGACGATCTACGGCCAGGCGTTCACCGAGCACGCGCGCGCCGTGCTGGCCCAGCTCACCCAGGCCGGCCGGCACGTCGCCGAGCTGGCCGACGCCGGCCTGGGCACGGTCACGGTCGGTAGTCACCTGGCCGGTTCGAACCTGCTGCTGCCTCGCGCGATCGCCCGGCTCAAGGCCGAGCGTCCACACGTCACGGTGGTGGTCCGGGAAGCGACGCCCGAGGCACTGCTCGCCGATCTCGAGGCCGGCCGGGTCGACTTCATCGTCGGCCGCATCGTCGGGATGCCCGGACGGGCAGTCGTCCAGCGCCGGCTGTACGACGAACCGGTGCGGCTCGTCGCGCGGCGCGGTCACCCGGCCGGCAGGCTCCGCCGGCCGAGCGTCGCGGACCTGATCGACTACCCGTGGGTGCTGCCCGGTGCCGAGACCGCGCTGCGGGGCGAGCTGGAGCAGGTACTGCTGCGGCACGATCTGCCGTTACCGGCGAACCGGATCGAGTGCACGTCGATCCTGATCCTGCGCAGCCTGCTGGTCGAGACGGACATGATCGCGGCGCTGCCGATGCTGATCGCCGGCGACGACCCGGCCCTGGCCGCCCTGCCGGTGTCGCTGGAGCCGATGAGCCACACAGTCGGGATCACCCAGCCGGCCGGGCGCACCTCCAGCCCGTCGGCGCTGGCCCTGCTTGCGCACCTCGACGACGTCGCGCGCGAGATCGGCACGTCCGTCCGCTGAGGCGCCCGAGCCTTAGCCGGCGATCTTCCTGCGGCTCAGGTCCCCAATGACCGCCCGCGCAGGAAGATCACGGTCACGGCCAGCGCAGCCGGCGATCTTCCTGCGGCTCAGGTCCCCAATGACCGCCCGCGCAGGAAGATCACCGTCACCACCAGCGCAGGAGGATCACGGTCACCGTCAGACTCTGAGCTTCTCGATGCGCTCGGGCCTGGGCCAGCGCACGTCCGTCGCCCAGCCCAGCTTCTCGAACAGCCGGATGACCCGGGCGGACTCATCGATCTGCCCGCGCAGCACGCCGTGCCGTGCGGCCGTCGGGTCGGCGTGGTGCATGTTGTGCCAGCTCTCGCCGAAGCTCAGGATCGCGAGCGGCCAGAAGTTGGCGCTCTTGTCCCGCGCGGCGAACGGCCGCTCGCCGATCGTGTGGCAGATCGAGTTGATCGACCACGTCACGTGGTGCAGCAGGAACACCCGCACCAGCGAGGCCCAGAAGAACGCGGCCAGCGCACCGCCCCACGACATCGAGATCAGCCCACCGAGCAGCGCCGGCGCGAACAGCGAGAGCGCCGCCCAGAGCGGGAACAGCGAGTCGACGCGGCGGATGTCGCGGTCGCCCATCAGGTCCGGCGTGTACTTCTCCCGGTTCGTGTGCAGCTCGTCGAACATCCAGCCGATGTGCGCGTACGTCAACCCCTTCATCAGCGCGGGCAGCGTCTGGCCGTAGCGCCACGGCGAGTGCGGATCGCCGTCGCGGTCGCTGTAGGCGTGGTGCCGGCGATGGTCGGCGACCCAGCGGATGACCGGCCCCTCGATCGCCATCGAGCCGGCGATCGCCAGCGCGATCCGCAGCGGCCGGTTGGCCTTGAACGCGCCGTGCGTGAACAGCCGGTGGTAGCCGACGGTGATGCCCAGGCCGGTGACGACGTAGAACCCGACGAACAGCGCTATGTCCGTCCATCCGAGCCCCCAGCCCCAGGCGACCGGCACGACCGCGAGGAAGGCGAGGAACGGCACGATGACGAACGTGTAGAGCGCGAGCTGCTCGCCACGCTTCTTGGTCCCCTCGAACACCGGCTTCGGGCCGGCGGTCGGGCGATCGTCGAGCGTGGTGGTCATAGGCAGTCCGTCCTCCGGTCGGGTGGTTACGTCAGCGTAACTTACGGTTACGTAGCCACCAAGGCGGCCGAGCCGCGCCGGAGCCCGCCGGTAGTCTGATCGCACATCCGGTGGGGGATGGGGTAATCGGCAGCCCGCCAGCCTTTGGTGCTGTGCAGTCTCGGTTCGAGTCCGAGTCCCCCAGCCACTCCTGACCCCGTCAGTGCATGATCGTCCGGAAAGGGTGCCCGTCCACCGTGTCCGAAATCCCCATCTGCGCCGTCATCGTCCTCGCCGCCGGGGAGGGCACCCGCATGAGGTCGGCGGCGCAACCGAAGGTGCTGCACGGCTTCGCCGGGCGCTCGCTGCTCGGCCACGCGCTCGCCGCCACCGGCACGCTCGACGCCGCCCACACCGTCGTCGTCGTGGGCCACCGGCGCGAGGAGGTCACCGCGCACCTCGCCGAGATCGCGCCGTCCGCGATCCCCGTCGTGCAGGCCGAGCAGAACGGAACCGGCCACGCGGTGCGGCTCGCGCTCGGAGCGGTTCCTGCGCAGACGCCCGGCGCCGTCGTCGTCGTCCCGGGCGATGCACCGCTGCTGACCCCCGAGACCCTGACCCGGCTGGTCGAGTCGCACGCCGCGGCCAGCGCCGCCGCGACGCTGCTCACCAGCGTTCTCGAGGACGCCACTGGCTACGGGCGGGTGCTGCGTACGCAGACCGGCCAGGTGCGGCGGATCGTCGAGGACAAGGACGCCACCGACGCCGAGCGCGAGGTGGCCGAGGTGGCCTCCGGTGTCTACGTGTTCGACCACGCCGCCCTGCGGGACACGGTCGGGCGGCTGACGACCGACAACGTGCAGGGCGAGGAGTACCTGCCCGACGTCGTCGGAATCTTCGTGGCCGACGGCCGGCGGGTCGGCGCCGTCACCGCACCGGCCGCCGAGACGGCCGGGGTGAACGACCGGGCCCAGCTCGCGGCCGCCCATCGGAGCTACAACACCCGGCTGCTCGACGCGCACATGCGCGCGGGCGTCACCGTCGTCGACCCGGCCAGCACGTGGGTCGATGCCACCGTGACCATCGACGCCGACGCCACCCTGCTGCCGTCGGTCGACCTGCACGGGACGACGCACATCGGCTCCGGCGCGGTCGTCGGGCCGCAGGTCAGCCTCACCGACACCAGCGTCGGCCCGCGCGCGCAGCTGGATCGCACCGTCGCCAAGCAGGCCAGGATCGGAGCGGACGTCACCACCGGGCCGTTCGCCTACCTGCGCCCGGGCACCGACCTCGCCGACGGCGTGCACATCGGGACGTACGTCGAGCTGAAGAACAGCGAGATCGGCAAGGGGACGAAGATTCCGCACCTGTCCTACGTCGGCGACGCCTCGATCGGCGAGCACAGCAACATCGGCGCAGCCACCGTGTTCCTCAACTACGACGGCGTGGCCAAGCACCGCAGCACGGTCGGCGACCACGTCAAGATCGGCGGCGACAACATGCTGGTCGCGCCGGTGAGCGTCGGCGACGGCGCGTACACCGCGGCCGGCTCGGTCATCACCCAGGACGTCCCGCCCGGTGCCATGGGCGTGGCGCGAGCCACCCAGCGAAACGTGGCAGGCTGGGTACTGCGCAAGCGTCCCGGCTCAGCGGCCGCGGAGGCTGCCGAACGGGCAAGCGCCACCACGCCGAACGAGGACGACTGATGTCGACGCTGCAAGTCGCCGGCCGCAAGAGCCTGATGCTCTTCTCCGGCCGCGCCCACCCCGAACTGGCCGACGAGATCGCCGAGCACATCGGTGTGACCATCACCGAGACGACCGCACGCGACTTCGCAAACGGCGAGACGTTCATCAAGTCGAACGAGTCGGTGCGCGGCTCGGACGCGTTCGTGATCCAGTCCTTCACCACCCCGATCAACCAGTGGGTGATGGAGAGCCTGATCCTGGTCGACTCGCTCAAGCGCGCGTCGGCGAAGCGGATCACCGTCGTGGCGCCGTTCTACCCGTACGCGCGCCAGGACAAGAAGCACAAGGGCCGCGAGCCGATCTCCGCGCGGCTGATCGCCGACCTGTTCAAGACGGCCGGCGCCGACCGGCTGATGGCCGTCGACCTGCACACCGCGCAGATCATGGGCTTCTTCGACGGCCCCGTCGACCACATGTTCGCGCTGACGCTGCTGGCCGGCTATGTCAAGCAGAAGTACGGCAGCCAGGACCTCGTCGTCGTCTCGCCAGACACCGGCCGGGTGCGCATGGCCGAGCAGTGGGCCGACGAACTTGGCGGGTGCGAGATCGCGTTCGTACACAAGACCCGCAACGTCGACGCGGCGAACGAGATGGTCGCCAACCGGGTCGTCGGCGAGGTCGAAGGACGCTGCTGCCTGCTGATCGACGACATGATCGACACCGGCGGCTCGATCAGCAAGGCCGCCGACCTGCTCTTCGCCGACGGCGCGACCGATGTCGTCGTGGCCGCCACGCACGGCGTCTTCTCCTCGCCTGCGACGGACCTGCTCAAGAACAGCCGCATCCGCGAGGTGATCGTCACGAACACGCTGCCGATCGGCCCGGACCAGGCGTTCGACAAGCTCACCGTCCTGTCGATCGCGCCGCTGCTCGCCCAGGCCATCAAGGCCGTGTTCGAGGACGGCTCGGTCACCAGCCTGTTCGCGGGCAGGAGCTGACCTACCCGCGCGAGCGCTCATCGAGTGACAGGTCGCCTCTGGCTCGCATGAGGCAAAACCGAATGCGGTCCGGCCGTCGACCGTGCGAGGGTCTGCGGCGATGACCCTGCTCGGATTCGACATCGTCCACCCGTCGCGCACCGCGACGTGGCGGGTGCTGCGCGGCGACGAACTCAGTGGCTCGGCGCACGGGTTGTGCCGCCCGGACGGTCGGTGGTTCGTCTCCGTCGACACCTGGGACGACGACGAGTTGCAACCACTCGTCGAGGCGATGGCCGAGGACCTGCGGCACGATCTCTACACGATGCTGGACGAGGACGACCGGGAGCTGGATCGCTGGCTGGAGCTGGGCTTCGCCGTCCGTCGCCGGGAGGTCCGCTACCGCATGCCGGTCGATCCCGCGCGCACCGGACTCGCCACCGCGGTCACCGACCTCGACGTGGTCCTGCTTGCCGCCGATGTCGTCGACGAGGCCCTGCTGCGCCGCCTGGACGACGAACTGCGCACCGACGTCCCCGGCGCGCAGGGCTGGCGCAACGATCCCGAGGAGTTCGCTCAGTACACCTTCGGCAGCCGCCAGTTCGATCCCGCGACGTACCTCGTCGCCGTCGACGACACCGCGGCTGCGTTCGCGGGCCTCGTCCGGGTGTGGAACATACCGACGATTCCACGGCTCGGGCTGATCGGCGTGACGCGCGCGTACCGGCGGCGCGGGCTGGCGCGGGTCCTGCTGGGCGCCGCGTTCGCCGCGCTGCACGAGCGGGGTGTCGCGTTCGTCGACGCCGAGGTGGACGGCGCGAACGCGGCATCGATCGCCCTGCTCACCGGCATCGGTGCGGTGCCGACCGGCGCGAACCTCGAGCTGATCCGGCCGTATCGCCACACATAAGCCCGGCCGGTCGCGGTTTGCACCCGCTGCGTACGCGGGCCACCCCCCGCCAGCGCGGGCACCACATGCAAACCGGGTTCACCTACCTGGCACGGCACGCAGTACCGCTCAGGCACGGGGTCGGGCGGCGGCGATGGCCGCGAACTGCGCCACGTCGAGCGTCTCGCCCCGGGCCGCGGGGTCCACGCCGGCGGCCGTCAGCGCGTCGATCGCGGCCGAACCCGACCCGGCCCACCCGGCGAGCGCGGCCCGCAGCATCTTGCGCCGCTGGGCGAACGCCGCGTCGATCACGGCGAATACCTCGGCCCGCGACGCGGACGTCACCGGCGGGTCGCGGCGGACCAGGCGCACCAGCCCGGAGTCGACGTTCGGCACCGGCCAGAACACCGACCGCGGCACCGCGCCCGCACGCGCCGCGCTCGCGTACCACGCCACCTTCGCGCTCGGGACGCCGTAGACCTTCGAGCCGGGCGCGGCGGCGAGCCGCTCGGCGACCTCGGCCTGCACCAGCACCAGCCCGCGGCGCAGTGTCGGGACGGTCTGAAGCAGGCCCAGGACGACCGGGACGGCCACGTTGTACGGCAGGTTCGCCACCAGGGCCGTCGGCGGCGCACCCGGCAGGTCGGCCAGGCGGAGCGCATCGGCCGTCACGACGGTCAGGGACGCGCCGGGCAGTCGGGCAGCGACGGTGCCGGGCAGGGCACGCGCGAGCACCGGATCGATCTCGACCGCCGTCACCGGATGGCCGGCCGTCAGCAGCCCGAGCGTCAGCGAGCCCAGCCCGGGACCGACCTCGAGCACCACGTCGTCCGCGTCCAGCCCGGCGGTGCGGACGATCCGGCGGATCGTATTGGCGTCGTGCAGGAAGTTCTGCCCGAGCGACTTGGTCGGCCGCACCCCCAGCGTGTCCGCCAGCACCCTGATCTCGGCCGGGCCGAGCAGCGCCGAGTGTGTCAGTACCAGCCGCCCTGGGACTGCCACGACGACCACGCGTCGCACGGGGTGCCGTAGCGGGAGGCGATGTAGCCCAGGCCCCACGTGATCTGAGTCTGCGCGCTGTTCTGCCAATCCGGCCCGGCGGAGGACATCTTCGATCCGGGCAGGGCCTGCGGGATGCCGTAGGCGCCGCTCGGGTTCGCGGCGTGCGTGTTCCAGCCGCTCTCGTGGTTCCAGAGCGTGACCAGGCAGTCGAACTGGTCGCTGCCCATGCCCTTGGCGAGCAGGAGCTTGCGGGCGATGTCCTGGGCCGAGCCGGGCGAGACCGAGGTGACCTTCGGCGCCGAGGCGGACGAGCCCGACGAGGCGGCTGATTTGGTGCCGACCTTCACGACCTGTGGCGTCGGCGCGTGGAGGACGACGCTCGTGAGCTTGGTCCGCCCGGCGATCCTGCCGTCGATGTAGACCAGCGCCCAGGTGATCCGGGCCAGCCCGTTCCGGCCCGCGGTGATGATCTGGGTCTGGCCCGTGGGCAGGCTCGAATCGTCCTTGTTCGTCGTGGGGAACGGGATCGGGTCGGTGCTAGTGACCCGCGCCTGCCGGACTCGCTTGAGCACGATGGTCGCGTTCGGCTCCAGCGCCGCCGTCGGCGGCGGGGTGAGCCGGTCCGTGGAGCCGAGGGTCACGCTCAGATCGGCCATCAGCTGCCCGATCGTCGTGTCGGTGGTGGTGAGCTTCTCGGTGCGGCCGTCGTGGACGAAGGTGACGATCTTCGGGCTCCGCACGGCGATGTCGGTCGGGCTCAGCGGCAGCCGTCTCGAGCGGGACACCGAGGTGAAGTCGGCGGTCGAGTAGCCCAGCTGCGCCATCGCAGCCGAGACGGTGGGCGCGGTGGTCCAGACGTCCTTGCGCACCCCGTCGACGTTCAGCAGCAGCAGCCGCCCGCGCGAGTAGACGATCTTGCTGCCGTCATGCACCGGGACGTCCGCCGCCGGAGCCAGGATGTCGTGCGCGCCGGGGTGGTACCCGGCCTGGGCGAGCACGTCGCCCACGTCACCGGCCGTCGTGTGAACGCTGGAACTCCGGCCGTCGACGACGAGATCGACCGTCTTGTCGACGTTGGTCCAGGCGACGGTGCCGCCGACGAGACCTGCCAGCACTGCGCCGTACAGGCCGTACTTCACACTGCGGAGCAAGAGGGGATCTCCTTGATTGGTCGTCCCGGGTTGCGACCTGGTGGGTCACGGAACTGTAACGGATCGGTACGCGGGCGCAAACTCCGGGCCACCGCGGCGCGTCTCCGGCGCGTCTGCGGCACGTCTTCGGCAGCACAGAACCCGGCTCACGGCACTCCTCATCCACCTACGATCGGAGGCCGCGGCCGGGTTCTGAGTGGAACTACCGGACGAAGCGGCGGGCGGCTACAGGTACTGGCCGCACACCGGCCACGGGCTCGACCCGCGGGCGTCGTACACCTTCGTCGCGATCGCGATCTGCTGATCACGGCTGGCCAGGTCGGCCCGCGACGCGTACTGGCCGCCGCCGTTGGACAGCCACGTGCCGTAGTCGAACTGCAGGCCGCCGTAGAAGCCGTTGCCGGTGTTGATTGACCAGTTGCCGCCGGACTCGCAGTTGGCCACACCGTCCCAGTTCAGGCCGCTGTTGGAGACCTTGGGCTGCGGCCGGCTCTTGGTGCCCACCTTCTCGACCTCGGTCTTCGGGGCGCTGACCGTCGTCGTATCGAGCTGCGTGCTGCCCGACCGCTTGCCGTCGAGGTAGGTCACGGCGTAGGTGACGTCCTCGGAGCCGTTGACCCCGTTGGTGATCACCGTCGACTGGTCGGTGTACATCGACGAGTCGTGCTTCTTGACGACCGGGTAGTCCACCGACTGGCGGACGGTCTCCCGCTTGACGATCACCCGCTGCAGGATGATCTTCAAGCCGTTGCGCACCGTAGTGGCCGCCAGCGGCTTGAGCCGGTCCTTGGCGCCGACCTTGACGCCGGCGTCGGTCAGGACCTGGGCGACGGTCTGCGCGGTGGTCGTCACCGCGGAGGTGTGGTGGTCGTGGACCAGGACGACGTGCTTCGGCGAGCGCAGCACGATGTCACTGGGATTGAGCGGCAGTCGCTTGGACCGCGACACCGAGACGAAGTCCGAGCTCGGGTAGCCGAGCTGCCCGAGCGCCTGCGCGACGGTCGGAGCCGTCGTCCACACGTTCTCGGCCTTGCCGTCGACGTTCAGGTGCAGCAGCCGGCCACGCTTGTAGACGATCGTGCTGCCGTTGTGGATCTTTGCGGTTATGGCGGGGGCGACGATGTCGTGACTGCCGACCTGGTACCCCGCGTCCTTCAACACGCCGCTGACATCGCTCGCGGTCGTGTGGATGTCCTTGCTCTGGCCGTCCACCTGGAGGTGGACGGTGGATCCCGTCGGACCGACCGCGAAGGCGGCGGTGCCACCCACGAGACCGGCCAGTACAGCACCGTAGAGGCCGTACTTGACGCTGCGACGCATCTGGAAACTCCCATCCTCGGTCGCACGCTTCGCGCACTCATTTGGTCACGGAACCGTAACGGCCAGATCCGGGCCCGGCCAAACGCCGCCTCGCCGATTCGGGAGTTATGTCCGGCTCGGAGCGCCGCTGCTATCGCCATAACGAGAACGCGTTCCAACGGCCGTTCGGACCTGCCGAGGGGCCCGGCCTGCACGACGGACTCCCTTGCGGCGCCCGGAATTCAGGCGTTCCGGCAGTGCGCATCGATCAAGGGCAGGCGCTGGCCCAGTGGCACGGATGCCGCGACCGGAACGAATGTGCCTGCTTTTGCAAGCGTCAGTGTGAACGCCACCACGCCGGGGTGAAAAACAGATCAAAGCGGACGGTCCGACGGTCCGGGCGGTAGCCCGAACATCCGGGCTCCGGTCGCGGTGACGGCGCGGCACAGCGCGTCGACGTCGTGCCTGCCGGCCGCGGCGAGCGCGTGCACCGTCAGCGGCAGCAGGCGCGGCGCATTGGGGCGGCCGCGGAACGGGTGCGGTGTCAGGAACGGGGCATCGGTCTCGACGAGCAGCTGCTCGATCGGGACGGCGGCGGCGGCTTCGCGCAAGGCCGGCGCGTTCTTGAACGTGATCACGCCGGGGAAGGACAGGACGTAGCCGGCGGCCGCGCACTCACGGGCCATCGCGGCGTCGCCGGAGAACGCGTGGAAGACCACCTGTTCCGGGGCACCCTCCTCGCGCAGGATTCGCAGCACGTCCGCGTGCGCGTCGCGGTCGTGGATCATCAGCGCCTTGCCGACGCGCTTGGCCAGCTCGATGTGGCGACGAAAGTGCGCCTGCTGATCGGCCGGCTCGGTGCGGTCCCAGTAGTAGTCCAGCCCCGTCTCCCCCACCGCGAGGACGCGCGGGTCGCCGGCGAGCTGCTCCAGCTCGCCGTAGTCGTCGTCGGTCATACCGGTGACCTCGGTGGGATGGACCGCGACCGCGGCGTAGACGTCCGGGTGGTGGTTCGCGGCACGGACGCACCAGCGCGAGGACTCGACGGTGTCACCGACCGTGATCGCGCGGACCACGCCGACCTGACGCGCCTCGCGCATCGCGTTGGCCACGAACGCGTCCCCCGGCACCAGCCCGGCCCGCTCCGCCATCGCGTCCAGGTGCGTATGCGCGTCGAAAATGGGAGTGCTCAGCCGCGATTCGGGAGTCTCCCGTCCACCTGTCGGACGGGAGACTCCCGAATCGGTCATGGTTCGAGCCGGGCGAGCTCGTCGTCTACGACCGACGGGTCGAGCTTGGTGAAGATCGGCGTCGGCGGCGCGAGCGGGTGGCCGACGGCGATCGGCGTCGACTCCCAGCGCGCGCCGGTGTCGTAGTCGCCGGTCAGCACCGAGTAGCCCGGCGAACCCGGCGCCGTCGGCTCGTCGACCTCGACCAGGTCCGGCATCCGGGCCCAGTCGCCGTCACCGCCCAACAGCGTGTGCACCTTCGCCGAGGACGACGGCAGGAACGGGGTCAGCAGCGTCTTCGCGTCGGACACCACCTGCAGCGCCACGTGCAGCACCGACGCCATCCGGTCGGGGTCACTGTTCTTCAGCTTCCACGGCTCCATGTCGGACAGGTACTTGTTCGCCGCTCCGACCACGCCCATCGCCTCGTTGATCGCCGCCTTCTGCCGCGAGCGGGACAGCAGCTCACCCACGGATCCGAACGCGGCCTTGGACGAGGCCAGCAGCGCGCGGTCGGCGCCGGTCAGCGCACCGGCCGCGGGGATCGCGCCGAGGTTCTTCGCGGTCATCGAGACGGTCCGGTTCACCAGGTTGCCCCAGGTGCCGACCAGTTCCTCGTTGTTGCGGCGCACGAACTCCGACCAGGTGAAGTCGGTGTCCTGGTTCTCCGGCCCGGCGACCGCGAGGTAGTAGCGCAGCGCGTCCGCGTCGTAGCGCGAGAGCATGTCCCCGACGTAGATGACCACGTTGCGCGAGGAGGAGAACTTCTTGCCCTCCATCGTCAGGAACTCGCTGGAGACGACCTCGTACGGAAGCTGGAGCGCGCCGAGCGAGCCGGGCTCGCCGCCCCTCGCGCCGATGCCCGAGTAGCCCATCAGCATCGCCGGCCAGATCTCGGCGTGGAAGACGATGTTGTCCTTGCCCATGAAGTAGTAGTGGCGGGCGCTCTCGTCCTGCCACCACGCACGCCACGCGTCCGGGTCGCCGGAACGGGCCGCCCACTCGATCGACGCGGACAGGTACCCGACAACGGCGTCGAACCAGACGTAGATCGACTTGTCCGGGCGCTCGCGCCAGCCGTCCAGCGGCACCGGGATGCCCCATTCGAGATCGCGCGTGTACGAGCGCGGCTTGAGGTCATCGAGCAGGTTGAGGCTGAACTTCTGGACGTTCGGCCGCCAGTGCGTCTGCTTCTTCAGCCACTCGGCCAACACCTCGGCGAACGCGGGCAGGTCGAGCATCATCTGCTCCACCTCGGCGAACCTGGGCGTCTCGCCGTTGATCTTGGACACCGGATTGATCAGGTCGATCGGGTCGAGCTGGTTGCCGCAGTTGTCGCACTGGTCGCCCCGCGCGCTCGGGAAGCCGCAGATCGGGCAGGTGCCCTCGATGTACCGGTCGGGCAAGGTGCGGCCGGTGGACGGGCTGATCGCGCCGAGCTGGGTGTGCGCGAAGACGTACCCGTTCTTGAGCAGACCCAGGAAGATCTCCTGCGTGATCGCGTAGTGGTTCTTCGTGCTCGTGCGGGTGAACAGGTCGTAGGACAGGCCCAGGTTCTGCAGGTCCTTCGCGATCACGAGAGCGTTGCGGTCGGCGAGCTCGCGGGGGCTGACGCCCTCGTTGTCGGCCTGCACCTGGATGGGTGTGCCGTGCTCGTCGGTGCCGCTGAC
>JBOGDQ010000024.1:0-15765 GCA_050742975.1 Jatrophihabitantaceae bacterium
GGACGGTCATCGACGGGCAGCTCTCGTCCGAGCGGTGGCGCACGCAGTTCGATGACGTCGAGCTCGCGCGCCGGCCGCGCTGTGCCGAGACGATCGCCGGCGAGCTGGTCGGCTACTGCCTGCGCCACGATGCGCCACCAGGGGTCCTGGGCGAGGCGATCGGTGTCGAGGTGAGTCCGGGCGCGTGCGGGGTGCTGACCGCCGCCGCGCAGATGACGGGCGGCCTGGACCGGATCATGCTCGCCCGGCGCGCCGCCGACCTGCGCGAGGACCTGCCTGGCCTCTACTGGCTCGACCACATCGGCGCGGCCCGGCCGACCGGCCGGGCGGCTCGCGATGACACGTTCGACGAGATGCTCGCCTGGATGATCGAGTTCGACGATCGGTTGGACCCCTACTGCCTGGTCACGGCCTCGGACCTGCGGCGCGAGATCCTGACCTGGGTCGGCCCGGGTTCTTCGCTCCACGACGAGGTGGCCGAGACGCCCGAGGAGGTGGACCGAGCCCTGACGACGGCTTGTTTCGATGACGCTGTCGACGGCGTTCGTGCGGCACTCGGCCGGCCCGCGATGTTCGGCGTCACGACCACCGACGAGGCGTTCGGCACGTGGGCGCGCTGGCGATTGTGGTTGCTCGAGCGGCCCGACCTGGTGGGACCCGAGCCGTTCAGTGGTCCGAGAAACCGAACAACCCGGGCAACCGAGCGACTCAGCGCGTTGGCCGGGGCGGCGGAGGAGGTGAGGCCGCTGGATAGCCGCCGCCGATCACCGATCGGCCGATGTCGTGTGCGTGATGCACGAGGTCGTGCACGAAGTAGCGGCCGAACGTGTCGATCGTGAACACCGAGCCGTTCGACCGACGACCGGACCGGCTCCACTGATCGCCGGCGACGGCGGAGAACGCGCCGGCGATGCGATCAGCAGCGGCCGCAAGCTCGCGCGCGACGACCGCCGGCTCCTGCTCCCAGTACCGCGACGCGAGCGCCGCCTCGTCCTGGTCCCAGTTGTCGAACGTGGGGTCGTCGGCGCAGAGCATCAGGTGCAGGCGCGCGTCGAACAGCACGCAGACGTCACGAATGTGGCAGCCGTACTCCAGCACCGACCACACCTGAGGCGACGGGCGCTCAGCCGCTGACGCCTCCGCGAGCGCGGTGCCGAACACTTCGATCACCTGACGAACCAGCGCTGCGATTGCGGCGCGATCCAGCGCGGGCGCGTCGAAGGCGCACTCCGGGCAGCTGCGCGACAGGATCCACATCCAGTCCTTGTCGTCCGGTGGCGGGGACGCCGGAGCGGCCGTCATCCGGTGCCCACCTCCGACGCCGGCGGGGCGGTGATTGTCAGCGGTGCGTCGAACTTGCTGACGTCGACGGTGACGGGAAACTTGGCGCTGCCCAGTGCGATGTCCAGGACGAACTTCACCGGGCGCGCCTGGCTGTCGAGCCACAGGTCCACCGGGATCTTCGTGCCACCAAGGGACCGCAGCATCCCGTCCAGCTCGCTGTTCCCGGTGCTCTTGTTCGGATCGACCTTCATCGTGTAGTGCGTCGTCGGGATGCCGTCGACCGATGCGCTGCCGTGGTCCTGCACGTCCGAGGCCGAATCGACGAGGCCGGACACGACGCTGAGTGAGGTGATGATGCCGGTGACGCTCAGCGCCGGCGAGATCGTCTGCACCAGCGGGTTGGTGCTATCGGAGCGGACCAGCACCCACGGCTTGCCGCTCTTGCTCGTCCCGGCAGGCACCTTCGCGTAGCTCTTGCCGTCGACGGTCACCACGTCGATCTGGCCGGCCGACTGACTGAGCTGCACGTCCGTCGCGGTGGCATGACCGTTGTCGAGCGTGACGTCCGCGGTGCTCTTACCGCCCAGAGATCCGGCGTCGATGTCGAGGTGCGCGGCCGTCAGGGCCTTCAGCGACTTGCCCAACTTCGCGGCCAGCACGGAGGCGTCGGCGTGGCTGCCGTCCTGCTTCGACGCCGACGACGAGCAGCCTGCGGCCACCATCGGGACGATGACGATCACGCCGGCCACGCTGGCGATCCGATGCCGGTTCACCAGGGCAATCTATCGCGACAGCCGATGACCTAAGCCGCACAGCTCAGGGTCGATGCCGCCGCGGCGAGGTGCTTGTCACGTGTCCACAGCCGGGCGTCGGCCGTGAGCAGTGTCGCCGCGAGCAAGTGGGCGCGGTTTCGGCCTGCATCGAGGGCGGCCCGCCTTTGACGTAGTTCGCTAATCGAGGTCGAAGGCGGCGTTGATCGCCCTGCTGAGAGCGGCCTCCTGCTCGGGCAGTAGCCGGCCGATCTGGCCCCCGAGGTCGGCGACGGAGATCGTCATGATGTTGTCCAGGTTGACGACGCACGTGTGATCCAGCCCGTTCGCAACGCCGACCGGGACCTCGACGGACAGGCCGCGCGCCGTGCTCGTGATGGGTGCGACGGTGACCAGAGTCCGGCGTGCCCTGACCTGTTCCCGGGTCAGCACCAGTGCGGGACGGGACTTGTCGAGCTTGGCGACATGAATCGGGCGCATCAGTCGAGCTCGTCCAGAGGCACTCGTGCGGCGTATCCCGCGAGCCCGGCGAACTCGTCGTCCTGCCCGCTCATCGAGGCGTAGATCGCGGCGTCCCGCTCGGCCACCAGTCGACGTTCTTCTCGTTTGATCGCGTGCCAGATGAAGTCGGCGCGGCTCTTGGCCGCACCGCTGGATACCTGGGAGTCGACGAACTGCACCACGTCATCTGGAAGGCGGACGGCAATCTGGGTGCTCATACCACAACGGTACCGGCCTGGGATGCACCTGCGATGTCAGCCGCTGATCGAAGGTCAGTCGTCCTCGGCCCGGAACCCCGGCAGGCTCGGGCCGAGCAGGTCATCTGCGTCGACGATGGTGTACGCGTAACCCTGCTCGGCGAGGAAGCGCTGGCGATGCGCCGCATACTCGGCGTCCAGGGTCTCGCGCGCGACCACGGTGTAGAAGTGCGCCTGGCGCCCGTCGTGCTTGGGCCGCAGGACCCGCCCCAGCCGCTGCGCCTCCTCCTGCCGCGACCCGAACGTCCCCGAGATCTGGACCGCGACCGCGGCCTCGGGCAGGTCGATGGAGAAGTTCGCGACCTTGCTGACGACGAGCACCCGGGTCTCGCCGCGGCGGAACTCGTCGTACAGCCGCTCCCGCTCCTTGTTCGTCGTCGAGCCCTGGATGATCGGCGCGCCGTCGAGTTCGGCCGAGACGTCGTCGAGCTGGTCGAGGTACGCGCCGATGACGAGCACCTGGTCGTCCGGGTGCTGCTCGACGATCGTCCGGATCACCGGCAGCTTGGTGCGCGCGGTGGCCGCGAGCTTGTAGCGGTCCTCCGGCTCGGCGGTCGCGTACGCCATCCGCTCGGCGTCGGTGAGCGTCACGCGGACCTCGGTGCAGTCGGCCGGCGCGATCCAGCCCTGGTTCTCGATGTCCTTCCACGGCGCGTCGTAGCGCTTCGGCCCGATCAGCGAGAAGACGTCGCCCTCGCGGCCGTCCTCACGAATGAGCGTGGCGGTCAGCCCGAGCCGGCGCCGGGACTGCAGATCGGCGGTCAGCCGGAAGATCGGCGCCGGCAGCAGGTGCACCTCGTCGTAGACGATCAGGCCCCAGTCGCGGGAGTCGAACAGCTCCAGGTGCCGGTACTCGCCCTTGCGCCGCGTCGTCATCACCTGATACGTCGCGATCGTGACCGGGCGGATCTCCTTCTTCTCGCCGCTGTACTCGCCGATCTCCTCCTCGGTGAGCGACGTGCGGGCGAGCAGCTCGCGCTTCCACTGGCGTCCCGCGACGGTGTTGGTGACGAGGATCAGGGTGGTCGCCTTCGCCTGTGCCATCGCGGCCGCGCCGACGAGAGTTTTCCCTGCGCCACAAGGCAGAACAACGACGCCGGACCCTCCTGCCCAGAACATGTCGACAGCCTGCTGCTGGTAGCTGCGCAGCTCCCAGTCGTCCTGCTTCAACGCGATCTCGTGGGCCTCGCCGTCGACGTAGCCGGCCAGGTCCTCGGCCGGCCAGCCGACCTTGAGCAGCGCCTGCTTGAGCCGGCCGCGCTCGGACGGGTGCACCAGCACCACGTCGTCCTCGACCCGCTCGCCGAGCATCGGTGCGATCTTGTTCTGCCGCAGGATCTCCTCCAGGACGGCGCGGTCCAGGCTGACCAGGACCAGGCCGTGGACGGGATGCTTCACCAGCTGCAGCCGACCGTAGCGGTCCATCGTGTCGGCCACGTCGACCAGCAGCGCGTGCGGGACGGCGAAGCGGGAGTAGCGGACCAGCGCGTCCACGACCTGCTCGGCGTCGTGCCCGGCCGCGCGCGCGTTCCACAGCCCGAGCGGGGTCAGCCGGTAGGTGTGCACGTGCTCCGGGGAACGCTCCAGCTCGGCGAACGGCGCGATCGCGGCCCGTGCCTCCGGGGCCATCGGGTGCTCGACCTCGAGCAGCAGGGTCTTGTCGGACTGGACGATCAGCGGGCCGTCGGTCACTGGGCTCCCACGGGGTTTAGGCGGACTAACCAGTATCGCAAACATCGCCACCTGTGCGGGTGTTCCACCCTGTCTCAACCTTGGGGTTGATTCGCGGAGGCGCCGAAATCGCGAACCTTGAGGCATGACATTCAGCGATTACCTCTTCGACAGCGTCCTGGTCCTGCTCGTCCTGCGCCAGCTCCGCGAGAGCCGCCTCGATCGCAAGGCGGTGCTCCTGCCGCTCGGCATCATCGCCTGGGTCGCGGACAGCTATCTGCACACGATCCCCACGTCCGGCAACAACCTGGTCCTGATCGTCGGCCTGACCCTCGTCGGCGTCGCGTTCGGATCGATCAGCGCCCTGACCACCCGGGTGCGTGCCGACGGCGGCCGCTACGCGCTGGTCAAGGCCGGCTGGACCGCCGCGGGTGTCTGGGTGCTCAGCATGGGCTCGCGGTTCGCGTTCGCGGTGTGGGCCTCGCACGGCGGCGGCCCGAGCCTGTACCGGTTCGGCCGCACGCACCACCTCAGCATCGACGTCTGGACCGCCGCGCTCGTGCTCATGGCGCTCGGCGAGGTGCTCAGCCGCACCGGCATCCTGCTGGTCCGCAGCCAGCGGACCCTCGGTCAGCCGGCCGAGCGGAACCTCGTCACCGTCTGACCCGTCCCCTCACCGGCCAGCCAGGCCCCGTCGCCACGCCCAGGCGACGAGGCCGGGCCGGCCGTCCACGTCGAGCTTGGACAGCACGTGGTTCAGGTGGGTCTTCACGGTGGCCTCGCTGACGACGAGCCGGCGGGCGATCTGCTGGTTCGACAGCCCCTCGGCCACCAGCCGGACGACGTCCACCTCGCGGCGGGTCAGCCCGTCGGACTCGTGCCCGTCGGCCGGGTGCGGCTCGGGCTCGCGCGGACCGTGCGCAGGCGCGGCACCCGTCGCCAGCTCGACCAGCCGCCGCTGCACGGTGGCGTCCAGGACCGTCCGCCCCGCCGCGACGTCCCGGATGCCGGCCACCAGCGCCTCACCGCTCGTGTCCTTGGTCAGGTACCCGGCCGCCCCGGCTCGCAGCGCGGGCAGCACCGCGTCGTCGTCGGCGAACGTGGTCAGGATCAGCACCCGGGTCGTCGGCACCTGCTCGGCGAGGGCCGCAGTGACCTGGGCGCCGTCCAGCTTCGGCATCCGCAGGTCCAGCAGGGCGACGTCGGGCCGCTGCTCCACGCACAGCGCGACGGCCTGCTCGCCGTCCGCGGCCGCGCCCACCACCTCGACGTCCGCACTCGCCGACAGCAGCAGGACAAGACCGTCCCGCACCACGGCCTGATCGTCGGCAAGCACCACCCGAATCACGACGTCCTCACCTGAGCCTCCACCCGCCAGCCACCGCCCGCCCGCGGCCCGGCGTGCAGCGATCCATCGACGCGCGCCAGCCGTTCCTGCATGCCGGCCAGGCCCAGCCCCGTGCCCTGCCCGGCGACGGCCACCCGGCCCGGGCCCGGGCCCGAGTCGTCCACCCGCGCGCGCAGCTGCCCGTCCTGCCAGCTCAGCTCGATCTCGACGGGCGATCCCGGCGCGTACCGTGCCGCGTTGGTCAGGGACTCCTGGACGACGCGGTACAACGCGTGCTCGGCCTCCGGCGACACGCTCGCGGGCGTGCCCGTGCTGGCCAGAGCGACCCGGCCCGGATGGCGCTCGACAAGGTCGGGCAGCGCGGCCAGCCCGAGCCCGACCGGGTCGCGCAGCGCGCTGACCGCCTCGCGCGCCTCGGCCAGCCCGTCCTGGGCGAGCGCCGCCGCCTTGTCCAGCGGCTCGAGGATCGTGGCCCCGACGCCCGCGCCGGTCGCGACCGCGCGGACGGCCTGCAACTGCAGGGACAGCCCGGCCAGGCTGTGCGCGAGGACGTCGTGCAGGTCGCGGGCGATGCGGCTGCGCTCGCTGAGCGCCGCGGCCTGCGCCTCCGCCTCGCGGCCGGCCTGCACCTCCGCGAGCAGCGCCTGTGCCCGGTCCCGCTGCAGGACCAGCTCGCGGTGCTCGGCGGCGCGCTGCATCAGCAGCGGTACCGCGATCCCGGCCAGCGCACCGGCCGGGCTGCCCGTGATCACGCCGATGACCGTGGCGACGGCGATCGTGTCCGCGACCACGAACGCGCGCCCGGCCGGGTGGTCGAAGTAGTACGGAAAGCGCGACACGACGAGGAAGACCGGCACCTCCCCCAGTCCGTTGGACGCGATGAGCACGGTGACCAGGCCGGCGACCGAGACGACGACGACCATGAGTGCCTGCAGCCGCGAGGACGTCACCAGCGGGACCGTCTGCAGCAGGACGGCGGCGATCACCATCAGCACGCCGGCGGCGACCTGTGACCAGATGTGGTGGGTGGACCACACCGTCACCGCGACGATCGCCGCCCACGCCGCGATGCGCCACCACAGCGGCAACCGCACCGGGAGGAGCCCGGTCTGCTCACTCATCCCGGGCCACCGCAAGAACGTTGCGCGGGCCTCACGAGGCGTCGTCGCTGTCCGGGAAGCCGTCCGGTCCGCCGCCCCCGTCATCGATGACCGTGACCGCGATCAGGCGGTGCAGCGGGAAGGACTGCAGCCGCTGGGACGCCGGCTCGTGGCCGCGCACGTACCCCCCCGCCATGGAGATCGGGACGATCGTGTGCCGGGTCGCGGTGCCGTCCGGCTCGGCGCAGTTGAGCAGCACCTGCCGTCCGGCCCGGATCGCGTCGCGCAGCACGCCCATCGTCGCCGCCGACGTGACGCCCGGAATCTGCTGCGTCAACGGCCGCACCCGCGTGCTGATCGCCGTCAGCGTGTCACCCGCGCGGATCCGCCGGACCAGCTCGGCGAGCTGTCCGGTCGAGGTCGCCACGCGGGACCGGGACGGCCGCGCGGACGGGCGGGACGGGGCGCGCACGGCGTCCGGCCCGATCGCGATGACCTCGCCGTCCGGTGCCTCGGCCGCAGGCGCGTAGCCGGCCTCGCGGAGCACGTCGAGCATGCGGGCCACGGGCGCGGCCGAGACGGCCACGGTGCCGGCGAGCCGCCGGAGCTGCAGGGTGCCGACCTCGCGATCGGTGAGGACGCGCGTCAGCAACGCCTCGTCGTCGCAGCGCAGGTACGCCCCGGCCACCCCCGTCCGCAGCGCGCCGTGCCGCTTGGAGCTGTCGTCGATCAGGTACGTCAGAGCCTGCGGGGCGGGCGTCCGCGACCGCTCGGCGACGAACGCGTGCAGATCGGCGCCGCTGCGTCCGGCATCCAGCGCGCGGCGCACGGTCGCCTCGGTGATCCGGTACACGCTGGCGCCGCCGGTGGACTCGAGATCGGCGACGAGGGTGAGCTCGCGCGCCAGCTCCGCGGTAGGGGGTCCCGGCACGACGATCGTCAGGTCCGGCTGGACGAGGAAGTGGTCGACCGGATCGGGCAGCGCGTCGTCGAGCACCTGCTCGGCGACGGCCCGCGACCCGTCCAGCAAGGTGCGCGTGTAGCCGGTGAGGCCGCCGGCGGCAGTGAGTCCGAGCAGGTCGGCCTCGGCAAGGATCGCCTCCACGAGCGGGCGCTGGGCACTCGCGCGACGCGGCGCCTGCCAGGCCAGGTGGCGCAGCACGTCGGCGCGCTCGGTCGGTGCCGCGCCGGGCGGCAGGCGGCTGAGGACGGCGAGCACCTGCCGGCGCAGCCCGGCGACGGTCCCGCGCTCGACGTCCGGGCCGAGCACGCTGATCACCCGGTCGCGATCGCCCCGCTGGTTGACCAGGCTGGGCTGACGGGTCATCGCCAGCCACGCCGACGCGATCTCGGTCCAGCGCGCGGCCGGGTCGTGCCGCAGCCAGTCGTCGAAGTCCGGGGTCGGCAGGTAGGACGACTCGAGCTCGTGGGTCGCGTTGAGCATCCCCGCCGCGCCTGCCGTCTCGGCGATGAGCGCGACGGCAGGCTCGTCGACGCCGAGCTCGCGCGCGGTACGCCGCAGATCGCGGACGCCGACGCCTCCGGATCGCAGCTGCGCCGGCGGGTGCACCGTCCAGGACTCGGCCAGCGCCTCGACCACGCGCAGCGTCTCGAGCACGGCAGTGCCGCCGGCCCGGTCCAGCTCGGCTGGCTCGCGGCGCTCGATCCTGATCTCGGGCGCGTGCGGCTGCAGGTCACCGATCGGCACCGGGCGCAGGGCAATCGCGACCTCGCGCGGCAGCTCGACCGTCTGCGCGTCGACGGCGATCAGCAGGCCACGCGACAGCAGCCGGTGCGGCGGTGGCAGCTCGTCCCGGGCCGGTGGCAGCTGGGCGTTGCGCACGGTGCCGATTGGCGGACCGGCGGCGAGCCGGTCGAGGACTTCCCGCTCCTCGCCGTCGCACGCGTCGATCATGGCGCGGACCCGGGCCGGGTCGGCGAGCACGTCGGCAGCGGACGCCCCGGCGCGCGGCTGCCCCGCCGGCGGCAGGCCCATCGCCCGCAGCACCGGGGCGAGCTGGACGTCGGCCACGCCCCGGAACAGCACCGCAGCCGGCCGGCCCAGGCCCGCCGGGTGCGTCCCGACCGACTCGCGCACGCTCGTGACCAGGTGCACCGTCGGCGGCGTGCCCCACACCAGGCCCAGGTCCAGCAGCGCGTCGACGGCGCGGGCGAGGTCCGGCTCGTCGAGGTGGCCGAGCAGCGGCGCGGCGTCCGCGAGCTGAGCCCGGCCGTCCACGCCGGCGCTCAGCACGAGCGCCTCCAGGACGCGGAGCGTGAAGGCGTCGAGGGCGTCGACGGCCCGCTGGACGGACGTGCGCACCGACAGGCGGCTGGCCAGGGTGGGCAGGTCGGCCGGGGCAGGAAGGGCCAGGTCCGGCCGGTGGCTGAGCAGCTCGCCGAGCTGCGAGTCGGCGCGACCGCGCAGCCAGTCCGTCAACGTTGCCGGGCGGTCGCCGGAGGCCGGATCGGGTGGTGCGGGCACGTGCGTCGTGGGTCAGCGCCCGTCTGCGAGGTTCGGACGATCGGCCGGCGACGGATGCTGGTAGCGGATCCGGTCCAGGGGCAGCGGGAGCTCGACGTCGGGTCCGAACGGCGAGAGCGCGCCGGCCTTGTCAGCGGCCAGTTCGTTGACGTGGAAGTCCTCGGCCTCCAGGTCCCGGGCGCGGAACTGTTCAGGAGTTCGCGGCGTGCTGCTGGCCATTGTTGCCCTCTCGCTCGGCCCAGATGCGGACTGTTCAGTGTGCCATGTCGCCCGGCGGGGGCGGCCCCGGTTCGGTCAGGGCGCGAAGCGCGGCCCGCTGGTCCTCGCGCCCGGCCCGCAGGCCTGCCCACACCGCGAGCGCGAAGCCGATCGGTGCGAGCAGGCAGGCCAGGTTCAGCCACAGCGGTCGATTGCGGTCGTCGGCGAAGAAGGGCAGCACGTCCGCGGCGATGAAGAGCAGCCCTAGCGCGAACAGCACCAGGCCCACGCGAACCGCGGGCGAGGCAGGGAGCTTGGACACGGCTGCCAGTATCCCTGTGCTTCCGGAGCGCGCGACAAGTAACCTGTAGGCGAAGGCACCGCGAGCGTGCGGTGCCTTCGGTGCGTTTCACCCGGACGCGCCGATGCGTGGCTATTCGAGGAGTTCCGGTGCCTAGCGGCAAGGTGAAGTTCTTCAGTGCGGAGAAGGGGTTCGGCTTCCTCTCGTACGACGAGTCCCCCGGTGGCGATGACGTGTTCGTGCATCGCGACGCGCTGCCGGACGGTGTCACCGAACTCAAGCCGGGCCAGCGCGTGGAGTTCGGCGTGGTGTCCGGGCGCAAGGGCAACCAGGCGATGCAGGTGAAGATCCTGGACCCGGTTCCATCGGTCGTTCGCGCGACGCGCAAGCCGGCCGAGGAGATGGCGCCGCTCGTCGAGGACATGATCAAGTTGCTGGACAGCGTGTCGAACTCGCTACGCCGCGGCCGCTATCCCGACAAGCCCGAGGCCCGCAAGATCGCCGGCCTGCTGCGCGCCTTCGCCGACAACCTGGACGCGTGACTGAATCCGCCGTTGCGCGGAGTCCGCGTTGTGGACCTTCCTGCGCGGGTGGTCACCGGGACTATGTGGTGCAGGAAGATCGACTATGGGTGCAGGAACGTCGCGGAGGTACGGCTCGTCGGCTCTGGATCTTGTTGCGCTCAGGCGGGTGGGGCGACCCAAAAGCAACAAGATAGTGGATCTTGTTGCGGTGGTGTGGTCGGGGCGACCGAAGCGCAACAAGATCACGATGACCGCGCCGGTCGCCCAGCCCTCATCAGTCAGTCCCCGTCAGTCAGTCCCCGTCAGTCAGCGCAGGGTCGGGTTGCTCGGGGTCAGGCCCTCGGCGTGGGCACGGCCGAGCAGGGCCTCGATCGCGGCGTAGCCGTCCTCGCCCAGCTCTCGCGTGAACTCGTTGACGTACAAGGCGATGTGCCGCTGCTGCACGTCCGGTGACATCTCGGCGGCGTGCTCGGCGATGTATGCGGCCGACGCACCCGGGTCGGCCCACGCGTGCTCGACCGACGCGCGCACGACGTCGGTCAGTGCTGCGGCATCGAGGCCACGCCGGGCGAGGATTGCCCCGAGCGGGATGGGCAGCCCCGTGTCGGACTCCCACCACTGGCCGAGGTCGACCAGCGAGGCCAGCCCGTAGTCCGGATAGGTGAATCGGGCCTCGTGGATGACCAGCCCGGCGTCGTACCGGCCGTCGCGCACCGCCGGCATGATGTCGACGAACGGGACGACGTCGATCCGCTCGGGTCGCTGCCCCGCGGCCCACAGCCGGAACAGCAGGTACGCGGTCGAGCGCTCGCTGGGGACGGCGACGGTGCGCCCGTCGATGCCCACCGTGTCGCCAAAGTTCTCCGTGCCGCCACCGCCAATGCCACCGACGCCGCCGCGGGTCAGCAGCAGCGGCCCGCAGCCGCGACCGAGCGCACCGCCCGTTGGCAGCAGGGTGTACCTGTCCAGCAGCCAGGGCAGCGCCGCGTAGGACACCTTGACGACGTCGAACTCGCCCCGCTCGGCGGCGTGGTTCGTGACGTCGATGTCCGCGTAGGTGACCTCGGCAGGCGGGGCCCCTGGGATCAACCCGTGCGTCCAGGCGTGGAAGACGAACGTGTCGTTCGGGCAGGGCGAGAAGGCGAGTTTCACGATGCCCACCCGTTGGCGACGTTCGCGAGCGCCCGGCCGAGCGCCGCCAGCGCCTGCGGCACCTGCCACGCATCCCGCTCGCGCGGGCCGACCGCGTTGCTGACCGCGCGGATCTCGGCGAAGGCGACGCCGTGGTGCACGGCCGCGGCGGCGACACCGGCGCCCTCCATCCCCTCCGCGATCGCGTCCGGGAAGCGCTCGGACAGCTGCGCGGCCCGGCGGCTCGATCCGGTCACGGTAGCGACGGTGAGGATGGTGCCGAGGTGGCCACCGGTGAGATCGGCCAGCTCGATCGCCAGCTTCGGGTCGACGTCGTAGCAGTCCGGCCCGAACCCCAGCGTAGAGATCGGGACGAAGCCCTCGGCGGTCTCGGCCCCGAGATCGGCGAACACGATCCGCGACGCGACCGCGACGGCCCCCGGCTCCAGCGGGGTGAACCCGCCACCGATCCCGGCGGACAGGACGAGCTGGAACCGGGCCGTCGCGAGCGCGGCCGAGGTTGCGGCCGCGGCGGTAGCAGGTCCCACCCCGCCCACGACCACCTCGATCCGACCCGATTGTGCAACTTCGACCGCCGTCAGACCGCCCGAAGTTGCGCAATCGGGCAGGCCGGCGGTGATCGCGGCACGCTCGGCCTCGACCGCGGTGACTACCAGCAGGCGGTTCATGTCTTGGTCTGCGACACCTTGATGAGGAAGCTCCACGCGCTCCCGTCCGGCTTGCCCTTGTGCAACTCGTCGACGCGCACGACGAACGGGTCACCGTCGGCGATGTTGCTCGCGACGCGGAACGAGTGGCTGCCGGAGATCGGCCCGCTGCCGCCGAGGACCTTGCTGATGTCCTTAAGGCTCAGCGCCTCGACCTGCCAGCCGCGGTCGGCCACCGCCCTCGGCACGTCGATCATCGCCTTGTCGTCCGGGCCGAGCGTGAATGTCGGCAGCTCGAGGTTGCCCGCTCGGCAGTGCGCGGCGTCGAAGCAATAGGTGGACGGCGTGATCGTCGCGACCTTGCCGCCGCCCAGGACGGTCACCTCCGGCGTCGGCTTCTGGCACGCGGTGAGCAGCGCGGTCATCGCTGCGGCGCCGGCAACCGCGGCGGCGGCTCGGCGGGACCGGGGCATGCGGCTCCTAGGGCTGGTCGTAGTTGCGCGGCCCAACGCTACCGGGACGTCCGGGCCAGTCGGGGGGCGCTGCGGCCCCGGTGGGCGTGGTGGGCGTAGTGGGCGCAGTGGCGCCGGTCGCGCGATGCCGCAGCGTGGTCACCGCCGCCACCGCGCCGACGATCACGCCCGCGACCCAGAAGCCGATGGCGCCACCGTTGGCCCGGCTGCTCGGCAGCGCCACACCGATCGCGGCACCGACGACCCAGGACAGCTGCAGGAACGTCTCGGAGCGGGCGAACGCGCTCGAGCGCAGCGTCTCGACGACGTCGCGCTGGATCAGCGCGTCCAGCGCGATCTTGGACAGCGCGTTGGTGATCGCGCTGATCAGCATGCCGACGATCGCGAAGGTGATGTCGAAGATGGTTGCCACCAGCAGGCACGCGACCGCCGCCACGATCGTCGAGGCGATGATCACCACCTCGGACCGGGGCAGCTTGACCTTGGTGCCGACCGCGGTGCCGAGGAAGTTGCCGGCGCCGGCCGCCACCACGACACCGCCGAGCTGGACGGCCGCCTCGAGCCCGTGCGCCGTCGACTCGACGTAGAACGCGAGGTAGATCGTCAGCATCCCGGACAGCAGGCGCAGCACCGACTCGCCCTGCAGCGCGGTGATGATGTGCGGGTCGAAGCCGCGCGAGGCCCAGCCGTGCAGGCGCGCCAACGGCGGGACCTGTTTCTGGATCCGTGGACGCGGGGGCTCGCCGGGGTGCCGCGGCGCCGGTACCGCCGAATCGACCTGGTGCGGCAGCGTGAACGCGAAGAACGCGCAGGCGGCGAACCCGACCGCCGTGACGAGCAGGCCGAACGTGTACGAGCCGGTGAGCTTGATCAGGACGCCGACGAAACCGCCCAGCACCAGCGTCGACCCGAGACCGAAGATGGACAGCCGCGCATTGGCCTCGGTCAGCGTCATGCCCGGCGGGACCAGCCGGGGCGCCGCCGCCGCCCGCACCACGCCGTACGCCTTGGACAGCACCAGCGAGCCCAGCGCGCACGGGTACAGGATCAGCAGCTCGGTCGGGTGCCCGGCCATCACGACCGCGAGCACGGCACGCCCGATCGCGGTGCCCGCCATCGTCCAGCGGCGCCCGTGCTGGAAACGGTCCAGGACAGGCCCGATGACGGGAGCCACCACGGCGAACGGCGCCATCGTGATCAGCAGGTAGAGCAGGACGTTCCCCCGCTGGGCACTGGTCGACGCACCGAAGAACACGGTGCCGGCCAGCGCGACGGTGATCATCGCGTCGGTGCCGTAGCTCAGCACCTGGTTCCAGATCAGCGCCGTGAGGCCGGACTGATCCGCGCCGTCGGCCTTGCTGGCCCGGATGACCCGCTTGGTGACGACGCGGGCCGCCCGGTTGGTCTGCGTGAAGGCGCCGCGGGCGATGGCCACGGCGGGCGAGGACGGCGGCCGCTGCGCGTCCCGTGCGGCGGCGGGGGTGTGATGGTAGGTCGGGTTGCCGAAGGAGTCCGGCGGCGGCTGCTCGCGCGACGGCGGCAGCTGGTGGGGCGGGTGGTAGTCGGCGGGTGGGACGTGGTTCGGCGGGTACTGCTGCGCCGGCGGGTAGTGGGCCGGCGGCTGGAATTGCTGGGGCGGGACCTCGCGGCCCGGCCCGTAACTGGTGTGGCCGGACTTGGCGAACCGCCCCCGCCCCTGCCGGCGGGGGGGCTCGCCCTGCGGTTGATCGTCACGGCGTCCGGCCACGGCTCCATCCTGCCCCACCAGCACCGCCGCTCGGGCTCCGCGCGCCGCCGCCTGCGGTGATCGGTAACAATGGGGACGTGAACACCACCGAGCTCGATGCGCCGGCGCCCGTCACCGTGGTCGGCCAGGCCGATCCGACCCTCGCCGCCGCGGTCGAACTCGCCCGCAGCGCCGCCGCTGAGGTCGGCAACGACACGGTCGGCGAGTACCTGGGCGCGCGCGGCGAGGGCGATCGGATCCTCACGCACGCGTTCGCGACCTCGCTGCCCGGTTACCACGGCTGGCGCTGGGCCGTCACGGTCGTCCGGGCGTCCAGGTCGAAGGTGGTGACGGTCGATGACGTCGTCCTGCTGCCGGGCGAGGGTGCGCTGCTGGCTCCCGAGTGGATCCCGTGGAACGAGCGGGTCCGCGCCGGGGATCTCAGCCCGGGGGATCTGCTGCCCGCGACCGAGGACGACCCGCGGCTGGTCCCCGCCTACGCCGACCCGGGCGACCCGGCGCTGGACGCGGCGGTCAGCGTGGTCGCGCTCGAACTCGGACTCGGCCGCGAGCGGGTCATGTCCCGGGACGGTCGCCTGGACGCCGCCGAGCGCTGGCAGTCCGGCGACTTCGGCCCGGACAGCCCGATGGCGCGCCAGGCTCCCGGACGCTGCGGCACCTGCGGCTTCCTGCTGCCGCTGGCCGGCTCCCTGCAGGCTGGCTTCGGGGTGTGCGGCAACGAGATCACCGAGGCGGACGGCCGGACGGTCAGCGTCGAGTACGGCTGCGGCGCCCACTCCCAGGCCGTTGTGACCGTCCCGTCGCTGTTCGAGCTGAGCGGCGACGTCTACGACGACGACTTTGTATAAGGCCGCCGCCGATCCCGGCGCCGCCGCTATCTATAGGGCCCCCGCCGATCCCGGCGCCGCCCACTCGCAGGCTCGGGGCGGTCACCGGGATCGGCACACGACTTCGTCGTGAGTTCGCGGCGGGTGGTGGGTCGCCTAGCGCTCCGCCGGGGACGTCACCGACCTCAACCCGAGTGGCCCGTGAGCGGTGCCACAGGTGTGGTGAGAGCCCCGGCGGAGCGGGGCGTAACCAGGATCTGGCCGCCTGTCGCGACGAAGTCGCGTGCCGGCCGTGGTGTCCGCCGGAGCTTGCGAGTGGTGGCGCCGTGGTTGGTTGCGGCCCACAGGTGTGGTGAGAACCCCGGCGGAGCGCGGCGTGACCAGGATCTGGCCGCCTGTCGCGGCGAAGTCGCGTGCCGGCCGTGGTGTCCGCCCGAGCTTGCGAGTGGCGGCGCCGTGGTTGGTTGCGGGCCACAGGTG
>JBOGDQ010000025.1:0-12500 GCA_050742975.1 Jatrophihabitantaceae bacterium
CTGGTCGAGCCGCTCCGCACGGTGCGCGAGGTAGAACTCGGCCGCCTCACCCAGATGCGGCAACTCGGGACCGTGACCGGTCAGCACGATCGCGTCGCCCAGCTCGTGCAGCCGGTGCAGCGAGTCCAGGTACTGGCTGAGGTTGCCGTCCGGGTGGGCGACGACGGTGCTCCCGCGGCCGAGGATGGTGTCGCCGGTCAACACGGCGTCCCCGGAGCCGACCAGGAACGAGGCCGAGTCCGCGGTGTGACCGGGCGTGGCCAGCACCCGCAGCCGGATCCCCGCCGCGTCGAGCAGCTCCCCGTCGACCAGGGGCGGGCCGTCACGGCAGTGCCCGGGATCGATCGCGCGGACCGGTGCGGCGGTGCGCTCGTGCACCTGTGCCGCCGCCTCGCTGTGATCGAAGTGTCCATGGGTCACGAGCACCAGCGCGATCTTCGGGGCCGCGGCCAGCAGCGCATCCAAGTGCCGCTCGTCCTGCTGGCCGGGGTCGACCACGATGACCTCGCCGGCGTCGGGTGCGCGCAGCAGCCAGGTGTTCGTCCCGTCCAGCGTCATCGGACCGGGGTTCGCCTGCAGCAGCACGGACGCCTGCGGCGTGACGGCGCGCAGCGTCTCGTAGGCCGGATGCGTCATGCGAAGAGCGATTTCGGCAGCTCGAACGACGAGCCGTCGGGCAGCTCGGCGAGGTACCGGTTGCCGTCCCGCCGGACCGCGGGCGAGATGGCGTCGAGGGATCGCGTGCTAGCGGCCGCCAGCACCTCGCCCACCGTCGAGAACGCAAGCAACGACGACAGCGTGACCAGCGTCGGCGGCATCAGCCCGCGCTCACCGCGCTGCGCCTGCTCGAGCGCCGCACCCACCGGCACCCACGACGCCTCGGACGACTCGCTGGTCACGTCCTGCGCCTCGGCACCGTCCGGCAACGCCCCGACGAAGAAGCGGGTGTCGTAGCGACGGACCTCTCCGGGCGGGGTGATCCATCGCGACCACGGGTGCAGCACGTCGGCGCCGATCGTCAGGCCGTTCGTCCGCAGCAGGTCGCCGAACGACACCCGGCCGGCCTCGACGTCGGTGCGCGCACCGGACAGGTCGGCGGACGGCGTGCTCAGCAGGACGCCGGTCTCCTCGAACGTCTCGCGCACAGCCGCACCGAGCAGCTGGCGCGCGAGCCGGTCCGCGCAGCCGAAGCGAGCGGCGATCGCTTCGGCCGCGCCGGCCGAGAACGGCAGGCCCGCGTCGGCGTCGTCCACGCGACCGCCAGGGAACACACTCATCCCGGCGGCAAACACCATCTGCTTCACGCGGGTGAGCAGCCAGGCCTCGATTCCGCCGGCACCGTCGCGCAACAGCACGACGGTGGCCGCATCCCTGACCTCGACCTCGCCCATCACGCGACCTCGACGACCAGCTCGACCTCGACGGCGGCGTCCAGCGGAAGGGCGGCGACGCCGACCGCCGACCGCGCATGGCGCCCTGCATCGCCGAACACCTCGGCCAGCAACTCGCTGGCACCGTTGACCACGCCGGGCTGGCCGGTGAACTCGGGCGCCGACGCGACGAACCCGACCACCTTGACGACGCGCACGACCGAGTCCAGGCCGACGAGCGCGTGTACCGCGGCGAGCGCGTTCAGCGCACACGTGCGCGCGAGAGCCTTGGCCTGCTCGGCGGTGACCGCGCCGCCGACCTTCCCGGTCGCGGCCATCGTCGCGTCCACCATCGGCAGCTGGCCTGACGTGAAGACCAGGGAGCCGCTGCGGACGGCGGGCAGGTACGCGGCGACCGGCGGGGCGACGGGCGGCAGCGCGAGGCCGAGATCGGCCAGACGGGCGAGGTGTGACGGCATGGCTTGACGGTAGCCGGATGTGAGCTGGCTCCGGTCCCGGGCCTGCGACGCGGCGATTCCGGGCGCGGTCTCCTACCCTTGCCGAATGGTCACGACCCGGCCGCCCACGCCCGCGCCGTCGGTACTGCGCGAGGAGATCTCGGCTAAGGCGCGGCTGCACGTCGTCACCGGCAAGGGCGGCACCGGCAAGACCACCGTCGCCGCCGCGCTCGCCTTCGCGCTGGCCAACGCGGGTAAGAAGGTGCTGCTGATCGAGGTCGAGGGGCGGCAGGCGATCGCCCAGCTGTGGGACGTCCCCGCCCTGCCGTACGAGGAGCAGCGACTGGCCACCACGCCGTCCGGCGGCTCGCTCTGGGGCCTGGCCATCGACGCCGAGCAGGCGATGATCGAGTACCTCGACCTGTTCTACGGGCTCAAGCGATCAGCGCGCGGGCTCAAGCGGATGGGCGCCGTCGATTTCGTGACCACGCTGGCGCCGGGACTGCGCGACGTCCTGCTGACCGGCAAGGTGAAGGAGGCGGTCACCCGCACCAACCCGGACGGCCGGCAGGCCTACGACGTGGTCGTGCTGGACGCGCCGCCGACCGGACGCATCGGCAAGTTCCTCAACGCCACCAGGGAGGTCGCCAACCTGACCCGGTTCGGGCCGATCAACCGGCAGAGTGCGGGGGTCATCTCGCTGCTGCACGGCAAGCAGACGGTGATCCACCTCGTCACGCTGCTCGAGGAGATGCCGGTGCAGGAAACGCTGGACGCCGCCGAGGAGCTGTCCGCAGCGGGCCTGCACCTCGGCGTGGTCGTCGTGAACCGGGCGCGCCCGGCGCTGATCACCGGGAACGAGCCCCCCACCGGCGGCGTCGACCTCAAGCTGCTGACGGCCGGGCTGCGCAAGGTGAACGTCGCGGCCGCACACGCCGCGGGCCTGGCCCGGGAGATGAGCGACTACGCCGAGCGGCAGCAGATCCAGGCCGAGAACTCGCGCCGGCTGGACGCGGTTAAAGCCCCGCGGATCGAGCTGCCCGACCTCAACCCACCGGTCGAGCTCGGCGAGCTGAACGAGCTCGCCTCCTACTTCTCGAAGCAGCCGGCATGAGCGCGCGCGAACTCGACCTGGCCGCGCTGGTGCGCGATCCGAGGACGAGGATCATCGTCACCTGCGGCAGCGGTGGCGTCGGCAAGACCACGACGGCCGCGGCCCTCGCGCTGCTGGGCGCCGAGGCCGGACGGCGCACGGTCGTGCTGACCATCGACCCCGCGCGCCGGCTGGCCCAGTCGATGGGGCTGCTCGAGCTGGACAACACCCCGCGCGAGGTCAAGGGGGTCGCGGACGGTCAGCTGTTCGCGATGATGCTTGACATGAAGCGGACGTTCGACGACGTCGTCCTGGAACACTCGACGCCCGAGCGGGCCGAGCAGATCTTCCAGAACCCCTTCTACCAGTCGCTGTCGTCCTCGTTCGCCGGCACGCAGGAGTACATGGCGATGGAGAAGCTCGGCCAGCTCGCCGCCACCGGGGAGTGGGACCTGATCGTCGTCGACACCCCGCCGTCCCGCTCGGCACTGGACTTCCTGGACGCTCCGAACCGGCTCGGCCGCTTCCTCGACGGCCGGATGATCCGCCTGCTGACTGCGCCGGCCCGCGCCGGTGGGCGGACCGGAATGCGGGTGATGACGGCCGGCCTCGGCGTGTTCGCCAAGGTGTTCAGCCGGGTGCTCGGTGGCGACCTGATCCGGGACCTGTCCGCGTTCGTGTCCGCACTGGAGTCGATGTTCGGCGGGTTCCGCGAGCGCGCGCAGCAGACCTACGAGCTGCTCAAGGCGCCCGGGACCGCCTTCGTCGTCGTCGCCGCGCCGGAGCCGGACGCCCTGCGCGAAGCGTCCTACTTCGTCGAGCGGCTCTCGGCCGAGCGGATGCCGCTCGCCGGGCTGATCGTCAACCGGATGCGCCGCACGGCCGGCGTCACCGGTGCAACCGCGCTCCCCGCCGCCCGGGCGGAGGCCGCCGCCGACATTCTGGCCACCAAGGCCCCCGAACCCGCGGCGGCGCTGGCCGAGGTGGCCCTGCGCGTGCACGCCGAGATCGCCGGCGCGGCCGAGCACGACGCCCGGATGGCCCGGCGGTTCTCCACCGCTCACCCGGAGGTGCGGGTGGTCTGCGTGCCCGCGCTGCCGGCCGACGTGCACGACCTCGCCGGGTTGCGGACGATCGGAACGCTCCTGGCACCGGCCTGAGCCCGCCCGGAGGACGGCTCGGACACGGCGCGTTCAGCCCGTAACGTGATGCCCCGTGGCAGGCACCCCCGGAAGTCCCAACCCGTGGCCCACCGTCGGCAAGCTGGTGGCTGCCCTGGTCGCAGCCGGTGTACTCGTCGCCGGCGTCGCGCTCCCCTACGTCGGCGGGCTCGGCCTGGCCGCGCGGCACGAGGCGACCAAGTTCCTGAACACCTCGTGCAACCTCACCGAGTCCAAGCCGCCGGAGAAGTCCACCGTGGTCGCGCGGGACGGCCACACCGTCATCGCCACCATCTTCAGCCAGGACCGCGTTCCGGTGCCCCTGAGCGACGTCCCCACCTACCTGCAGAAGGCGCTCGTCGCCACCGAGGACCGCCGCTTCTACAGCCACCACGGCGTGGACATGCGCGGGCTCATCCGCTCGGCCGTCAGCACCAGCGGCGGCGACACGCAGGGCGGCTCGACGCTGACCATGCAGTACGTCAAGCAGATGCGCTACTACCAGGCCGACAACGACCCGACGAAGCAGGCGGCCGCCGTGGCCCAGAACCTCAATCGCAAGATCGAGGACGCCAAGTGCGCGCTGTACATCGAGAACACCGAGCACGAGTCCAAGGCGACCATCCTGGACAACTACCTGAACATCGCGTTCTTCGGCGAGAACTCCTACGGCATCGAGACGGCCGCGAAGACGTACTTCAACAAGAGCGTCAAGCAGCTGAGCCTTCCGGAGTCTGCGATGCTGGTCGGCATCCTGCGCGCGCCCACCGCGTACGACCCGTACCTGAACCCCGACGCCGCGCGCAACCGTCGCAACCAGGTGCTACAGAACCTCGTCGACGTCGGGGACCTGAGCCAGTCCCAGGCGAACAAGTACATGACCACTCCTGTCTCGCTGTACACCAAGAAGCCGCCGGTCGTCCGGGAGGGCTGCGCCAACGCACCCGCGTCGATACGCAACGTCGCGTTCTTCTGCGACTACGTGGTGAACTGGCTCGAGACCGTCGGTGGGATCAGCGCGACCGAGTTGCAGACGGGCGGGCTGAAGATCGTCACCACGCTCGACCCGAAGCTGCAGAACAGCACGCAGCAACGGATCTCCAAGGCGATCCCGGCCTCGTCACCGATGACCTCGGTGCTACCCGTCGTCGATCCGCGCACGGGTGACGTCCTGGCGATGGCCACCAGCAAGATCTACGGGACGAACACCTCGTCGCGGGACCACACCCACACGTCGCTGCCCGTGTTCACCACCAAGACAGCGTTCGGCGCCTCGACGTACAAGCTGTTCCCGCTGCTGACCGCCCTGTCCACCGGGGTGCCGAGCGACTGGCAGCTGCAGACGCCACCGAACGGTGGGGCGTACACGCCGAGCGTCTGCCTGACCCCGTCCAAGACGACCAACGGCGACGCGAACGAGACGTACAACGCGAACGAGACGCTGCAGTCGGCGACCGCGAAGTCGTCCAACACGTTCTTCGTCGGACTGGCCGACCAGCTGCTCGGATGCAACCTGCAGCCGATCGTCACGATGGCCGAGCGACTGGGCATGACCAGCCTGTCGCAGCCCAGCGACGACAACGCGAAGATGACCGTCGCGCAGGAGATCGTCGCCAACCAGCGGGCCCAGCAGCTCGTGCTCGGCGACATCGCGACCAGCCCGCTCGAGCTCGCCGGTGCCTACGCGGCCGTCGCGAACAACGGCAAGTTCAACGCGCCATCCCCGATCCTGTCGATCACCGGTGGGAGCGGGCAGAGCATCGCGGTGAAGCGGCCGGCCGCGGTGCAGGTCGTGAGCCCGCAGGTGGCGCAGCAGGCCGTGCAGATCCTCGAGGGCGACACCCAGTCGCCGGGCACGTCGACCGCCCCGTTCCAGGCCTGGTACGCGCAGAACACCAGCCTGGTCGCGGGCAAGACCGGCACCAGCGTGGCGGTCGTGGGTGGGAAGGACTCGGACAAGAACGCCGCCCTCTGGTTCGTCGGGATGACGCCCGACCTGGTCGCCACGAGCGCACTGATCAACTTCGACAGCCCGAACGCTCCGGCGACCGGCCTTCCCCACGTGAGCGATCCGGCGCACAACGCCTACGGCGCCTACGCCTCCGGGGTGTGGCTCGACGCGCTCGAACCGAGCCTGGTCCGCGACCAGTGGAGCTGGCCGGATCCGTCGAACGCCGACGGCACCGACGTGCCGCCCATCACCGGGATGACCCTCAGCCAGGCGCTGTCGACGCTCAAGAGCGCCGGCTTCAAGATGCGCCAGCTCGACCAGGCAGACCAGCTGATGTGCGCGAGCAAGCAGCCGTACGGATCGGTCGCGTTCTACGGTCCGCAGCGCGCCCCGGCCGGCGCCACGATCACGGTGTGCCCGTCGAGCAGCGTGGGTCAGAGCGTCTACCAGCCGCCGCCACCTCCGCCGGCGACCAAGACGAAGACCAAGACCCACGGGCCGACGACACACGGCAGCGGCCACACCGGACATGGCGGCGGCGGGCCCGGCGGCGGCAACGGGGGCAGCCCCCCCGGCCAGCGCGGCCAGGGCCACTGATCCCGGCTCAGGCGAGCTGGTCCCGGCTCAGGCGAGCTGGCGGCGGACCTCGTCGCTGATCCGCCGGCCGTCGGCACGACCGGCCACCCTCGGCTGGACGAGTTTCATGACCGCGCCCAGCTGCTGCGGGCCGCTTGCGTCCGCTTCGGCGATCGCGTCGCGAACCAGTGCGGACAGCTCGTCGTCGCCGAGCTGGGCGGGCAGGTAGCGGTCCAGCACGGTGCCCTCGGCCCGCTCGCGCTCGGCCAGCTCGGGCCGCCCCGCGGCGTCGTAGGCCTCGGCCGCCTCGCGCCGCTTCTTGGCCTCGCGGGCCAGCACCTTGAGCACCTCGTCGTCGGAGAGCTCGCGGGCCGACTTGCCGGCGACCTCCTCGGTGGTGATCGCGGTGAGCGCCATCCGGACGGTGGCGAGGGTGAGCTCGTCGCGCGCCTTCATCGCGGTGTTCAGGTCGGCCTGCAGGCGGGTCTTGAGCTCGGACATGCGCTCAACCGTACCGAGGCCCGCATACCGCGATCTTGTTGCGCCGGCGTCGCCCCGCCCACTCAGCTGCACCAACGTCCGTGGCGGCAGCTCGGTTTGCATCCGCTGCGCGCGCTGAGCCGGCGCCGACAGCGATCGCAGCGGGTGCAAACGCCAGCCCGTAAGGTGGCGGCATGTCACGCCTGCTCCGCGCTGCCGCCTGCGCGGCCAGCGCCGGAGCGGCCGCGCTGGCGTACGGCGCGCTGTACGAGGTGGGCGCGTACACGCTGCGCCGGTTCGACGTGCCGGTGCTGCCGGCCGGTTCCAGACCGATCCGGCTGCTGCACGTGTCCGACCTGCATATCGTCCGGGGCCAGGACGACAAGTACGAGTGGATCCGCGATCTGGCCGGCCTGGAGCCGGACTTCGTCGTCAACACCGGTGACACGTTCTGCTCGGCCGCGGCGATCGACTCCGTCATGCATGCGCTGGAGCCGCTGTTCGCGTTCCCGGGCTGCTTCGTCCCTGGCAACAACGACTACCTCGTCCCGGTCCGCAAGAACCCCATCCGCTACTTCGTCCCGCAGCCACTGACGATCACGGGCCAGCCGTTGCCGTGGCCGGACCTGGCTGCGGCGATGTCCGGTGCCGGCTGGCTCGACCTCACACATGTGCGCACTGCCGTCGACGTCGGGACGGCCCGGCTCGCGCTCGCCGGCACGGACGATCCGCACCTGATGCGCGCCCGCTACTCGCAGATCCGGGGACCGGCCGACCCGGCCGCGACGGTCCGGATCGGCGTCACGCACTCGCCCGAGCCGTACCTGTTGCAGGCGTTCGCCCGCGACGGCTACGACCTGGTGCTGGCTGGGCACACGCACGGCGGGCAGGTCCGGATCCCGTTCGGACCGGCCCTCGTGACCAACTGTGGCATCGACGTGCGCCGCGCGCGCTGGCTGCACGCATGGGACGAGCACATGTACTTCCACATCTGCGCGGGGCTGGGTACCAACCCGTACACAGCGGTCCGGTTCGCCTGCCGGCCCGAGGCGTCACTGCTCACGCTGGTGCCCCGGCGCGGCTGAGGCGGCGGTCCAAAGCACCCGAAGCCACCCGGTATGCTGGGCCGGTTGCACGCACCGGGGTGTGGCGCAGCTTGGTAGCGCGCTTCGTTCGGGACGAAGAGGCCGCAGGTTCAAATCCTGTCACCCCGACCCATTGGACGCCCCAGATTCCGGGACATCCAGGTAGTTGATCTAGTCTCACGTTGCTTGTCTTGCTAACTGACTTGCTAACGGCCGGGCGTCCGAGCGAGCCGACGGCTGAGACGGTCTGAGACGTTATGAACCGCCTGTCCGATCGGGAGGAGACGAGCTGCGACGGGGTGACTCGCACGCTTCGGGCCGGGCGAGGCGCGATCGGAGCGACTGCAACAAGCTGATCCGCATGACGGCAAGCGTGCGGATCCGCGGCCACCGCGTTATCGAGCCACAGATTGCGAAGATCGGCGCCGCGCAGTGATGCGGTTCAACACACGATCGCGCTACAACGCGGAGGCGCCCGCAGGTGTGTACAAGCCCACCCGAGGTCGACAAGTCGAGCCGCTCTGGAACCGTCGTTATACGGGTGATCGAAGATCACCGCGCCGCAAGCGGCTCGTATAACGCTTGATACATGGGTGATCTTCGCTGAACCGCCTCAATCGAAGTGCCCAGAAGATCACCCGTGTATCAGTCGCTATGCGCGGCCCATCCCTTTCTCGCCGGTGGCGCATATGGATACGTATCGCGCGTGATCCGGCCCGCAAAGCTCGTCGGGCAAGTGATCGAAATTGCTACTTGCGGAGTGGCCGACGCGTCGTCGACTCCGTGGGCTGCCGGTCACAGAGGTTACGTTCGTGAAGTGATTTACGGGTCGCTTTCGGGGCGTTGTCCGTCTGACTGAAGCCGTGGCCTTAGCGGGTTTCCCAGGCGTTGTGCGGCAGCACCGCGCTCTTGGATGATGATTGCGACAAGTCAGGGAGGATTCGAGCGGCACGTTCTGTGCTCTCGACGGCGGCGAGGATCCAGCGGGACATGAATCGTGCACAGGCCGCGCGGGTGCGCGCGTACAACACTGCCGTTCGGCAGGCAGAGCGTGCTCACGCAGCAGCCGTGCGAGAGGCCGAACGCGCACGTCGTGCACGCGAGCGTGCGCAGGTGGCTGATGAGAAGGAACGTGCCCGGCTGTATGCCGAATCGCGAGCCGCGGATGTCGCCGCCGACAATGGGGCCTTGGAGCGGCGCATCGAGGAGCTGTCGACGGTCCTCGCTGCGGGATTGGCAGTCGACAACTACGTTGACCTGCTGGGGCTCAAGCGTCCCGCCGTCATGCCGACGTGGCAGCACGGGCACCTAGAACGGGCCGAGCCGGCGCCAGATCCGCGACCGTTCATCGTCGACGCGCCCACCGGTATGGGCAAGCTGTTCGGAGGCAAGGCGCACCACGCCCGCGTCGAGGCAGCAAACGCGGCGTACGCGCACGCGTGCGCTGAACACGCCCAACGTGAGAGCTCTCGGGTTGCGGCGCTGGCACGGGCGCAGGGCGAGTTCGAAACGGGCAAGGCAGCCGCGTTAGCCGAGCAGCGGCGCCAGCACAGCGACATCGAGGCTCTCATTGCAGGTGTGGATGCCGGCGAGCAGGAGGCAATCCTGACGATATTCGAGCTTGCGTTGCAGGCCTCGGCTCTCCCGGAGGGGTTCCCGACCGAGCATCGCATCGCGTACGTGCGGCCCTCGCGCCAGCTTGTCATCGAATTCGAGCTTCCACCCGTTGACGCAGTGCCGACGGTCAAGGCCTACCGCTACGTCAAGAGCAAGGACGAGGTCACCTCGACCGCACGCCCGGCGACGCAGATCCGTGCGCTCTACTCCTCGATGCTGGCCCAACTCACGCTGCGGGTGATAGCGGAGATGTTCGGCGCCGACCGCGGCCGCTTCGTCGATTCGATCGTTGTCAACGCAATGCTGCGTGCGCTCGACCCACGCACAGGGCAACCGGTCCACCCCTGTCTGATCACGGTCCGCACCACACGCGAATTGTTTGCCGGGCTGGATTTGGCCAACGTAGACGCATCGGCGTGCCTGAAGCACATGTCGGCGTCGGTCTCACGTAGCCCGGCTGAGCTCGAGCCAGTGCGCCCGGTGCTCGATTTCTCAATGGTCGACGCCCGCTTCGTCGACCAAGAGGACGTGCTGTCGGGACTGGACTCGCGCCCGAACTTGATGGAGCTAACCCCGACGGAGTTCGAATCGTTGATCTCGAACCTGTTTTCGAAGATGGGACTGGACACTCGCCAGACCCGCCCCTCGCGCGACGGCGGCGTGGACTGCGTCGCATTCGACCAGCGGGCCATTCTGGGCGGCAAGGTCGTCATTCAAGCCAAGCGATACAAGAACACCGTCGGCGTGTCCGCAGTTCGAGACCTGTACGGCACCGTGATGAATGAGGGCGCCTCGAAAGGAATCCTCGTGACCACCAGCGGCTACGGACGCGCGTCCGTCGAGTTCGCGAACGGCAAGCCCCTTGAGTTACTCGACGGAGCCAACCTGCTGGCACTGCTGGCCGACCACGCCGGCATCCAAGCGAAGATCGTCGCGCCCGACTCCTGGCTGGACCCACGCGAGGACTCCCCGGACACCGGCACATGGACCACGCCAGAAACCGCCCCGGCCACAGCGGCATCCGCCCCATCGCCGGCGACTCAGGCGCGCCAAGACCTAGCTGCGCCGGCGCCGCCCGTGATCGACGAGCCCACAGCTGACGACGGACGCCCGCGCTGCACAAACTCCGCGTGCACACATTCTGGTGAGCCGATCGACGGACGCCAATGCCCCCACTGCTTTCACTACGTTCGTTCCTGACATGTCGTTCGTAAACCGTCGATAGCGAGCACGGCGACCGGTGGCGCGCAACGCCCAGATGTAATGCTCTGCACCTGTGGGCGAACCAGCGGATCGCGCCGTCAGCCTCGCACGGGGTGACAGCGCCTGTCGAGAAGCGTCGTCACGCCCTGGCTCGCTCCTTGCTGGCGAAGACGTTGGTTATGGCGCCCGATGGATCATGATTCATCGGTGGGATGGGAAACCGACATCGAGGCCAAGCACGGCCTGCCTCTGGATGAGGTCTCTGGGCACGTGTACGTGCTGCACTACGACGAACCGCAGATCGTGAAGTCCGTTAGTGGCGACTACGCCGGACCCGCTCCTCGCTCCGACGCTGACGGCTGGCTGTCCGCGGCCGCGGTCCGCTACTACGTCGGTTGGACCCAGCAGCGGCTGCCCCGCAAGCGAATCAACCGCCATGGCCCGCTGCACTCCGCGAGATCGTCTACCTGCAGCCAGGAACGACGCGCGATGAGGAATCGATGAAGGCAAGCGGAACCTGCCCCAAATGCGGCGAGGCCCTCGCGGCATCGCTAGCCGAACGGCCCAGATAGCGCCCGCCTAGCCGTCGATCTCGAGCACATCGATTCCGGTCCAGCGCCGCACAGATCGGACGCTATGCGCAGGCCAAGAGCAGTTGCGTTTAACGCACGCTCATCGGGCCTTTCGACGGGCAGGCCTTGTGGGACAGTACCGTCGCCGGCAAGAGCTGACGTGTCGACCTGACCGACGCCATCCCGTTCAGCGTTCGGCTACTGAGTCACGTGCGCGGCGTAATGCAGGACGGCGCGGTTGTAGGCGGGGAGGTGCGGTGCCAGGGCGGTCAGCACGGTGGACAGCGCGCGTCCATGGTGGCCGGCGTCGTGAAGGGCCAGCGCCAGGAACGCCGCACGGGCGTCATCGAGCCCGTCATCGGGTGAGGCTTCGACGTCGCGAGTCAGCAGGCTGACGGCCTCGTCGGTCCGCCCGAGGTTGCGCAGGGTGCTGGCCAGTTGAATGACGGCTCTCGGCCGGCGCTCATGGTCGAGCCCGGCGTCCAGGGCTCGACGGTAGAGGGGTTCGGCGTCCCGCTCCAAACCGGCGTAGTCGCGGGCTGAGGCCCGCTCGTAGAACGCGGCCGGGTCCCCGCCAGGGCGAAGGTCGGCCAATGCGTCGATCGCCGTAACAACTTCCTCGCCCGAAAGGGTGTTGGATGCCTCCCACACCGTCCGGATCTCCATCTCCCAGTCCTGCTCGCGAGTGACGCTCATTCTGCAAGCCTGCCAGAGCAGAGCGCACCAAGCACGATGACCGCTCAGCGATCGCCCAGCGCGTCCCGCGCAAGGATCAGTAGGGCGTGAGGCTCGAACATCAAGTCAACCACCGTTTCCAGCCAGTACGCCGATCCGGGCGCTCAATCGTAGGCGGCACCCGATCATTGTCCGATCCGAGTGCTTTCATCTAAACCATGCTGGAAAAGACCCTGTTCGACGGCGACGCGATGATCCGC
>JBOGDQ010000026.1:0-6774 GCA_050742975.1 Jatrophihabitantaceae bacterium
GTGCTCAACCACGTGCTGATGCACCAGACGGTGATCGGCGAGGAAGCCCTGCTGCAACTGGCGAAGGTCGGTGAGACGCCGGACCTGATCGTCGGGTGCACCGGCGGCGGCTCGAACTTCGGCGGGCTGGCCTTCCCGTTCCTGCGCGAGAAGCTGGCCGGTCGGATGTCCCCGGTGATCCGCGCCGTCGAGCCGGCGGCCTGCCCGTCGCTGACGCGCGGCGTCTACGCGTACGACTTCGGCGACACCGCCGGCATGACGCCGTTGATGAAGATGCACACGCTGGGCCACGACTTCATCCCGGACCCGATCCATGCGGGCGGCCTGCGCTATCACGGGATGAGCCCGCTGATCAGCCACCTCGTCGAAGCCGGGATGATCGAGGCGATGGCCAAGCCGCAGAGCGAGTGCTTCGCCGCGGGCGTGCAGTTCGCGCGCACCGAGGGCATCGTCCCGGCACCGGAGCCGACGCACGCGATCGCCGCGGCGGTCGAGGAGGCCCTGCGCTGCAAGGAGTCCGGCGAGTCCAAGGTGATCCTGACCGCGATGTGCGGGCACGGGCACCTCGACCTTGCCGCCTACGACGCGTACCTGTCCGGCAACATCCAGGACCGCGAGCTGGACGACGCCGCGATCGCGGCCGCGGTCGCCAACCTGCCGTCCGTCCCCGCCTGACGACTCTCCGTGACTCGGCGCTACTCGCCGAGGCCGGCCTCGCGGGCGCGGACGATCGCCTGCGCGCGGTCGCTGACCTGCAGCTTGGCGAAGACGTTCGACACGTGATTGCGCACCGTCTTCGGGCTGACGTACAGCTCGCGGGCGATCTCGGTGTTGCTGCGGCCACGGGCGAGCAGTTCGAGCACCTCGCGCTCGCGGTCGGTCAGGCCGGAGAACGGCAGCACGGCGCCCCGGCTCACCGCGAAGTAGCCGATCAACCGCTGAGCGAGCGCCGGACCGAAGATCGCGTCGCCCCGCGCCACCGCCCGCACCGCCCGCATGATGTCGTCCTGGTCCGAGCCCTTGAGCAGGTAGCCCCGGGCGCCCGCCCGCATGGCCTGGAAGACGCTCTCGTCCTCGTCGAACATGGTCAGCACCAGCACGCCGATGTGCGGGCTCTCGGCGACGATCCGGCGAGTGGCGTCGATGCCGTTGAGGCCGGGCATGTTGACGTCCATCAGCACGACGTCCGGCTGGTGCTCGGCCGCGAGCTCGACCGCCTCGGCGCCGCTGGACGCCTCGGCCACCACCTCGACGCCGTCCATGGCGCTGAGCGCGACCTTCAGGCCGTCCCGGAACATCGGGTGGTCGTCGGCGAGGATGACCCGGACCGCATCCTCGCTCATGGCGCGCTGACCGGAATGGCCACGTGCACCTCGGTTCCGCGGGCGCGCCGCGGCGTACCGATCGACAGCGTGCCACTGAGCTCCGCCGCTCGCTCGGCCATCGACGACGTGCCCACGCCGGCCCGCCAGCTGTCGGCCAGCCCCGAGCCGTCGTCGGTGATCGTCAGCAGCACGGCGCGCTCGGCCAGTTCCAGGCGGACGTCGCAGTGCGGCGCCGAGGCGTGGCGGACGACGTTCGTGACCGCCTCGTTGACGATCCAGTAGACGGCCACCTCGACGGCAGCCGGCAGCTGCGGCAGTTCGGGCGGGGCGTGCACGGTCATCGCCGGCCCCTCGTCGTTGCCGGTGGCGAAGCGCTGCACGCACTCGCGCAGCGCGGCGACCAGGCCGAGCTCGTCCAGCGCGGGCGGTCGCAGCCCGTAGACCAGCTGCCTGATGTCCTCGATCGTGCCGCGGATGTCGCTCTTGACCTCGCCCAGAACCGCCTTGCTCTGTACGGGTTTGCTGTCGACCATCGTCCGCGCGGCATCCAGCTTCAGGGCGAGCGCGGCGAGCTTCGGGCCGAGTCCGTCGTGCAGGTCGCGCCGCAGCCGGCGCCGCTCCTCCTCCTTCGCGCTGACCAGCCGCTGCCGCGACGCCTGCAGGTCTGCCGACAGCCGCACGGCGTGCACCGCCGCACCGATCTGCCGGGCGAGATCGGCGATCAGCCGCCGCTCGTCGCGGTTGAACCCGGCCTTGGCGCCGCGCGGCTCGACCACGAGCTGCCCGACCGCCGCGCCCTGGTAGCTCAGCGGTTCGAGATGCGGGTTGCCGCGCGCGAGGCCGGACTCGGCGAGCAGCAGGCCGTCCGGGTCCAGGATCGCGGCGTACGGCAGCTTGAGCGCCTGGCTCACCGTGTCGACCACGACGGCCAGTTCCCCGTGCTCGCCACTGCGTTCCAGCCGCCGCCCGAGCTGGGTCATCACGCCGTACGGGTTCTTGCGATCGCCGAACATCAGCCGGTCGACGCCACCCTGTAGGCGGGTGCGGATGGGCGCGAACGCGAAGGCGACCAGGGCTGTCGCGACCAGGCCGCTGCCCAGCCGGACCGGCTGCCCGGCGAGGCTGTCGAACCCGGCCACCAACCCGGCGTAGAGGAGCACGACGAGGACGGTCAGGGCGACAAAGACCAGTGTGCGGTTGATCACGACGTCGATGTCGAACAGCCGGTGCCGCAGGATCGCAATGCACACCGACGCCGTCAGCAGCGAGGACGCGATCGGCCCGGTGATCGGCGAGATGGTGTTGTTCGGGATGAACTCGGTGGCCAGCTCCAGGATGCCGATCGTGCCCGCCCACACGACCCACTTCATCTGCAGGCGCACCTCGCCGCTCGAGCGCCGGTAACGCAGGACGAGCAGCACGATCGCCGTGATCACGCTGGCGAAGAACAGCAGCGTGCTGACGCTCATCGCCGAGTCGGGCAGCCAGCTGGGGAACACCTGGCGCGCGGGGTTGTACAGCCGGCGTCCCTGCACGTCGACGCCCTTGTTGTCGGCGAAGAACAGCGACCCGAACGTCCCCAGCGCCATCGACGCGATCGGCAGGATCAGCAGGTGCCGGGACCGTCCGGGCATCATCGCGCCGTCGGGGAACAGCATCAGGACGAGTGGCAGCATCCCCATCGACAGGATGTACACCGAGTTCGTGGACCAGCCGATCCACAGGTAGCCCGGTGCGCTGCCACCGAGGAAGCCGTACGCGAGGTACTCGCCTCCGGCGCCCGCGGCCCCGGTCGAGAAGGAGGCCCAGCACAACAGCCAGCCGATCGCGTTGTCCGGCCGTCTGAGCGCGACCAGGACGCCGGGCACCAGCAGGACGACCGACAGCCCGATGTCGCCGAACCAGAAGCTGGTCAGGTCGGTGTAGCCGGTGTGCAGGTGCAGCGCGAGAGCCGTGGCCGAGAGGATCGGGACGATCCCCGCGACGCTCCACGCGGCCGGGGCCGCCAGCCGGTGGCGGGGCGCGTGCACCGGCAGCGCTGTCCCTGCCAGCCCGTCCACCGCGGTTGTCATGGCGCTCATGCAAGCACTCCCCCGTGCGGTTGTCAGTAGTCAGCTCGGTGTCCGCTGAGCGGAGCCTGGGTGGGCCACCGGGTGGATCGCGTCCCTGCCGTCCCGATCCACCCAGTACCCACCTGGACAAATTGGTCAGGCGACCGCGAACTCCCCGTGCAGACCGGCCTGGAAGTCCTTACCGTCGCCCTGCGTCGAGACGTAGCTGTACTTGCCTGCGGGCAGGGTGATCGTGACGTACGCGGTCGCGCCCGGCGCGAGGAAGCTGACGCCACCCTCGAGCGTCCCCGGGCACTTGTCGATCGGCGTGCCCTTGCTGAACGACGTCCCGACGCACTGGAAGTAGTCCAGCAGCGGCTTGCCGGCGAGCTTGGCCAGGCTGAAGTCGTGCGGCGCGGCCCCGGTGTTCTTCACCTGGAAGGTGCCGCCCGTACCGAAGTTCGCGGGAACGGTGATCCCGGTGTCGGTCAACTCGATCACGCCCGCGGTCGCCGGCGCATCAGCGCTGGAGTTGCCGGCCGCGACGGTGAACTCGTCGATCATGCCCATTGCGGCGTGCGGCATGCCGTCCGGGCCCGGCAGGAAGCAGGTGAGGACGTAGTGCCCGGCCACGAGCGGGACGGTGGCCTGCTCGGTAAGCCCCGGGCCGATGATCGCCGGGGCGCTGATCTCGTGATCAGGATCGACCTGCAGCTTCTTGGCCTTCGCCTCCGCGTCCGGGGCCGTGCTCATCAGGGCGGCCTTCACCTGCGCGAGCGTCACACCGTCCTTGACCCGTGCCAGCCCGATCTCGTGGGCGTACTTGCCCTTGTTCGCCAGGGTGATTGCCACCAGGCCGGCGTGCGGCGTACCGCTGATCCGGAAGCTCATCTTCATACCCGCGTCGAGCGCGTCCACCGTCAGGGTGTTGGCCGCGGGCGGCGGCGCGTGCGTGGACGTGGCGGCGGAGGTGTCGGCCGGTGGTGGTGTGTTCGGCGCGCTGTGCGTACCGCCGCCGGGATCGGACGTCTTCTTGTCGGCCGCTGCGGTGCTGCTGCAGGCGCTGAGGCCGAGCAAGGCGGCCAACGCCAGCGTTGCCATCGCGACGCCGGCCCGCTGCCGGCGAATGTGGTTGCAGATCACGGGTGTGCCCCTCTCGAAGATGATTGATGCCATCACGACAGTGGCGCGGGACATGTCCCGAGCGGATGGGACCGGCGTCCTGACTTTCCGGGCCGAGGAGCGACATACTGCGCGGATGGAAAGCCGGCTGGAGGCCATGCGCGAGTACGCCCGGGGAGCGCTGTGGGTGCTGCCCGGCGTGTCCGTCGTCCTCGCGCTCGCGCTCGGCTCCGTCCTGTCGCGTGTGGACGTGCCGGCGCACTCAGCGCTGCACCGGCTTGTCTTCCAGGGGACGTCCGACGACGCGCGCACCCTGCTCGTCGGCATCGCCGGCACCATGATCACGGTCATCGCGCTGATGCTGGGCCTCACCGTAGTGGCCCTGCAGTTGTCGTCCACGCAGTACTCGCCGCGGCTGCTGCGCAACTTCCTGCGCGACCGGCCGAACCAGCTCGTGCTCAGCGCGTTCGTGGCGACGTTCGCCTACAGCACGGCGGGCCTCTACACCGTGGGCGTCTCCGGCGGGAACCGCACCGAGAACTTCCCGCGGCTGGCGGTCAGCGGCGCGATCCTGCTGCTGTTCCTGAGCCTGTTCGCGCTCGTCTTCGAGGTGCACCACGTTGCCCATTCGATGCAGGTCGACGAGATCATGCGCCGCGTCGAGAACGGAACCCAGCAGGTGATCCGGGACGTCCCCGCAGCACCGTGCGAGGGACCGCCGCCCACCGTGCCTGCGTCGGCCGTGCCGGTCCGGGCCGCCCGTTCGGGCTACGTGCAGACGATCCATCCGGAGGCGCTGGTCGAGGCGGCGGGCCGGCTCGACGTCAACGTCGCGATCGCGTACCGGGTCGGCGAGCACGTCGTGTCCGGGACGCCGCTCGCGTGGGCCTGGCGCTCCGACTCCGCGCCGGTCGACGTCCACCACCTGGTCGAGACAGCGCAGCACGCGGTGCGGCTGGGCTTCGAGCGGACGCTGGAGCAGGACGCGGCCTTCGGCATCCGGCAGCTGGTCGACATCGCGTCCAAGGCACTCTCGCCCGCGGTCAACGACCCGTACACCGCCGTCCAGGCGATCGATCACGTCGCCGTGATCATGGCGTCGATCGCGCGGCGCGAGCACGGGACGGCCGTCCGGTCGACCGCAGCCGCGACGACGGTGACGATCCCGGCGCACAGCTTCGAGGACTACCTCGACCTGAGCTGCGCGCAGATCCGCCGGTTCGGCGCGAAGGAACCGACGGTGGCCCACGAGCTGATCGGGCTGCTCAGCAGCACCGCGCACGCCACCGACCTGCCGGCGCGGCACGCGGCCATCGGTCGGCAGCTCGACCTGCTCGTCGACGACGCCGAACGCGAGGTCGCCCAGCGGGCCGACCTGGTTGCGGTGCGCGCCGACGCCGCAGCGCTGCGGGCCTGGCTGACCGGCTGACGGGTCAGCCGAGCGCGGTGATCGCCTCGGGGTCGCTGTCGGCGAGGAACTGGACGCAGCGCGCGGCCTCGTCCCTCTCGTTGATCGCGGCGGCGGCCTGGCCCAGCGCGTGCAGGGCGCGCAGGAAGCCGCGGTTGGGACGGTGTGACCACGGCACCGGGCCGGTGCCCTTCCAGCCCGCGCGCCGCAGCGCATCCAGGCCGCGGTGGTAGCCGGTGCGCGCGTAGGCGTAGCCCTCCACGGTTCGCCCGCCGGACAGCGCCGCCTCGGCCAGCGTCGCCCACGCGGCGCAGGACGTCGGGTGGTCAGCGGCCACGGCGGCCGGATCCTCGCCCGCGTCCAGGCGCGCGACGGCCGGGTCCTCCGGGAGCCGGGTGGGTGGGGCGAGGAGGTTGCCGAAGCTGGTCATGCTTTGCGATTGTGCCGCTTGACCGAGGCGTGCAGGCGGTCGACCCCGGCCACGAACAGATCGGTGCCGAAGTCGTAGTAGGCGTCCTCGTCCTCGCAGTCGGTGAGCGCGTCGGCGCACGCGACCAGGTTGGGGAAGCGCTCGCGCGGCAGCCCGGCGATCGCGGCGTGCTTGGCCGCGCGGACCGCGTCGCGCTGCTCGGCCGGCACGCCCGGCTCGGCACCGGCCTGCTCGGTCACGAGCATGATCGCGGTCTGCATCGCGGTGCGGGCGATGTCGGTGGCCCGGGTCACCGAGAAGCCGGCGGCACGCAGCAGGGCCAGCGTCTGCTCGGCGAGCTCCTGGCCGGGCGGGCACTGCAGCACGCGCGGGCCGGCGAGGTGCGCCGACGCGGGGTGCCGGCGCAGCGACTCGACCAGCGAAGCCATGACCGCACGC
>JBOGDQ010000027.1:0-10420 GCA_050742975.1 Jatrophihabitantaceae bacterium
ACCTGAACCTGTACGCCGAGTTCCGCCGGGTTACCGAGGTCGAGCGGGAGTCCATCAACGATGACGTGATCTTCGAGATCGAATTGATCAAGCAGGTCGAGGTCAACGTCGACTACATCCTGCTGCTCGTCCAGAAGCACCTGACCGAGCACGGCCCAGGCCAGGACCAGGAGATCCGCGCCGCGATCAGCCGTGCGATCGACTCCAGCCCCACGCTGCGGAACAAGAAGGACCTCATCGAGAAGTTCGTCGACTCCCTCACCGTCGACGCAGACGTCGACGAGAGCTGGCGCGCCTACGTCCAGGCCAAACGGGTCGAGGAGCTGGACCAGATCATCGCCGAGGAGAACCTCAAGCCTGCCGAGACTCGGGCCTTCGTCGACAACGCCTTCCGCGACGGCGTGATCCCGTCAACCGGCACGGCGATCACCAAGATCCTGCCGCCCGCCTCACGCTTCTCGGCCGGCAACGCACACGCACTCAACAAGCAGACCGTCCTCGACAAGCTCGCTGCCTTCTTCGACCGCTTCTTCGGCCTCACGTAGAAGCGGAACTTAGATGGCCTCTTGGGGCCGCGCGGCTCGGCGCAGAAATCCCGGTATTTGCTGGGCTAGATGCGCTTGATGGCGACGGTTGCAACCAGCCTGTCCCGAATATTTTGCGGACTGGCTGCGGACTGAACGAGATCAACAATCGCGCAGGAAGTCGCGTACCAGCAGACGCGGACGCCCCGCCAATGGGGGGACCGGCAGGCCTTCGATGTGGACGCGGGTTGGCGAAGACCTCAAAGTCGCGAGCGTCAAGTCGAGCGTGACGATCTCGAACATTGGCCCGGCCAACCCTGCATGGCCCGGATGAATACGATGCACACGCTGTATGTCACGAATATCGTGTACAGCCGAAAGCATGGCCGAAGACGCCTCGACCCAGACACCCACCGCCGCCAAGAAGTCCCGCATCAGCCAGGCCGACGTGCCGTCGATCAGCCTGGAAAAGGCGCGACGGGTACCGGCGGCGATCGCGGACAACTACGCGTCACACCCGACACGCCCTCTGGACGTAGGTTCAGCGTTGGACATGTCGCCAACCTCGGGACCGTTCCGAGTGCTGTGTGGGGCCGCTGTCGGATACGGCCTGACCGACGGTGGACCTAACGCGACGGAAATCAGCTTGTCCACGCTCGGCAAGCGGGTCGTCACGCCGACCGAAGTCAACGACGATGTTCGCGCCTTGCGTGAGGCCGCGTTGAAGCCGACAGTCGCCAGCCAGTTCTACAACAAGTACGACGGTTCCCCGCTGCCCCCGAAGAACATTGCGCAGAACGTGTTGGCGACCTTCGCGGTTCCGACGGATCGAACCGGCGACGTTTACGACCTCCTACTCGAGAATGCTCGCTACGTAGGGTTCCTCAAGACGATCAAGGACAAGGATTACATCGACGTCGGTGGCCCGCTCGCGGCGATGACGGCCTCTTCGGCCAACTCTTCAGACGAGGTTGCGGTCGATGACCTCGATGACGTCGATGACACGGACCAGAGCCCCTCGAACACCCCGCTCACTCCTGCTCAGCAACCGCCTCTGCCTCCGGCGACTCAACTGCCCACGAAGAACGCGATCTTCGTGGGACACGGCGGCAACAAGAAGCCGATGGAGCAGCTGATCAAGATTCTCAACGAATACGGCATCCCGCATAAGGAAGCCGTCGATGAGCCAAACCGTGCTCGGCCGATCCCTCAGAAGGTCGCCGAGACCATGCGGGACTGCGGCGCTGCGATCCTCGTGTTCACTGCGGACAAGGAGTACTTCGATGCGGACAGAAACAGCATTTGGCGCCCGAGCGAGAACGTGTCGCACGAACTTGGGGCCGCTTCGGTGCTTTACGGCGAGCGGATTGTCGTGTTCAAGGAGAAGGGCATCGAGCTGCCGTCAAATTTCAGCAGTGTCGGCTACATCGAGTTCGAGAAGGACAAGCTCAGCGACAAGGGCATCGAGCTCTTCCGTGAGTTGGTCAGCATGAAGATCCTTAGTGTGTCGGTTGCGTAGTCCTACGCGACGTGCTGTTGTCAGGCGGCAGCACCGATTGCCTCGCACACCATCGGGTTGGGCCTGGGGTCCCTGGTCGGAACGCTGATCAGTCGACTGCAATTGACCGGACCGCGGCCAGGGCGCGACGACCCCGTCGATGCCCGGGCCTCGCGACCTGATGCGGCAGCCATCGTTCCCTGCCCTGACACAGCGCGGGAGTCGGCGTCCCGCCGAGCTCGACGGAGCTTTGGGAGACAAACGCATCCGAACCGCAGACGCGTGAGCCCCGGATGGTTCTCGCATGCAGGCTCCGACCCGGCGCGCACCGAAAACCCAGCCGGCCTGAGCCGCACCCGCGCCTTCGCCTCCTGCACACCCGCCCTCTGCCTCGACACACCTGGTGCATTTCGAGCCGCGACTACGCCAGGCTCTGGACTTGCGAGGCGCCGGCGAGTCAGTCCGACCGATCGTCAGGCTCGTCGTCAGCGGTCGCGATGAGTTCGGCGATAGCGTTGGCGAGGGGTTCAAGTTCGTCGCGGACGATCTCTTCGATCAGGGAGCCGTCGACGCGGAAGTACTCATGGATGACGATGTTCCTTAAGCCGGCGATGCTCATCCACGGCGTGTTCGGCTCCGCAGACTTGACCTCGTCCGGCAGCGAGCGGACGGCTTCGCCGATGACCGCTAGGTTGCGCAGGATCGCGTCGTAGGCCATCGCGACGATCGACTCGTCCTGGTCGTCGAGGTGTTCTCTGTACCGCCGACACCGCTCGATAGCGGCGATGATGTCGGCGAACCGCTCGCGGACGTGGCGGCTCACAGTGGAACGAGGTCACGCCGGACGGAAGCGGAGACGCCGTCTCGCAGAAGCGCTTCGGTGACGACGTCGACCCGCACGCCGAGCAAAATGCTCAGCTCCTCGGAGATTCCGGCCACCCGCATCAGTGCGTTTCCCGCGTCGCGGTCGAGGTCGACTAGCAGGTCGATGTCGCTGCCGTCGACGGCGTCGCCGCGGGCGACGGAGCCGAACAGGCGGGGGGTGGTGGCGCTGTAGCGGCGGAGCACATCGTCGATTTGCGGACGGCGTCCTGCGAGGAGGGCACGCAGCCCGGCGGCGGCGTCGACTGCCGGTGACGACATGATCCGTCCTTCCTTGTTCTCGGCGACGAGTCCAGTGTAGGTATCGGACCGTGAATGGACATGATCACGTGGCATAGGGGCGTGTCACGGTCGGTGCGTGATGGGTCTGCACAAGCTGTCTGCCGGGGACGGGTATACGTACCTGACCCGGCAGGTCGCGGCCGCCGATGACGCTCGCTTCGTTCGTCGAACCCGTCGCACTGGTTGGATAGCGTTGGCGTCGTGGCAAAGAAGAAGCAGGCAGGACACGACGCGGTCGCTCCGAAGCCGGACGACCCGTACGAGATTGCGTACTTCCGTCGGCACCGCGACGACGATGCCACCCAGGTCGCGCCCGGACAGCAGTTCCTCGCGAGCGTGCCGTCGGCGATCGCTGCTCGAATCCGCGCGGTGGTCATCGCCGTCGCGAAGGCGCCCCCGCATAAGGTCGCAGGCGCCGGCAATCGCACCCACTACCGGCTGTTTTGCCTGCTCGATACCAAGGCGCAAGGGCAGGGCCCGCTGCTGGTGATCATCGACGGCGCATCCAAGCCGTTCCGGACCGAGCTACCGCAGAAGGTCTACGACCGGGTGAGCGCACTACGGGACGAATACCTCAAGCGTTCGAAGCGTTCGCTCGTCTGATGGTCAGCGGACCTCGGCCAGTTCCCGAAGCGGCTCGGTGACTGACTCTCGATCTCCCACGCTCATAGGGCGCAGCACGACCTCATAGCCAAGCGCGGCCGCGAGGTCGGTGATCATGCCCAGCGACGGATTGACCTGTCGGGCGGTCAGCAACCGTCGAACTGCGGCCGGTTGGCGCTCGATGGCACGCGCGAGGTCGGACTTCGAAAGGCCCTGCTGCTCACGCAGCTCGTCCAGCTCGTTCACTACAGTGTCGATGACGGCGATTCGCCGCGACTCCAGAATGAAGTGACGCCGGTACTCGGGATCGACCATCGCGGCTTCGTGGTCGTCCCAGAACACGCTGCGCTTCGACATACCCAACCTCCTCCGAACCTCAACAGCAGCGTAACACAGGGGTTACGTCTCCGATTCCCGGCTACGCGCTTGGCGCCAGACGATGTCGATGTCGTCGGGGTTGAAATGCGGGCCGTGACGATGGCTTGATCGTGATGCGCTCGATGATCTCCGACAGGATCAGCCGCTTGCGTTCGTTCGAGACGTCGGTCGACTCCAACTCGGCGATCTGGGTCTCGCGCGAGGGGAGTTGTCGAATGTTCTCGCCTTCGGCGGCCGCGGCGCGCGCCGAGTCGATGCGTGCGTTGAGCTCGGCGAGCGTGGCGTAGAAGTCCTCGTCGTTGATCTGGCCGCTGCTCCATGCGGTGCGCAGACCCGCCTTACGTGCCTGCAGACCCTCAAGGTCGCCGGCCTGCACAGCGCGCTCGGCACCCGCTCGGCGTGGACGGACGTTCTCCCGTTTGAGGTAGTCGATCGCGAGTGCGACGACAAGGCGGTCGACCTTGTCCGCGTTGCGGCTGACGCCGTTGCAACCGCCGAGGTCCTGGGCCGAACTGCCCGACGTCGAGATGGCCGATTTCACGATCGCGACGATGCCCGCGCGGTTCGCCGCGCTGGGCGATGTCCACGCCGGTATCGACGCCGCGGTGTGGTCGATCGGGCCATTGCTGGAGTGGGCCGAGTGGGACGAGCAGGACCATGGCCTGGGCGATGCCCCCGTACCCGCCCGACTATCCGAAGCAGGCGGGTGGGCCGCCGCGGGTACAGCCGTCCCGGATGAACAAGGCGATCTGGGCTGGCGCACCCGCGGTGAATTGGGGACGCCGAACCGCACCAGCTCGACTGACACCGCGCAGATCGGCTAGCGCGCACCATCTGCGGCTTGAGCGTGCGCGAGCACGCCACTCGGCAGACGAGCGTGCAGGGTGGCAGTGCCAGCCGTATCGGACTAGAATTCGGACTATGTCGCAGACAATGACGGTAACGGATGTGAAGGCTCGGCTGTCCGAGCTCGTCGCCATGGTGGAGAGTACGCAGGACCACGTTGACATCACCCGCAACGGTGAGCCGGCGGCCGTCCTGGTCTCGTACGCCGAACTGACCGCGCTGCGAGAGACGATCGCAATCTTGTCCGACCCACGCGCGGTTGAGGACATCCGTGAGGCCGAGGCCGACATTGCGGCCGGCGATACGACGAACGCCGACGACCTGCGCGCTGCGATGGTGGCGCGGCGTCCCGCCACCGCGTGAGCGAGGGCTGGAGCGTCGAGCTATCCGGTCCGGCTCATCGGGCTCTGGAACGCGAGCTTCCCGAGGCTGTTGCGTGGGCGGCGTACACCTTCATCACCGACCGGTTGCCGAGGAACCCGTATCGACTCGGCGGAGAGCTTGCCGCACCGTACGAAGGCTGCCGATCTGCTCATCTGGGCACCTACCGCGTCGTGTACCGGATCGATGCCGCCAGCAAGACGATCTACGTCCTCTCGGTACGACTCCGCGGCGATGTCTACGGGGTGCGCTGACGCCTTGAACGTCGCACCAGCTCGGGCCCGTGCGGGCACGGGCAGCGGCGTGATCGAATGCTTCGAGAGTGCGGTGCGAATCGTAGGCGACTGCATACTCATGCAGAACTTCCATCGCTGTCCACGTCGAGCGACCGACGTGAACCTTCACGTTGGCGCTCCTCGTCGATGGCCGCAACTGGCGCGCGCAAGCGGATCCCCAACTGCTACGCGGATCGGTTCCTGAGCGTGAGTCGGGCGTTGTAGCGTCAGTGTGCGGCAGCCTGGATAGCGTGGACGTCATGGCTGGCTCCGGTTATACGATTCGAGCACTGGACACGTCGACCTGGGACGCGTTCGCCGCCCTGGTCGAGGCCAACGGCAGCATCTTCGGCGGCTGCTGGTGCATGGGTTTCCACTCCAACGCGGGGTCCGGCACCGCTGAGGGCAACCGCGCAAACAAGCTGGCGCGGGTGCGGGCCGGCGCTGCGCACGCTGCCCTGGTTTTCGACGGAGATGATTGCTTGGGTTGGGCACAGTTCGGCTCGCCCGACGAGCTACCCCGAATCAAGAATCGTGCCTCCTACGAGAAGTCCCGCGTGGGCGAGTTGCCCGAATGGCGCATCGGCTGTTGCTATGTGGGCAAGGGGTACCGACGAAAAGGAGTCGCGGCTGCCGCCATTGCCGGCGCGCTCGATCTGATCGGCGGCCACGGCGGCGGTACGGTCGAGGGCTATCCAGAGCCTGCCGGCGCCGTTCCCGCCGGGTTCCCCTACAACGGGGCGCTCTCGACATACGAGGCGCTCGGCTTCGAACGTGCCCGTCAGCTCGGCAGGCATCGGTGGGTAGTTGTCAAGAAGGTCCCGGCCAAGGCGGGACGGCCACCAGTCTGAGGCACACCGGTTGCGCTCAGCGCGCGTTCGTCGGTCTCGTGACGAGCGTCTGGTGCGTCCTGAGCTACCGCCGCGAACGCCGGCAGCGCTGCCCCACTCAGGAGACGCCTCCCGGCGACGACCGTGTCGCAGATCCGGGCAGTGAGCAAGCTCGTCCACGTGCCTGCGAACGATCCGTCAGCGAGAGCCCAGCCGTCGGACGCTGAGGACGAGCAGACCGGCCACCATGCCGAGGAAGGCGCCAACGAACGCTGCCGGAACCGCCAGCTCAAAAACTGCGAACCACGCGGTGGGCGCGTAAACCCGAAGTCCGATAACCAATCCCACGATGCCACCGACGAATCCGGCGCATGCCGCGCCGGCGAGCGAGAGCCGCGGGACGATGTGCATCCTCTGCAAGCCGTGGACCATCGGGGGCCTCCTCGGCCGAGTATGCACCGCTTCGGCCGGCCCCGATCTCATGCGGCCTTGTGCACACCCAGCCGTGCCGATGGCGGATGCCCTCGTGGGACTGTTCAGGGAGCTACTTCTGCCGGTCGCGAAACATTATCGCGACTTCGGCCGGGTGAACCGGCTTGTGAGCGCTGGCACGAGCTCAACAGTTCTGTAGCTAATTGCCGGCCTTCCGCTCCCGCATGGTGAGATTGTCGGATTGTTCGCCAGGTTCGCGTCAGCGCCGGAGCGCGAACGGCGGTGCGTGCACGCCGGGCGCTACTGCGTACGCCGGGTCGCGCCCGATTTCGATGATCTTGTTTACCGAGTTGACATGCACCACGCGGGGCGTGAATTCCCGGGCCTCGCCGTCCGACATCGTCCGATAGGCGATGATGATGACGGTGTCGCCGACCGCGATCAGATGCGCGGCCGCGCCGTTGATCCCGATTACCCCGCTGCCACGTTCGCCCTCGATGACGTACGTCTCCAGCCGGGCGCCGTTGGTGACATCCACGATCGACACCTGCTCGCCTGGAAAGACGTCGGCCGCAGCGAGCAGCTCAGCATCAATTGTTATCGAACCCACGTAGTGGAGATCGGCGTGAGTGACGGTTGCGCGATGGATCTTCCCGCTGAACATCGTTCGTTGCATGAGTCCTCACTTGAAGGCACGCCTTGGGGCCTGCCCGCTAGACAAGCTCGACCATATTCGCACTGCCTGTCCGCAGAAGGAGGCTATGACAGCCATCACGACGAACGCGTGCGTTGCCCGAAGACCACGGCGCTTCCGGCCCCTCGGGCGTGACGAGTAGCGCCGGTGTCGGTCTCGTTATAGCCGGCCAAGAACGGACCGCCGCGCCGTGCCGGTCGCCAGCCTGTCGGCGGCACGTGTGCACTGCGCGGGCCAGGGGGGCGACGTTGCGGCAGGCGGCCGCCGCCGCGGGCGTCTCTCGCACGGCTGGGCATTACTGGCTGGCGCAGTCCGGTGGCGTGCGTCCACGCAAGACCAGACCGCGGCTGGCGTTGCGGTTGTCACTGGAGGAACCGCGCGCACATAGCACAACGGATCGCCGATCCAGGCTGCCGACCACCGCAAATGATCCGTCTGGCGCCGATGACGAGACCGCACCAGCGCTCTACGGCGATTGACACGCCTGTCCCGTGCTGGCCCTCGCACAATGCGGATAATTGATCGGGTCAGTCGGATCGACGGTTCGGCCATTGATGGCCGCCATGATCACCACTGCCGCGATGAGCACGCCGAGCACCGCGCCAGCAGCGATCAGCGCAACACGGACGAACCTGGGCACCGGCCGATGATGCTGATGGGGTTCGGCAACCGGTCGCCGGAGGGGTGGTTGCGGATTGCCGTGCCGCTATGTTGCCTTCGTGACAGCCGCGGACGAGTTCGGCCGCCAGCTGAAGGCGCGGTACAGCTTCCGCGGCGCGGCGGCCGAGTTGGAGGCGACGGTTCCGTTGACCGTCGGCGAGCCGGTCGTGCTCAACGGTGTGGCGCGCCTCCATGCGCCCGGGCGCCTGTTGCGGCCCGTGGTCCTGCGTCTGACCCCATTACGCCTCGTAGCGCTGACACACCGTGCCTTCGGCGCGGATCAGGTCCTGGAACTTCCGCGCGCAGCGGTTAGGGATGTCGTCCTCGACGATGACACAGACACGCTCGTCGTGACCTGGCTCAACGCGGCCTCAGCGTCCTCCGACCTGAGCGTCCGCCCGTGGACAGGACCGCAACGCGTTGCCCCACCCCTGCGGAACATCGCAGCTGTGGCCCAGCAACTCGGCCAGTGGCTCGCGTCCAACTGATCGACACCGTATCCGTTGGAGACTGCCCGGTGGGATCGAGCGCCCTCCCACAAGACGAACCGCGGGTTGACGTTGATCGACTGGCGGATTGGTCCTGCACGCCGGACCGCGTCTGCAGGCGTTCCGCTTGCGGAACATCCGGCCATTTCGTTGGAGCGGCTACTGCCCACCACCGTGGCACTACGACAGCGCCGGCAACCCTTACGACGCGGACGCCAAGCGACGCCCTGGGTGAGCGTCACCAGTGCCAGCCAGCCCGCCGGCCGGGCGGGCCAACTCGGATCGGGTCGCCACGCGGGTGTCGGCGCCCATCCTTGCGGCGGCTTCGGCCAACCTGGTGGTGGCTGCCAGGTCGGGCGTCGAGACATGCCGATCATTCTGCCTGCGGCCAACGGATCATGCTGGCGCAGAAGGGACTCGTCACATCTGGGCTCAGCACCGTGACGCGAGTTGCGACCCGAGATGGCCGATGTCAACGACCGCATGCCGGGTAGCAGTTCACAGGCCTTATGGGATGAGCACGGTCGTCCGATCGTTTCCGATGGCGTCGATCCACGCCAGCGAGGCCCGTGATCAGGGCGTCTGGTTCGCGTGAGGCCGTCCGGCGGCATCTCGATCACCCGGTCTGCACCGAACGCGCTGCTCAAGCAGGCAGAGGCGAAGATCCGTCAGCCGCGGGTACGTCATACGACGCCAAATGTGCTGCGAAGGCGAGAGACCCTTCGAGGCGTACACCTCCTGGACGTCCGGGGGAACCATGTGCCCAAGCTCTACAGCGACACCGGCGGCCCCATAGGTCGCCTTGAGTTCACGCGCACGACGTTCGGCCACGACGAGAGCATTCCGCATAGGAAGCCGCCCCGCAGGGGATCGCTCAGCGCGTCCCGCGCCAGGATCGTGCTGCGGATCAACGGGTGGGCGTTCGGGTCGGCGGCTCCGGCTTGGTTGCTGGTGTCCGCCGCGACCCCGATGGCGGCGATGTTGCTGTCCAGCCTGTCTGTCCACCCTGCCTTCCAACGGGGCCGCGCCGTCAGGAGACCTCCGTCGAGGCTCGCCGACTCGGCCGCGTCGTCGGGATTGGTTCGATGGTGGTTCGACGGCGTCCGTGGCCGGCTCGGGTCACCGGCCTGTGGGTATCGGCTGCTCTCGCCGGTTGAGCGAGCGAGTCGAGCGGCATCCTGACGCACGTCCCGAGCGTTCGCCGCCAAGTCGCGACCCTGCTATACAGACCACGTCACAAACGACGACACAGGTCACGATGACGAGAAGGAGCGGTTTTCGTGCGGAGTCGAGTGCAGATGATCAGCCCGGCCAAGGCGGCGGAGATGCTGGCCGCGAACACCACGAACCGACCGCTGTCCAAGGCGACGGTGCGGGCTTTCGCCGAGGCGATGGGCCGCGGCGAGTGGATGGTCACCCATCAGGGGATCGCCCTCGACGTCCACGGTGTCCTGGTGGACGGTCAGCACCGCCTGGCCGCGATCATCGACGCGGACCGGCCGGTCGAGATGACGGTGTTAACCGAGGTCGGCGAGGGCACCTTCGACGTGCTGGATACCGGTAAGCGCCGCAACGCCGCCGATGTCCTGGCGATCGAGGGCGAGAAGTCGGCGACCATGCTGGCCGCGATGGTGCGCACCGTGTGGC
>JBOGDQ010000028.1:0-4879 GCA_050742975.1 Jatrophihabitantaceae bacterium
TCTTGCGGCAGGTGCGGTTCGGCCGCGACGGCGCGGAGTCGACGACGAAGAGTTACGCGAACTCGATCGCGCTGTTTCTGCGCTGGTGTGCGCGCACGGGACGCGACTGGCAGGCCGGGGCCGAGCAGATGGCGTTGTTCATGACGTGGCTGAGCTACGCCGGCCCGGCCGCCTCGGGTGCCGAGGCGAGCACGGGGGTGGTGCTGGCTGGGCCGGGCGCAGTTCCGGCGCGCGGCGCCGGTCGGGTCAACGGGGTGTTGGCCGCGGTGCGGGCGATGGTGGTGCATGCGGTCGCCGCCGGGCAGGCGGGCGGGCATCTGCTGCCGCTGTTATATGAGGTGGCCGAGGATCGGGACCTGCCCGAGGTGGCCCGCGACAGCGACGGGCGGATGTCGTGGCGGATGCGGGCCCGGCACCGGATGCACGAGCCTGAACGTCCGGTCGATCGGGCCAGTGACGTCGATATCGTCGCGGTGCTGCACGCATGCCGTTCGGCGCGGGATCGGCTGATCGTGCTGCTGATGGCCCGCGCCGGGCTACGCCGCGGCGAGGTGTGTGGGCTGCGCCGTAGCGACGTGCACCTGCTCACCGACTCTGCCGCCCTGGGTTGTCCGGTCGCCCGCGCGCATCTGCATGTGCAGCGCCGTGACAATCCCAACGGGGCGTGGGCAAAGTCGCGTCGACAGCGTGTGGTGCCGCTGGATTTCCTCACCGTGCAGGGCTTCGACACGTATGCGTTCGAGCGGATGAGGGTGCTGCAGGCTGCCGACGGTGACTTCGTGATGGTGAACCTGTTCCGCGAGCCGCTCGGTGCCCCGATGCGCCCGGACGCGATCGGGGAACTGCTCGCCGCCGCCTCGCGCCGCGCCGGGCTGGCGCCGGCTGTGCGGCCGCATCAACTCCGGCACGCCTTCGGCAGTAACGCCGCTGATGCCGGCTGTGGCCTGGACGTGGTCGCCGACCTGCTCGGACACGCCTCGGTGACTTCCTCGCAGCCGTATCTGCATCCGGACCCGGCCCGGCTGCGGGCCGCGGTGGACCTGGTGCCCAGCCCGTGCGGTCAGGCCGAGGTGACCCGGTGAACAGCACAACCTCTACTGCGGTCACGGTGCCGCTGTCCGCGGTTCCGGTCATCGACGCAGTCGGGTTCGAGCACGTGCTGGCCGGGGTGGTGTTGAGCGGTCCGGCCGCGCGCCTGGCCGGGTTGCTGGAGGCCGGGTTCCTGGCCGAGGCTGGCTGGGATCCGGTAGCGCGGGTGCTGTCGCTGCCGGCCGCCCATAGGCTGCTGGGCCGGACGTTGTGCCGGGTGGACGGCTGCGCGACGACCGTTCACGGCGGGACCGGCGGGGTGTGCTGGCACTGTTTCACCCGGTTGCGTGAGCAGGGCATCAGCGAAGGGCAGATCGCCGCCTCGGCCCAGCTGCCGCCGTTGCCGACTCCTCGACCGGCCGGCTGCGCCGTTCCCGACTGTCAGCGGATGTCACCGACACCACGCTCGACGTTGTGCACGCCGCATCAGCGTCGGCTGCGGCGCAAACCGGGTGTCGCGCTGCAGCAGTTCCTCACCGATCCACGGCTGCGCCCGCTGCCCGCGCTCGGACCGTGCGCGGTCGCCGCGTGCAGCCGTCGCGCCGAATCCGAACATGGCTACTGCTCCACTCACTACGTGCGGTGGCGCACGATGATCACCACCGATCCTGATGCCGATCAGCGGCACTGGCAGCTGACCCAGCCCGCGGTCTCCCAGGGCGGTGAGATCAGTCTGCGGGCCCTGCCGCCGTTGGTGGTGGTCGAAGTGCTGTACGGCGTGCAGCAGCGTGTCCGCGGCGGAGCGAAGATCCTTGACGTGAGCCTGCGGACGGTCTGCAACACGTTGCGCCGCGAGCAGGCGCCGACGATCGCAGCGTGTCCGGCCCAGTGCGTGGCGGGCAAGCCGGCCCGGCAGTTGCTGACCGCGCTGGCCTGTCATGTCCGCCGGGCGCTGACCGATCCTGGCGAGGAACGGGCCGGCGATGACTGGGACCTGGCCCTGTTCGGTCACCGCGGGCGCCTGTCGTTCACCGGCATCAGCCAGCCGTGGCTGGCCGATGCGGCCAAGGTGTGGGCCGGTGAACAACTGCCCCGCCACCGCGGCGCCGGAGCCAGCAACGTGCGGATCAAGGTCAACGCCGTCGCTCGCCTGTCCGAAAGCCTGCGTCTACGCGACGATCACGGGCTGGCACCGGAGCGGCTGGGTCGGCCCGATGTCGAAGCGTTCCTCAACCGGCTGGCCTACCTCGAATCGACCGGTGTGATCAGCCGTTACCACCGCAACGTCATCTGCCGCGGCGCTCGGGCCGTCCTGTCCGGGATCCGCGCCCTGGGCCTGACCCGACCCGGCCAGGCCGCCGCCGGACTGCCCGGCGACGTCGCGCTCGGACGCGGCGACATACCCGCCGAAGCGCAGCGCGGTGAGCCGGGCCGCGACCTGCCGCCGGAGATCATGGCCGTGCTGTGCGCCAACCTGGACAGCCTGCACCCGGCCGAGGTCCGAACGGCGATCGGAATCGGCATCGACACCGGCCGTCGACCCGAAGACATCCTCAACCTGCCGCTGGACTGCCTGCAACGCGACAAGGACGGTGGGCCCGTGTTGGTCTATAACAACGCCAAAGCAGACCGGCTCGCCCGCCGTCTGCCGATCAACGAGGCGACCGCCGCAATGATCACCGCCCAGCAGGCCCGCACGCGGGAACGGTTCCCCGACACGCCCGCCGGCGAACTGAAACTGCTGCCCTCACCACGGCGCAACCCCGACGGACGCAAACCAATCACCATCGCCATGCTCGGTGACCGGAACCGCAGATGGGTCGACGAACTGGGGCCACTGCGTAGCCGGGACGGCACCGAGTTCGACACAACCAAGATCGTCCCGTACGCCTATAGGCACTGTTACGCCCAACGCCACGCCGATGCCGGTGTCGGAATAGACGTCCTCGCCGAGCTACTTGATCACCGGAACCTGAACGTCACCCGCGGCTACTACCGGGTCGGTGAAGACCGCCGCCGTGCCGCCGTGGACACGGTGACCGCGATGAGTTTCGACCGGCACGGCAACCGGGTCTGGCGCGACGCGCAGGCGCTGCTGGACTCCGAACACGCCCGCTACGCCATCGGCGAGGTCGCCGTCCCCTACGGGCGCTGCACCGAGCCGTCCAACGTGGCCGCCGGCGGCGGTGCCTGCCCGGTCCGGTTCCGCTGCGCCGGCTGCGACCACTTCCGCACCGACGTGTCCTACCTGCCCGACCTGAGTGTCTACCTCGACGACCTGCTCCGGACCCGTGAACGCCTGGCCGCTGCCGTCGACGGCGTCGACGAGTGGGCCCGCGCCGACGCGACCCCCAGCCAGGAAGAGATCACCCGCATCCGGCGCCTCATCGCCCGCATCAACGGCGACCTCGACCAGGCCAGCGACACCCAACGCGCTGTCATCGATGAGGCGGTCGCCGTGATGCGCCAGCACCGGGCCGTCACCCTCGCCATGCCCACCACCCGCGCCAGCACACCCGACACCCATCCGGAGGCCACCGCATGACCGGCAACGCTCACACCGTCAAGCAGAACCAGCGCGCCACCGCGATGATGCAAGGCCGGCAAGCCGACTCCGCACGCCGGCGCCAGCGCGTCAGCGCCGCGCTGGAACGCGCCAGCGCGGACGGCACCGAGATCAGCGCCTCGGCCATCGCCCGTACCGCCGGCGTTGACCGCAGCTTCCTCTACCGCCACCGCGACCTGCTCGCCCAGATCCATGCCCTGGAAGCGACCCCACCACCAGCCGCCGGACCCGGGACAGCCGTCACCCGCGCGTCGCTGCACGCGGACCTGCTCGCCGCCGGCGAACGCGCACTGCGCCTGACCAGCCGTATCCGGCAACTGGAGACACGACTGTCACAAACACTCGGACAGCAGGCCTGGCACGAATCCGGACTCGCCGCCCCCGTCGACCTCGACGTCCTCAACCAGAAGATCAACCACCTCGAACAGCAGGCCGTCGACCTGCGCCTGCAACTCGACGAACGCGACCAGGACCTCGCCGCCGCACGCGCCGCCAACCGCGAACTCATGGCCCAACTCAACACTCCAGCACGACACCGATAAACACGCTGCATGTCGCTCTTGCACCACACCTGTCGCGCACGCTAAGATTCAAGAATCAGCTTACGGGCAAAGGGGAAACTCCCAAACCAGAGCATCAGATCGCAGGCTGACCCCTGGAGAACAGACCCGGCTCGGTCACCCACGGCCGATGCACCCGCACCCGGCCGGACCGGTACGCCGCCCGGACCGTCGCGACCGCCCGCAGGGTGGTGCGCTCTGATCCCTGATACCCCAACGCCAGCAGCTTCTCGTGCGCCACGTCGGCGCGGATCTTGCCCTTGGAGTGCTCCATCCACTCCTCCAGCTTCGGCAGGAACTCATCGATCAACATCGGCCGCGCCGCGGCCTGATCGGTCAACATGCCCGCATCCCGGGCAGCAACATGCTTGGCGACCGTGTGATGCGAACAGCCAGCCAACTCGCCAGCATCACGCAACGACCCGGTCAGGTCGAAAGCTTCCAACATTCTCATGATCTCCTCGGCAGACTTCACGGTGTCCCTTCCTCGGGTGACGGCGCATCAGCACCGCCAACCACACCCGAGGAAGGGGCCCCAACCGCGTAACGCGGCAAGGCAGACGACAAAGTGTCAGGCAGATCCCATGACCGTCAGCGGGCAGTTTTCATGTCCGCCACCGGGCAGTTACGTGGCCGCCTCCGGGCAGTCTTCCGTGGCCGCTGTCACGCGGTTCAGGACGCCTGGTTCTCAGCCCGGAGGACGCCGGTTCGAACCCGGCACGGA
>JBOGDQ010000029.1:0-18885 GCA_050742975.1 Jatrophihabitantaceae bacterium
GAGCCGCACTCGCCCTGCTCGCAGGCATTCTTCGTGCCCGGCAGGCCGAGCCGCTCGCGCAGGACGTACAGCAGGCTCTCCCCCGGCCACACGTCGTCGGCGTGCTGCACCGTGCCGTTGACCTCGACACTGACCCTCATCGATTCACTCCCCGGTACTCGTCCCATGCCCAGCCCAGCGTGCGGCGCGCCATGACGCCAACTGCGTGCCGGCGGTAGTTCGCCGTTCCGCGCACGTCGTCGATCGGCCGGGCCGCCTGCGAGGCCAGCTCGCCGAACCGGGCGATCACCGAGTCGTCGAGCGCGCCACGAGAGGTCCACAGCTCGCGCTCGACCAGCTCACCCTCGAGATACGCCTCGGCCGCGGGCGCGCGCAGCACGGTCGGCCCGGCTGAGCCGATGCAGGTGCCGACGAGCTCACGCTCCGGATGCAGCGACAGCGCGAACCCGCAGACCGAGATCACCATGGCGTTGCGCGTGCCGACCTTCGCGAACTGCTGCGGCCCGTCGGCGACCGGCACCCGGACCGCGCGCACCAGCTCGTCGGCCGCGAGCACGTTCCGCTTCGGGCCGGTGAAGAACTCCCTTATCGGGACGGTGCGTTCTCCTCGTGTGGACGCGATCTCGACCGTCGCGTCGACGCTGACCAGCGGCGGCAGCGCGTCACCGGCCGGGGACGCCGTCCCGAGCTGACCACCGAGCGTGCCGCGGTTGCGGATCTGCGGCGAGCCGACGGTGCGCGCCGCGATGGCCAGGCCGGGCACCAGCGGTCCCACCTCGTTGATGATCCGCGTGAACGGCACGCCCGCGCCGATGCGGACGCTGCCGTTCACCCGCTCCCACTCGGCCAGCTCGCCCACCCCGTTCAGGTCGAGCATCGCAGCGGGCCGCCGGCGGTCGAAGTTCAGCTCGACCATGAGATCGGTCCCGCCCGCGATCGGCACCGCCTCCGGCCGCTCGGCCTTGGCCACCAGGGCCTGCTGCCACGAGCTCGCGGACAGGAAGTCCAGCGTCATTGCACCCCCGCCTCGTCACCGGCCCTCGGCCGCACACCGCCCCCGGGAACGTCGACCGCGACTGCGCCTTCACGCAGGGCTGCGGTCACGGCGCTCTCGCCCGGTCCCCGGCGCGTCCAGTGGTTGAACACCAGGTTCAGGATGAAGACCACGATAACCGTCGAGGTGATGCTCGAACCGAAGATCACCTGGAAGTCCTTCGGGAACTTGGCGTAGAAGTTCGGGCTGAACGCCGGCAGCAGTCCGACCGACAGCGAGGCGGCCACGATCAGCAGGTTGTGATTGCCGTCGAAGTTCACCTTGTGCAGCGTCTGGATGCCGACGGCGGTCACCATCGCGAACATCACCGTCGCGCCGCCACCGATGACCGGACCGGGCAGATCGGCGATGACCTGGCCGACCTTCGGGATCAGGCCCAGGATGATCAGGAATCCGCCACATGTGGTGACCACCCAGCGGCTACGGATCTTGGTCAGGCCGACCAGCCCGACGTTCTCGGCGAACGCCGTGTCCGGGAACGAGTTGGTGAAGCTGGCCAGCACGGCGGACAGGCCGTCGGTCGCGAGTCCCCGGGCCAGGTCGTTCGGCGTGAGCTCCTTGTCGACCATCTCGGCCACCGCCAGCATGTCCGCGGTCGACTCGGTATAGGTCACCAGCATGACGATGCACATCGTGATGATCGCCGCGCCCGCGAACTTGGGGTGCCCGAAGTGGAAGATGTGTGGCGCTCCGAACCAGCCGACGTCGCTGACGTTCGAGAAGCTCACCAGGTGCATGAACGAGGCGACGATCGTGCCGACGATCAGGCTGAGCAGGACCGCGATCTGGCTGACGAAGCCGCGGAAGACCCGGCTGATGACCAGGATGGACAGGATGACCAGGCCGGCCAGCGCGATGCGGCCGATGCTGCCGACGTACTTGTCACCGGCGGCCGCGCTCCCCGCGATCAGCGTGATGTCCGCGCCGGCGAGGGACAGGCCGATGATGCAGATGACCGTGCCCGCGACCAGTGGCGGGAAGAACCGCACGACCAGCGCGAACGGCTTGGCGATGACCAGGCCGAAGATGCCGGAGACCAGCATCGCGCCGTACACGTAGGGCAGCCCGTCCCGACCGCCGTACTGGCTGGCGATGATGATCATCGGATTCAGCACGGTGAACGTCGCGCCGGCGACGACCGGCAGCCGGACACCGAGGATCCGCGAGATGCCCGCCGACTGGATGACGGTCGCGATGCCCGAGACCAGCAGGTCCGCGCTGACCAGGATCGCGATGTCGCGCGACTTGAGCCCGATCGCGGGGCCGACGATCAGCGGGACGGCGACGGCTCCCGCGTACATGATGAACAGGTGCTGCAGACCGAACAGGGCCAACTTGTGCGGTCGGAGCACCTCGTCGACGGGGTGGACCGTGCGTGCGCCGCGCGCCTGCGGGGCGGAGTCGGGTGGACGAAGTGACATCGAGTGCCTCCTGGCAGGGTCTGCGCTCCACTCGCGGTACTTTCGCGATGCGGAATCAAGTTTTCACTTCGCAGATAAGTTAGCCCGGTCACACCTATCCGTCAATGCACTCCCGGTCCAGGGTCGCGATGAGCTGCGGCCGTAGCTCGCCGGCGTTGATCACCGCGTCCACCGATCCGACCTCGACCGCTCGGTGGATGTTGTGCACGGCGTCGAACTCGGCGGCCACCTCGCCCAGCTTCTCGGCCCGCACCGCGGATCGCACCTCGGCCAGCTCGGCCGCGATCGGCGCGCGCTCGGCCTCGGTCGCCGCCTGCAGCCGGGCCTGCAGGTCGCGTACCCGCGCGTCGGCGGACGTCCGGGCGTCCACGTCGCCGGAGAAGACCACCGCCGCAGCCGGTGCCCCGCCGATCACGGAGGCGAACGAGCCCTCGACCGCGAGCACCGTCATCCGCGGGTTGAGCGCCTTGGAGAAGACGACGAAGGCGCCGCCGTGGTAGCGGGAGATCACGCAGAAGACGATCGGCCCGTCGAAGTTGACGATCGCCCGGCCGATCTCGGCGCCGTACTCCAGCTGCAGGTTGCGCATCGAGTCGGGTGAGCCGTCGAACCCGGAGAGGTTCGCGAGCACGACCAGCGGGCGGTTGCCGCTTGCGGCGTTGATCGCGCGCGCCGCCTTCTTCGACGAGCGCGGGAACAGCGTCCCGGCGGTGTACGTATCGGGCCCGTCGGTGGGCGGGAAGCCGCGCCGCGGCACGGCGCGTGACTCGATACCGAGCAGGCAGATGGGCCGGCCGCCGAGGTGCGCGTCGAACACGACTGCCGTGTCCGCGTCGGCCATCCCGACCCAGCGTTCCAGGGTCGGGTGGTCCTGGTCGGCCAGGGCACGCATCAGCGTCCGGATGTCGAACGCCTTCTTGCGGTCGGGGTTCGTGGCCGCGGAGAAGATGTCACCGACGGTCCGGAAGTCGCTGTCGGCGAGCTCGTGCGCGGCGGTGGTGACGTCCCGGTCTGCCGGGTCGGCGGTCTCCGCGCGGCGCGGCGCCTGCTCACCCGGTGCGATGTAGGTGTGCGCGTAATGCGCCATGAGCAGGTCGCGGGCGCCCTTCAGGTCGGGCGCCCAGTACTGGGCCTGACCGTTGGGTCCCATCACCCGGTCGTAGCCGCCGATGCCGAAGTTGTCCTCCGCCGAGACGCCGCCGGAGAAGTCGAGGGACTGCTTGCCGGTCAGCACCATCGCGCTGTCCGGCGTCATCACGAGCACGCCCTTGGTGTGCATGAGCATCGTGGCCTCGGCGTTCCAGTACGGCTGCGCGCCGACGTTGATGCCTGCGACGACGATGTTGATCTCGCCGCCCGCCTGGGTGAACTCGATGATCCGCTTGAGCCCGCGGGCCACCCAGTCCATGTTCTCGGTGCCGGACTGCATCGAGATGCGCGCACCGGCCGAGAGTGCGTACCACTCGACCGGGACGCCGAGCCGCTCGGCGAGGTCGAGCGCCGCGATGATCCGCGAACACTCGGCCTCGGCCACCGCGCCCAGCGCCCGGGTCGGGTCGCCGCTGAGTAGGACCCGCGTGACACCGGCCGGGTGCAGCTCGGTCGGGGTCATGGCCACGCCCACCACGATGCCGGCCTTGTTCAGGCCCGGCGGCCGGTCCACCGGGACGAGCCGGCCAGCGTCGTCCAGATCGTGCTCGACCACGCTGCCGCCCGGACCGGCGACCATCGCGTGCAGCTCGTACGGGTAGACGGTCCCCCGGCGGCGCGCCCGCAACGCCTTCTGCGCGTAGTCGTCCAGCGGCTTGAGCCGGTCGGTCGGCGGCTGGCCCACGGCGAACTGCACGCCCGTTCCTGGCTGGTAGAAGAACCGGGCGGCGACCGGGAACACCGCGCCGTCGGGCGCGGCGACGAGTGCCTGCGCGAGCACCTCGTCGATGCCGGCGCCCGCCGTCAGCGGCGCGATCCCGTGCTGCAGCGCGGTGAGCTGGTCGAGCTGCGCGTCGATGATCGGCCAGATGTGCACCCACACGTGGTTCATGTCCAGCGGCACGGACCGGGTGCCCAACCGCGTCCGCGCACGACGGATCCCCTCGACGCAGTGCGCGATCACCCGCTCGACCTGCGGCAGGGAGCTGACCCGGTCGTCCTCGTCACGGACGACGGCGAGCTCGCGCACCTGGGCCAGCGCGACGAGCCGCTGGTCCGCGGCGTTGTCCTTCGCGATGCAGTGGTACAGCAGCACGTCCTCGGGTGCATCGATGCGGGCGATGTCGAAGTCGCGCAGCCGCCACAGGTCCAGCCGCCGCCCGACCATCGGGTGCAGGCCGCGGACCAGCTGGTCCTCGACCAACCCGGCACCGTGCGGCCGGAAGGTGAAGTAGTTGACCGGGCGGCCGGCCCCCGGGCAGATGCCGACCGCCAGCCGCCGCACGTCGTGGGTGAATGGGACGGGCTGCAGCGCGGCGACCAGCCCGGCCGCGCACTCGCCCGCGTCCTCCGGCGCGTCGGGCCACGACAGGTAGAGGTCGACGACGGCCTCCCGCTCCGGCGCGCGCGCGGCCAACTGCTCGGCCACCGCGTCGCCGAGCCCGCTCGCGCGTCCCAGTTCGGCGAACGTCCCGACCGTCGAGACCAGGTGGGTCGGCCGGGCGTCCAGGACATAGCCGGCCACCGCGAACGGGCGCCCGTTGACGTGCGGAGCGCGCAGGTCCTCCAGCGCGTACTCGCGATAGTGCCGCCGGATCAGCACCTCCAGCAACGGCTCGTCGGCGGGCACGCCGTCCTCCAGCCGCTCGGCCAGGAAGCGGACGATCGGCTCGGGTATCGCGGCCAGCGCATCCAGCCGCTCGGCCCGGTCGACCGCGCCCGGGTCGGCCGCGAGCGCCTCGACCTCGCTGCGAACGCCGGCGAGCACGGCCGCGCGCTCGCGCGCCACGAGCGGCTGGTCGAACCAGCGGAAGCGGACGCTGCGGGCCAGATCGCCGACGGCAGGGAACCGCAGCTGGGTCGCGAGGACGAGGCGGTCGAGCACATCGCGCGCCTGCAGGTCTGCGTCGGTGTCCGGTGCCGGCTCGGTGTGCCAGCGCTGCAGGATCGAGGAGACCAGGCGGGTGTCCGGCGCCGATCGCTGCTGGGCGAGGAAGATCCGGAATACCGCCTCCTCCAGCTCCGGCGTGCGATCCAGGCCGACGACGCCGTAGTGCCCGAGCACGCGTTCGAGCTTGCTGCGGAAGATGTCCGGCAGCTCGCTGCGCTCGACGTCCAGGCTCTGCAGGTAGCTGTGGAAGTGCTCCATCGGACTGTGGACGCGCAGCTCGGTGCGCAGCTCCTCGTCGGCGGGGCGGTTGCGGCTGAGGTCGGCGAAGTCGGCGAACATCCTGAGCAGGTCGATCTCGGCCGAGATCACGTCGGCGCCGTCGGCCGCGGCAACGTCGCGGACGCCCAGGTAGTGGGCCAGGGTGCGGCCGTCGTCGGCGGGGTCGATGTCGAAACCGAGCAGCACCGCGCGCAGGTCGGCCACCCCGCGCGCCAGCGCGTCCCCGCCGTCCTCGCCCGCTGCGGGTAGGTCGAGGTCGACCGCGTCGCGGCCGTCCGTGGCGTCGGCGGCACCGGCGGCACTAGCGGCGATCGGTTCGAGTCGGAGCAGCGGGGCGCCCGTCTCGACCTGGCTGCCGGTGGACACGTGCAGCTCGCGAACGGTCGCTGCGAACGGCGCGTTGAGCCGGGTCTCCATCTTCATCGACTCGAGCACGATGACCGGCGAACCGGCCGCAACCTCCGCGCCTACGGCAACGGGCGTCGCCACCACCAGGGCCGGTGCGGGCGCGCGCAGGACGCCGCCCTCGTCCCGGCTGATCCGGTGCGCCACCCCGTTGACCTCGACGAAGTGCGTCGGCCCGTGCGTCGCCGTCATCACCCGAAACGCGCGCCCGGACGCGGTGAGCCGCAGGTGGTGCTCGCCCAGCCGCTCGATCTCCGCATCGACGACGTGTGGCTGCCCGTCGCTGGTCACGGCCACGCGGAACCGCTGCGGGCCGATCTGCGAGACGGCGACCCGGTACGCCTGCCCGCGCAGCTTGAGGTCGACCGGGCGACCCACCTGGTGCTGCACGTGCGGGCGGCCCCCGCGTGCGGTCTCCAACAGGCGGGTGACCTCGATCCGCTCGTCGTCCTCGTACGCCTCGATGCCGGCGGCGACCAGGGCGATGCCCGAGTGCCGGTCGGCGACGAGCCGCCCCTCGGCCCGGACCCGGTCGATCCAGCCGGTGTCCGCACTCGCGTCGATCACCTCGGGCTGGTCGAGCAGGTCGAGCAGGAAGCTCTTGTTGGTGGCGCCGCCCTCGATGATCACGGCGGTCTCGCCGACCGCGCGCCGCAGCCGGGCCAGCGCCTCGTCCCGCGTGCGGCCGTGGGCGATGATCTTGGCGATCATCGAGTCGAAGTCGGCGGGGATGGTGTCGCCCTCGCTGACGCCGGTGTCGACGCGGATCCCGGGCCCGGACGGGAGTTCGAGCAGTTCGATGCGGCCGGGCGACGGCGCGAAGTCGCGGTCGGCGTCCTCGGCGTTGAGCCGGGCCTCGACGGCGTGACCGGTCTCGTCCGGACGCTCACCACCGAGCGCACCGCCGGCCGCGACGTCCAGCTGCGCTCGCACCAGGTCGGTTCCGGTGGTGAGCTCGGTGATCGGGTGCTCGACCTGCAGCCGGGTGTTCACCTCCAGGAAGGCGAACGTCTTGTCCGCCGGGTGGTACAGGAACTCCACGGTCCCCGCGCCGCAGTAGCCGACGGCCTGCGCGAGCCGCTCGGCCGACACCTTGAGCTCGTCGACCTGCTGCGCCGACAGCAGCGGGGAGGCCGACTCCTCGATCACCTTCTGGTTGCGCCGCTGCACCGAGCAGTCGCGCACCCCGAGTGCCCACGCGGTCCCGTGCGCGTCGGCGATGATCTGCACCTCCACGTGCCGCGCACCGGTGACCAGGCGTTCGAGGAACACCACGTCGCTGCCGAACGCGCGCCCGGCCTCGTCGCGGGTGCGCTGGTAGGACTCGGTCAGCTCGGCCTCGGACGTGATCACCCTGATCCCCCGGCCGCCGCCGCCCGCCGTCGCCTTGAGCATCAGCGGGTAGCCGACCTGCTGCGCGGCGTCCTTCGCGGCGTCGAGGGTGTCGACCGGGCCGCGGCTCCACGGCGCGACCGGCACGCCGACCTGCTCGGCGATCAGCTTCGAGCCGATCTTGTCGCCGAGCTTGCGCATCGCTTCCGGGCTGGGACCGATGAAGCTCACGCCGATGCGCGCGCACAGTTCGGCGAAGGACGGGTCCTCGGCGACGAAGCCCCAACCGACCCACACCGCGTCCGCACGGGTGGCCAGCAGCGCCTGCTCCAGCACGTCGTAGTCGAGGTACGGGCGCGCCGAAGCCGGCCCGAGCGGGTGCGAAAGGTCGGCCTCGCGGACGAACATCGCACTGCGCTCGGCCTCGGTGTAGAGCGCGATCGTCCGGATCGGCTCGCCACCGTGCACGTTGGGGTCGCGGTCGAGATCGCGGAGCGCGTTGAGATCGCGGACGGCGTGGATCAGCCGCATGGCGGCCTCGCCACGGTTGACAACTGCGATGCGCTTGAACACGGTGAACCCCTCTGCGACCCCGATGTGACGCGGCACCCCTAGAGCCTGCCGTGCCCCGACGGTTACTGGCGAGTCACCCGTCCCGGCCGCGTGCCTAATGCCGGCAGCTCGCGGTGCACGGGCGCTGACCGGCCGGCGTGGTGGATGCTGACCCCATGGAGAAATTCTCACTGACCGCGCTGGCCCGAGAGCACCTCGATCGGGCCGGCGCCGCATCCAGCGGCCGCAGCGCGACCACCGTCTTTGGCGGCCACGAGCACCTGCTGCGGCAGACCGTCGTCGCGCTGGCCGAGGGGCACAGCCTCAGCGAGCACGACAACCCGGGCGAGGCGACGGTGCACGTGCTCACCGGCCGCGTCCGCCTCGTCGCCGACGAGACGAGCTGGGAGGGCCGCGCCGGCGATCTGCTCGTCGTGCCACCGGCCTCGCACAGCCTGCACGCGATCGAGGCCTCGGCGATCCTGCTCACCGTCGCCAAGCCCCGCAGCTGAACGGGTCAGCCGGCTCGTTCGCCGTTGACGGCCGGCTCGGCGGCACGGGCCGGGCCGATGCCTGCGGCCAGCAGGGCGCTGTTCGGCAGGTTGAGCGGGCCGTCGTCGGTGCGCAGGGTCGTGTACAGCAGGCCGACCGAGCTGACCGTGCCGTCCAGGCGGCCACCGAGCGCGCCGGATACGACGCGCACCTGCTGGCCGGGGACGTACGGACGGGCGATCAGCAGCACGAATCCCGCGAACACGTTGCCCAGTGCCTGCTGGGCCGCGATGCCGAGGATGATGCCGGTGACCGCGCCGCCGAGCAGCAGGTGCCCGACCGGGACGGCGAACAGGTCGAGTGCGGCGAGCAGCACCGTGAGGTAGCCGACGAGCAGGACGACCACCCGCAGCGGGGTCGCGGCGGCGGCCCCGGCGCGCGCGTGCGACACCCTGGCGACCTCCTCGGCGGCGTTGCGGGTGGACAGCACACCGAACAGCACGAACGCGATGCCGGCGCCGTAGCCGATCAGCCGGGTGTGCAGCGGGGCGTGCTGGATCGCGGCAAGGCTGCGGCCGGTCGCGAACGCGGCGATCGCGAGTGCGAGGTAGACGACCGCACGGCGGAAGTCGGCGCGCAGCCGCGCATCTACCGCACGCAGCACGCCTCGGACCGGCTCGCGCACAGCAGGAACAGATCGGAACGGGGCCATGTCCTCCGGTCTAACGGCCACGGTCACACGCTCGCACGCCCGGCTCACCGCGTTGCCAGATGCCCGCCGCCGGGTCAGCCCACCGAGCGCCGCAGCATGACCGTCGCGACGTGCGCCGTCCTGGGCAGCGTGACGGTGCCGGTCGAGTGTCGTCATCGACCTTGACCCGCCGTGAATCCGACGTACGCAATTCGGCTATGACCGGCACGATCGGCCAGGATCCGGCAGCGCCCGCGCGGCCGCTGCGGCTGTGGTTCGCGGACGCAATCGGCGCACGCCAAAGATCAGCTGCGGGTTGCGTCGGCGGGCAGCCGCAACCCGCAGCTGATCAAGGACTTTGTCCGATGGCGTTCGCCTGAATGCGTTGATGTGCTTGTGCTCGCACTCGAGCGTCGATCTTGGTGCGAGTACGTTGCTGCGCCCGCCGAAGTGCACCAAGATCGCCGCACGGCCCGACCACACATCGGCCATCTCCGGAGGGGCCGCAGCTGTGCGCGGGAGCCCACCCGCCGCACGTGTCGGGCGGCAGGATGCCGGCGAGCAGCGTGAACCGCGGCCGCACCGGTCCCGTGGTCGAGGGAGTGAGTACGCGAGCGACTGGTTGGGTCCAGACAGCAACGACGTCCGGCCGGTTCGGACGCTGGTCGGCGCGCCGCCGGCTGCGGGCCGCGGTCGGCACCCTGTGGATCGTCGCGGGGCTGCTGCAGCTGCAGCCGTTCATGTTCACGCCGGGCTTCGCCCATGACGTGCTCGGCAGCTCGGCGCTCTCGCAGCCGGCGCCACTCGGCGACGCGATCGGGGCGATCGAGCGGTTCGCCGCCGCGAACGCGGTCGCCGCGAACTGGGCGTTCGCGCTGGCCGAACTGACCATCGGCGCAGGCATGCTGTTCGCGCGGAGCGGTCGCGTCGCGCGCCTGGCCTGCACCGCGTCGATCGGTTGGGGCCTGGGCGTGTGGTGTCTCGGCGAGGGCATGGGCGCAGTCCTCACCGGCCATGCCGCACTCACCACCGGCGCGCCGGGTGCGGCCGCTCTGTACGTCGTGCTCACCGTCGCTGCGTGGCCCCGGCGAGCCGGGCTCGGCGTGGAAGGGCCGATGCCGGCGCGGCTGCTCACCGTGGCCTGGTCGCTGATCTGGCTGCTGGGGGCGGTGCTTGCGGTGCTACCGGCGCAGCGGGGTGCCCGCGGGCTCGGCGCGCAGGCGGCGATGGGATGGATGATGGCGCCGTCCTGGGCGAGCGGTCCGACGCTCGCCGTGGCGAAGTGGCTCGACGCGCTGGCGCCGCTTGCTGCGACGCTCGTCGCTGCAGGTGTGGTCGCCGTCCACCTCGCGATCGGGCTCGGCGTCCTGCGCGCGCACACCCGCGGCCTCGCGCTCATCGGCGGGGCCGTGCTCACTGCGTGCTTCTGGATGTTCGGTCAGGGCTTCGGTGGGCTCAGCACCGGCACGGTGACCGACGTGGGTACCGCGCCGCTGGTCGCACTGCTCGCAGTCGCGATGGTGAACCGCCGTCGCCCCGAGCACGTAGCTGAAGGTATGAATCGTTACCCGCTCGCAGCCGCGGCCGCCGCATGCGCAGTACTGCTCGCCTCGTGCAGCTCGTCGTCCAAGCCGTCCGCGCCCATCACGTCGACCAACTCGTCTTCGAGCACGTCCGCGATCGTCGCCCCGGCCAGCTCGGGGACGACTGCGGCGCCGGCCGCCGGGATCGTCATCAGCGGCTTCGCCTTCTCCGGGACGATGACCGTCAAGCCGGGGCAGAAGGTGACGGTCACCAACAAGGACTCCGTCGCCCACACCCTCACCGACAAGAAGACGCACCTGTTCGACACGGGCAACATCAACGGCAACGGCGGGACCGGATCGTTCACCGCGCCGAGCAAGCCGGGCAGCTACCAGTTCGGGTGCACGTACCACCCCAACATGCACGGCACCCTCATCGTGCGGGGCTGAGACGTGCGGGGCTGAGACGTGCAGGGCTGAGACGTGCAGGGCTGAGACGTGCCGCGCAGGTCAGGGCGGTTCCGCGATCGTGACGCCGTACGTTGTGCACGTAGGACGACCTCGCTCGCCGGCGAATGTCGAGCGCGCAGCGAAAGGACCTTCGCGATGACCGATCGAGCGTCGGCAACCAGCACGGCCGAGGTGCCCACCGACCGGCCGAACCGCTACGGCAAGCAACTCATCGCGCACCTGAGTCGGCGCAGCGCCGGCGAATGGTCCGACGAGACCGGCACCGGATGGATCACCTTCGATGCCGGTCGCGCCGAGCTGAACTCCTCCGACGGCGCACTCCTGCTGCGGGTCGCCGGCGATCCGGACAACGTGGCGCGGCTCGAGGACGTGGTGGGCCGGCACCTGGTCAGGTTCGGAGCCCGCGACGAACTGGTCGTGTCGTGGGTCCGCGACGACGGCACCCCCGGGACCGAGCAGCGCAAGACGGAGGACTGATCGGATCAGGGCCAGTTGGAAAGGCCCCAACGGACGAGGTCGACCATCCCGCCGCCACCGGCCTCGATGTTGTTGTCCTCGTCCCACCAGCCGAACGGTGTGCCGCTGATCCGCTCACCGCCGCTGGTCACGCCGACCGCGTACGGGCCGTCGTTCCAGAAGCCGAAGAACGGACCGCCCGAATCGCCGCCGGTCGCGTCACCGTGGTGCTCGATCTCGATCGAGTTGTCATCGCCGCCGTCGGTGTCGAGTACCGGGATGCCGGACTGGTCCGAGGGCCGCTCGCCGCCCGCGATCGCCGCGGGGTAGCCGGCCAGCGTCCAGTAGTCGCCGCCGTTCCAGCCGGAGTCGTAGGTCTTGGTGCCCATCCAGCCGAGCCAGCTGCCGATCGGGTCGTACAGCCGCAGGATCGAGTAGTCGTTCGCGGCAACCGTGTCGTTCGTGTCCCAACCACGGTAGTCCGACGCGTAGGACACCGCGCCGGACCCGGCCACCGGTGCGCCGTCCCAGTACGACGGGACGAACTTCATCGCCCAGCTGCCCGATCCCCAGGGGCACACGTGCCCGGCGGTCAGGACGTGGCGCGGGCCGACCAGCGCGCCGGAACCCCACCAGTCCCAGCTGCCGCCGCCCGCCCAGTTCGTCCAGGTGAAGATGCGTCCGATGCACCGCCACGGGTAGCTGTTCGGGTAGTACACGCTGCGGTCATCGGCGCCGTACACCCCGTAGTACGGCTCGATCTGCGTGCCGTCGCGACGCGTCATCGGAGTGTGCCGGAAGGACGGGCTCGCCGCGTACGGCTGGAAGGTCTGCTCGCTCCACTCCGGACGCATCGCCGGTGTCGCGGCCTCTCCCGCCAGATTCTCCTTACGGGACAGGCGTTCACCGCTCAGGCCCGCACGCCCGAGCTGAGCCCCGGGCGGCAGCGCGAACTCCCACGTGCCGCTCGCGCGCTCGTCCGCCTTGCCGAAGTGCGGCGCGCGGTCGACACCGGACAGGTGCAGTCGCTGCGTGGCCAGCGACTCGGCCACCTCGCCCGGCATCTCCCCCGTCGCGGCGATGCGACCCGCCTTGGCCCGCTCGTCCACGGTGAGCGGGCGCTCGCTGTCCCGGCTTCTCTTTCTCGCAGTAGCCATCTGACCCTCCTCGGTCACGAGGTTCGGGCATGCGGCGGAGTCCGCACTCCCCCCTCGCACCGCAGGAGGGCTATCGCCGGCGGCGAGATACCGGCCCGGCACGCATCAGCCGACTCGACCCGCGACGCGCGGCCGGGTCGTCCGACTCAGACGGCTATCGCGTCCCCGAGGCGCGGGCGGCGCGCGATGAGGTGGAACAGCGCGCCCAGCTGGCGGTAGGGATCCGTGCGGCCCAGGCGCTCCTCGATCTGCAGGATTCTGGCCAGCTCGGCCTCGTCCGCGGGCACCGGCGCGGCGAGGTCCTCATCGTCGCTCGCCACACGCACGCCGTACCAGCTTTCGCAGTGCAGTCCCGCGGCCTGGCAGAGCGTGATCAGTCCATCGATCGTGTCCGCTCTCGCCGGCGATCCGATCTCGTTCACGTAGCGCGCATCGCGTGCTTGCGCCGCAGCCAGGTCAAGCTCGTCGAACGCGTCCTGCGCACCCTGCCAATCACCGCGCAGCAGCGCGCGCCACGGCAGGAACGCCGCGCTGCGCGCCGCGATCGCGAGCAGACCGCCGGGCGCGACGAAGCTCGCCAGTTCCGCTATCGCCGCCGCCGACGACGGCAGGTACATCAGCACGCCATGGCACTGCACGAGGTCATACGCCGCGCCCGTGCCGGCAGCACCGACGGCCGCCGCGAGTTCGCCGATGTGTCCGGCGCGAAGATCGATCCGGGCCTGCACGTCGTCCGGCTGCCGGCCGGCCGCCGCGGTGAACAGCTCACGCATCTGGGCATCGGGCTCGACGGCCGTGACGCGGTAACCGCGGGCGGCGAGGCGGATGGCTTGGGTGCCCTGTCCGGCCCCGACGTCGAGAACCCGCGCGGGTGGCGGCGGCAGGTGGGCTGCCAGCTGTCGCGCGATCAGCTCCTGGCGCACCACGTTGCGCAGATTCCCCATCCGTGCCAGCCAGGCGTCCTTGCCGATCGAGAACGTGCCGTCCGAGGGAACCGCGACGTGGGAAGGGACGCTGCCGTCGGATGCATCGCTCACGGCGCACGACGATACGGCCGCAGGCGGTCGGACGTGGTCAGCGGGCCAGTTGCGCGACTGCGGTCCGGAACAGCCATGGCGCGTGGGCGGCGGCGGGAACGATGCGACGTCGCAGCGGCGGGTGGCGCGCGGCCCACAGCAGCGAGGAGGTGATCATCCGGTAGCGGCGACTCAGGGTGAGGTAGTCATGCTCGTAGCGGGCCGGACGATCCTCGACGACCCGCCGCACGAGCGCCTGCGCGCAGTCGAACGCGAGCGCCAGCCCCTCGCCGGTCAGCGCGTCGAGGTAGCCCGCCGCATCGCCGACGAGCAGGACGCGACCGTGGACCCGCCGGCGCACGTCCTGGCGCAACGGGCCGGCCGCCCGCACCCGACCCGCGTCGGCGTGGCCCAGGCGCGCGGCCAGCTCGGGAAAACCGCTTATCCGCTCGGCGAAGGCGGACCGTTCCGTGCCCAGGATCGCGACACCGACGCAGTCGTCCGCCACCGGAGTCACGTAGGCCTCGCCGCGCGGCGTCCAGTACACCTCGACCAGGTCGCTCCATGGACGGACCCGGTAGTGCGCGCGAATCCCCCACCGGCGTGGGACCGACGAGGGTGGTGCCGGGTAGCCCAGCCGGCGGCGCAGGCCCGAGTGCAGGCCGTCGGCCGCGACGAGGTAGCGCGCGCGGATGCCCGCCGCGGTGACGCTGTCGCCATGCCAGCGCAGTTCGCCGACGCGGTCGGCCAGAACCTGCACGCCCGCTGCGATCGCGGCCTCGTGCAGCACCCGGTGCAGTTCGGTGCGTCGCACGCCCAGACCGGCGCCGTGTCGGAACGGGGCCATGGCCTGGTCGCCGTCCTGCAGATAGCGGATGCCGCGCAGCTGCACGCCGTCCGGACACAGGTCGAGATCGCGAAGCGCGGCCACCGCGTGCGGCATCAGCCCCTCGCCGCACGCCTTGTCGATCGGCGCCGTGCGCGGCTCGATCACCGCCGTCCGCAGGCCTGCCCTTGCCGCGTGCAGTGCAGTGACGAGGCCGGCCGGTCCACCGCCGGCGACGAGCAGGTCGATCATGTGACGGCGGCGGGCGGACGGTCCGTCGACAGCGAACCCAGCGCGCGATTCTCGACGCCGATCCGCACGCTCAGCAGCACCGCGTTGAGGACCGAGAACGCGATCGCGGTGATCCAGGCGGTGTGCACCAGCGGCAGCGCGGCCCCTTCGATCACGACGGCGAGGTAGTTCGGATGCGGCAGCAGTCGGTAGGGCCCGCGGGTGATCCGGGGCAGTCCGGGGACAACGAGCACCCGCGTGTTCCACTGCCGGCCCAGAGTGGCGATGCACCACCACCGCAGCGCCTGGCTCGCCACGAGGAGCGCGAGCATCGGCCAGCCGAGCGCCGGGACGAACGTCCGATGACCCAGCCACGCCTCGCACAGCGCTCCGGCGAGCAGGCCGGTGTGCAGCACAACCATGACCGGGTAGTGGCCGGCACCCACCTGGACGGCGCCACGGCTGACGCTCCACCCCTCGTTGCGGCGCGACACGATCAGCTCGGCGAGCCGCTCGAGTGCGACCAGCGCGACAAGCAGTGTGAACCAGGCCATCGTCACTGCCAGCGCAGCAGCACGAGCTCGGAGCAGAAGCCCGGACCCATCGCCATCAGCAGTCCGGGCGTGCCGGCGGGCGGGCGCTTCTCGATCGTGTCGCTCAGCACATGCAGCACCGAGGAGGACGAGAGGTTGCCGACCTCGGCCAGCGAACGCCAGGTCAGCTCGAGCGCCTCGGCCGGCAGACCCAGCATGTCCTGGATCGCCTCGATGACCTTGGGCCCGCCCGGGTGACAGACCCAGGCCGCGACGTCCGCGACCTGCAACCCGTGCGCGGCCAGGAACGCGGTCACGTCCTCGCCCAGGTACTGCTGCACCAGCCCCGGGACCTCTGCGTCCAGGACGATCTTCAGTCCGCCCGCCGTCACGTCCCACCCCATGGTTCGCTGCGTGTCCGGGTACAGGTGGCTGCGCGAACCGAGGACGCGTGGCCCGGTACGGCCGGTGGTTTCGCGCTCGGCCCGAGCGTCGCCGAGCGCCACCACGGCACTCGCGCCGTCACCGAACAGCCCGCTCGCAACCAGGTTCGCCGTGCTGCTGTCCCCGCGCTGCATGGTCAGCGAGCACAGCTCGACCGAGAGCAGCACGCCGACCTCGTCCGGTGCGCCGGACAGGTAGTCGTGCAGCCGCGCGATCCCGGAAGCGCCGGCCACGCAGCCCAGCCCGAACATCGGCACCCGCTTGACGTCCGGGCGCAGGCCGACGAGGCCCGCGATCCTCGCCTCGATCGACGGTGCGGCCACCCCGGTGACCGTCGTGGAGAAGATGACGTCGACGTCCTCCGGCCGCAGGCCCGCCTCCTCGATCGCGCCACGTACGGCCGACGTGCCCAACTCGACCGCATGCTCGAGGAACGCGTCGTTCGCGGCGCCGAAGTCCGACAGCCTGCGGTACTCGTCCAGCTCGAGCACCACGTGCCTCGTACGCACCTTGGCGCTGCTGTGCAGGCGCCGCACCACGCCCGCGCGCGACGGTTCGCCCAGCACGTCCAGGAACATGTCGGTCAGCTGTTCCTGCCGGTACTGACGTGGCGGCAGGACCGGCCGCACGGCTGCAATCACGCTCATCCTGTCTGTCTACCCGCTCGCCCGGCATCCGATGCGCCAGGATGGACCGATGCGCAGTCTGCCGGGCCGCGGTCCGGCGTGAGCACGACGGCGACGACGAGTGCCCTGGTGCGCTCGTGCCACCCCGGGCCGACGGTGGCGGTCACCTGCTTCGCGACCGTGCTCGCGGTGTGCGCCGGCAACGACGCCGCCACCTGCACCGTGCTCGCCGTCGCCGTCCTCGCCGGCCAGCTGTCGATCGGCTGGTCCAACGACCGGATCGACGCCACCCGCGACCGGATCGTCGACCGCACCGACAAGCCCATCGCCACCGGCGAGCTGGCCGGCCGGACCGTGGACCGTGTGATCGCCGCCGCGCTGCTCGTCACCGTCGCCTTCTCACTCGCGCTCGGCTGGCGCGCCGGACTGCTGCACCTGGCCGCTGTCGGCTGCGGCTGGTCGTACAACCTCTGGCTCAAGGCCACCTGGTTCTCGTTCGTGCCCTACGCCGCCGCGTTCGGCGCGCTGCCCGCAATCGCCACGCTCGCCCTGCCCGACCATCCCGCGCCGGCGGCGTGGTTGATGATCGCCGGCGCGCTGTTCGGGATCGCCGCCCATCTGGCCAACGCGCTGCCGGACCTCGCGGGTGACCGCGCGACCGGCGTGCTCGGACTGCCGCACCGGATCGGTGCCCGCCCCTCGCTCGTCCTCATCGTCATGCTGCTGATCGCCGCGACGGGCTGGCTCGCGCTCGGACCGCCCGGCGCGGTGATCCCGCTCGGCTGGGCGGCCCTCGCGTTTAGCGCAGTGGCGGGCATCGGGGGCGCCGCCACCCTCTGGCAGCGCCCGACGAGCAAGCTGTCCTTCTACGCGATCATCGCCATCGTCGGACTGGACCTGGTCCTGATCGTCCTCTCCCGCCACCAGCTGCACTGACAGCAAGGATGGCGACAAGGGCATGCCAGCTGCCAGCGTGGTGGTCACGCCTTCGGTGCTGAGCTGACGACGACGAATACCCCACTTATTTCACCGCGATGGTGAGCCTATGGCGGCGACGATCGATCACTCGGCGGAGCTTGGCGATCCTGTCTCGATCGAACGGCAGCTCGTCGAGCCTGGCGATCCACACGTCGGCCCGGTCGTCGAGCCCGGACAGGACTCGTCGGACCGCGCGCTCGGGCACGTGCAGGACCGCTCCGAGCTCGACGAAGTCGCGTGCCCCGAACTCGCCCCGCTCCGCCCGCCGATCGACAGCGCCATCGTCGTGTCGCCATACGGCTGGGAGCTGGGCAGGTCGTAGGCGGGAGACACCCGCCACTCACCGTCCAAGCTCTGCAGAACGGAGAAGTTCTTCGCGTGGGCGTCGCCGTTGCCGGTCAGGTACGCGAACGCGAGCTGGCCGATCAACTCCCGACCGGCGAGCGCCGGCGCGTCGCAAACCGCGGCCAATGCCGCGAAGGTTTGCTCCGCGCTCAACCGGTACTTGTCTGCCGGCGGGCGGTCAGCGGCCTGACAGCCGTCCTCGACCGCGAGCAGCCGCACTGCTCCATCGACGCTCACCCGGTCGAAACGCCGGACAAGCAGTCCGGCGTGCCCGTCCCGGTCGAGTACGAGATCGCTCGGCGGGACGGTCAGTCCGGACGCCCGTGCGGCGTCGAGGAAGAACGCCTCGTTCTCCACGAGATGGCGGTACTCGGGCGGGTCGAGCTTGAGGATGTGCCGCTCCCCCGCGCGCGCGACCGGCAGGTTGATCATCGCGGCGCTGACCTTGTCCTGGACGCCGGGGAGCGCGTCCCGTTGGGCGCGGATGCCGAGCTCCACGAGCAGGTCGGCGAAGCTCGCGTCACCGATCTGCTCGATCGCGATCCGCGCCGGCACCTCGGCCGGAGCCACGCCGGCCGGGACGACCTGCACATCACCGATCGCATCGGCACCGACCGCGAGCAGCAGCGAGAACTCATCGTCGGCGGAGGTCTTGATCGCGCGACGCAGCGCGCCGAGCCGGCGCCCCTCGGGCAGCAGACCAGCGAAGTAGGCCGGCACCGCGCCGGGCGCCCGCACGACCGGCTGCTCAGTGACAGGCAACGTGGTCGCGACTGCCGCGCCGCCGTCGGTGATCCAGCTGTCCAGGTAGCGGAACTCGACCCCTGGTCGGTCCGACCGAGCGTCGCCGCGCGCCGGCCGCCCTTGTAGACCTCGGCTTGCTCGACGTTACGGAGCTGCTCGAGATCCTCGATCGAGGCGGTCATCGGATCTCGCTGTCGGCGCCGCGATGCAACTCAAGGTGCAGCCCGAGCGCGGACAGCACGGCGAGCAGCTTGTCGAGCTGGACCGAC
>JBOGDQ010000030.1:0-4366 GCA_050742975.1 Jatrophihabitantaceae bacterium
CCTGCCGTCGGAAGTCTCTCACCGCGCTCATTCCGGCCGGCAGCGCGCCCGCCAGCCTGCCCTCCGGTGCCATGGCCGCGAGGTCGGCGACGTTGCACCGCGCCACCAGGTCGGGCTCGGCAGGCCAGCTACCGATCACGATCCCGGCCAGCGCGATGCCGTCCTCTGCCAGCCGATCGACCGTCAGGGCCGTGTGGTTCAGCGTGCCCAGCCCGGCCGCCGTCACCAGCACCACCTCCGCGTGCAGGGAGCTCGCCAGGTCGGCGACCGTCCACCGATCGGACGAGGTGAACGGCACGAGCAGGCCGCCGGCTCCCTCGACGATCACCAGGTCGTGCACGGCGTCCAGGTCGCCGATGCGCAGCGTCGTGTCTGCGAAGTCGAGCTCGGGCAGGCCGCTGAGCCGCGCGGCTTGATGCGGCGAGAGCGGGTCGGGGTAGCGCGCGAACTCGTGCACGTCGGTGCGGCCGGACAGCCTGGTCACCTCGGCCAGGTCGCCGGGCTCGTCGGGCGCGACCCCCGTCTGTGCTGGCTTGACGACGGTGACGCTGCCCTTGGCGCACGCGGCGATCGCTGCGGTGACCACGGTCTTGCCGACGTCGGTACCCGTGCCCGTGACGATCAGGACGCTCATCCGGGTTCGCGCCGCCCTGTTTTCCCCGCCAGTGGTCGATCCGGACCCCCGATTCGGTCACCAGCGGGGCAAACCGGCCCAACGGACGTCAGCACGCGTGCCAGCACGTCCGCGGCGCGCGAGAGATCGGCGTCGCTCAGGTCGGCGCGCGCGGTCAGCCGCAGGCACGAGCGGCCCGGCGGCACCGACGGCGGGCGGAAGCAGCCGACGCGCACGCCGGCCTCCAGGCACGCAGCGGCCGCGGCGACGGCTCGTCGCGGATCGCCCAGGAACGCGGGCACGACCGCAGCGTCAGGGAACCTCGACTCGACCCCCAGCGCGCGCACGATGCCCGCCAGCCGCGTGGCATTCGCCCGAGCCGCCGACGCGCGAGACGGATCGGCGGCGAGGATGCGCAGTGCGGCCAGTGCCGCCCCGACCGACGGCGGCGCGAGCCCGGTGTCGAAGATGAACGCGCGCGCCGTGTTGACCAGCAGGTCGGTCACGACCCGAGCGCCGAGGACCGCCCCGCCCTGCGCGCCGAGCGCCTTGGACAGAGTCACCGTGCGGACGATGTCCGGCTGATCCGCCAGGCCCGCAGCGGCCACCGCACCCGCCCCGCACGCACCGACCGCGCCAAGGGAATGCGCCTCGTCCACGACGAGAATCGCCTGGTGCCGCTGGACAATCTCGTGCATCGCCGGCAGCGGCGCGAGGTCGCCGTCGACCGAGAAGACGGCATCGGTGACGACGAGCGCGTGCGCCGTGTCGGCGGCGGCCAGCGCCGCGTCCAGCTTGTCGAGGTCGCGATGCGGGACGACGGTGACCGGCGAGCCGGACAGCCGGCAGCCGTCGATCAGCGACGCGTGGTTGCCCGCGTCGGACACGATCGTGACGTCCGGACCGCCGAGCGCCGTGAGCACGCCGACGTTGGCGAGGTAGCCCGAGGAGAAGACGAGCGCGGCGGGCGCCGACGCGAAGGCGGCCAGCTCGGCCTCCAGCTCGGCGTGCAGCCCGGTCGTGCCGGTGACCAGCCGCGAGCCGGTCGCGCCCGCGCCCCACACACGCGCCGCCTCGCCCGCTGCCGCCGTGACCTGCGGGTCGCGCGCGAGGCCGAGGTAGTCGTTGCCCGCGAGGTCCAGCACCCCGTCGTCCGCCGCGCGCGGCCGCAGCACCCGCCGCAACCCCGCCGCCTCGCGGGCATCGAGCGCGGCGCGCACCCGGGCCAGCGGCCCGATCGTGCAACTCGCACCGTCGTCAGGCCGGTCAGGGTTGCACAATCGGGCGCGGTCGGGCGTCATCGGACCACCTCGCGGATCGACTCGTCGAGCACGCCCGCGAGTTCGGCCAGCTCGTCGTCCGAGATCCCCAGCGGTGGCATCAGCACCACCACGTCACCGAGCGGACGGACGATCACGCCGCGACGCCGAGCGGCCCGGCACACCTCGAACCCGGTGCGCTCCCCCACCGGGCGAACCTCGACGCCCGTCATCGTCCCGACCCGACGGATCTCGCGGACGCCGTCGTACTTGCCGATCGACTCCAGTGCCGCACCCAGTCGCTCGCCCACCTCGGCCGCGCGCGCGACCGTCCCGCGCGAATGCATCAACGCCAGGTTCGCCAGAGCTGCCGCGCACGAGAGCGGATTGGCCGTGTAGGTGTGGCCGTGGAAGAAAGTGCGGCCGCTCGCCGGCGAACCCAGGAACGCCTCGTACACGGACTCGCGCACGGCCACGGCGGACAGCGCCAGCACGCCGCCGGTGAGCCGCTTGCCGACGACCATCAGGTCCGGCTCGACCCCCGCGTGCTCCACCGCGAACCAGCGGCCCGTCGCGCCGATCCCGGTGGCCACCTCGTCGACGAGCATGGCCGCCCCACTCGCGTCGCAGAGCTGGCGGATGCCGGCGAGGAACGAGGCGTCGTGCGTCAGCATCCCGCCGGCCGCCTGCACCATCGGTTCGACGACGATCGCGCACACCCGATCGCCTTCCCGTGCAAGGACATCCCGGATCTCGCCGAGCACCTCGACCGCCCGCTCGGCACGGGTCTGACCGGCCCGCAGCACGCCGGGCGAGGACACCATCCGTGTCTCGATCAGCAGCGGACGGTAGGTCGCGTGGAACAGCTCGACCCCGCCCAGGGAGACCGCGCCGAGCGTGTCACCGTGGTACCCCTGCGCGCAGTGGATGTAGAGCGGGCGGTTCTCGCCGCGCTGGGCCGCGGCCTGGTACGCCATCTTGATCGCGGCCTCGGCTGCGGACGACCCGTCGCCGGCGAAGAACACCTTCGACAGCGACGGCGGCGCGACGCGCAGCAACTCCTCGGCGACCGCGATGCCCGGCTCGTGCGTCAGGCCGAGGAACGTCGAGTGATCGAGCCGGTTCAGCTGCGCGCGGATCGCCGCGTTGATCGCCGGTTCGCCGTGCCCGTGCACGGTCACCCAGAGCGAGGAAACCCCGTCCAGATAACGGTGTCCGTCGGTGTCGAACAGGTGCACGCCCTCGGCTCGATCGATCACCAGCGGCTCGTCGGACGGCCACTGCGCGTGCTGGGTGAACGGGTGCCAGACCGCGGCGAGGTCGCGCGCGATCAGGTCAGCGGTGGACGGCACAGCCGCCAGCCTCTCACCCGGCCCCGGCCCGGGCCCCGCACCGTGGCCGGTTCCACAACCAGCCGCTAGCTCACGGCGCGGTTGCCGCGCAGCCGCGGCACCTGCGCGACGATCTCGCGGACCAGCGCACCCAGCCGGCCGCGTTCGGGCTGGACGACCGGCAGGCCGGCCGCGATGAGCGGGCCTGCGGTGACCGGCCCGACACAGGCCGCGACGACCTCGCCGCGCAGCGCGGCACGCACCGCCTCGCCGTTGCCCTGCTCGTCCGCCACGCGCAGGAAGCTCGTCGCAGCGGGGGCGCTGGTGAACGCGACGCAGTCGAGCGCGGCCGCCGCGGTCAGGTCGAGCAGGTGGCGCAGCGGACCGACGTCCGCGGGCAGTACCCAGCGGTAGACCGGCACCTCGATCACCTCGGCGCCCCGGGCGCGCAACGCGGCCGCGAAGTCGGGGTCATGCTCGCCGTGCAGCTGGATCGCGATCCGCCGGCCGGCCAGCACGGGCTCGGCGAGCAGGTGGCTGAGCACCTCGGCCGACGACTCGGAATCCGGCGACCACGCCTCGCGCAGCCCGGATGCCCTTATCGCACCGCGTGCCTTGGGCCCGCGCGCGAGCAGCGTCGCCGCGGCCAGCCTCTCGGTCAGCGGCTCGCCCACGCCCCAGGTGCCGGCGGCCTCCAGCCAACCGAGGAAGCCGACACCCGTGGTCGCGACGGCGAAGTCGAGCGGCGCGGCCAGGCAGAGCTCGGTCGCCGCCCGCAGCTCGGCGTCGTCGGCCAGCGGCACGATCCGGATCGCCGGGCCGTAGACGATCGTGGCGCCGTGCCGTTCCAGCGCCGCGCCGAACTCCTGGCGCCGTCGCTCCGCGGTGATGCCGATCGTGTAGCCGGCCAGCGCATCGGTCATGCCGTCAACGGTACGGACACGTGCTCGCACGATAGCCACGGCAAGCGAGCTACGAACTCATTACAGCGGCAGATCCTCCAGCATCTCGGTGACCAAGGCGGCGATCGGCGAGCGCTCCGAGCGGGTCAGCGTGACGTGCGCGAACAGCGGGTGTCCGCGCAGCGCCTCGATCACCGCCGCCACACCGTCGTGGCGTCCCACCCGCAGGTTGTCGCGCTGCGCAACGTCGTGGGTCAGGAC
>JBOGDQ010000031.1:0-2885 GCA_050742975.1 Jatrophihabitantaceae bacterium
AAGACGTTCTCGATCGTCGAGAGCTGGGTGGCGTTCGCGTCGGCCATGGCACCACGGGAGTGCTCGGTGCGCGCGCGGGCGTCCAGCACGGGGTCGGTGAGCCGGGCCGTCCCGACGACGGTGACCCCGCCGAGACCGGCCGGTCGGGTATACAGCGACGGCACGCCGGCGACGCCGTCCAAGGTCGCCTGCTGGGACGCCTGGCGGGTGTAGCCGGGCGTGTTCGCGTTGGCGATGTTCTGGGAGACGACGTCCAGGCCGTATCGGGCGGTGCCGATCGAGTTGGCCGCTTGCTGGATGCCACCGAAGGTCGAGGACAAGGTCAGACCTGCTCGTCGAGCAGGAACGGCCCGCCGCTCGCGCCGTAGCTCACCGCGCCGCCGTTCGCGTCGTAGCCCGCGACGGCGTCGCCGAGGCGGTCGAGCGTCTCGCGGATCGCGTGGGCCCCGGCGTGCAGCAGCCGCCGGTTCTCCGCCGCGACCGCCTCGATCTCGGCGACGAGAGTGCGCAGCGCGGTGCGGTGTTCGGTCAGGACGAACGGCCATGGCTCGGGCGCGATCGTGGCCAGTTCGGCGAGCGTGGTCTCCAGCGGCAGGTTCAGGCTCTCGGCCAGTGCGGAGACCTCGGCCGCGCGGATGACCTCGCCGAGCCGCAGCCGCTCCATCGCGTTGCGGACCTCCTGATCGGCCTGGTTCAACCACCGGGTCGAGCCGGCCGCGAGCACGAGCTGCTCCTCGACCAGCTTGAACAGCAGTCGGTCGAGGGTCTCGCGCTCGCTCCAGAGCACGCCTGCAACGGCGGCGAACACATCGGCGTGGTCGGCCGTGATGACGGCCCCGCTGGGGAACTTCGGCATGACCGCACCATCGGCCGGTACCGGACAAAACATGAGTCCCCACGGGGACGAGTCTGCGGGTCCGACAGACTTTCTTCGCCGGTAATGATCCGGAATGCCTGAATTAGAGGGTGTGAATTTGCGGTCAGAGCAAATCTCCACTTGCGCTCTGGCTAGATCATGTGTGAGGTTACTTCACGTCGATCTAACACGAGCCAAGATCGACTCGGCGCGAGGGACCTGCACTCGCACCGGCTGGTCCGGGGGGACCCGGCTCGGACACGTATTCGTCTGAACTTGAGCGGTTCCCCGAGGAGGGCCAGCCATGACGGCTGTTGCGACCGAGCGCGTGAGCGCCTCGACCACGGACATCGACGACCTGGTGCGCAGTCACCTGCCGCTGGTCGGTCACCTGGTGCGCGAGCTGCTCGGCCGGGTGCCGGCCCACGTCAACCGCGACGACCTGATCTCGGCCGGCATGCTGGCCCTGGTCACCAGCGCGCAGAGCTATGACGCCTCCCGCGGCGTGCCCTTCGGCCGGTTCGCCGCGATCCGGATCCGGGGCGGTCTGACCGACGAGCTGCGGACGATGGACTGGGCCAGCCGCGCCGTCCGTGGCAAGGCCCGCGAGATCGAGTCCGTCCGCAACGAGCTCGCCGCGGTGCTCGGCCGCACGCCTGAGCGCACCGAGATCGCGCAGACGATGGGGGTCGGCGTGCACGAGCTGGACGCGGTCGACGCCGACGTGCAGCGCGCGGCCGTCCTGTCCATCCAGGGCCTGACCGAGAACAACGGTGCCGACCTGCTCCCCGACGCCGACGCCGGGCCCGAGGGCCTGCTGCTGCGGCGCGAGCAGCTCGGGATCCTGCGCGACGCCATCGCCGAACTGCCCGACCGGCTGCGCACCGTGGTCGAGGAGTACTTCTTCCAGCAGCGCAAGATGGCCGACATCGCCGACGACCTCGGCGTGACCGAGTCCCGCGTGTCCCAGCTGCGGTCCGAGGCGCTCGCGCTGCTACGCAGCGGGATGCGGGCCCAGGACGGCGACGCCGCCGTTGCCGCACCTCCTGTGCCTCCTGTTACCCGCCGCCGCGGCAATGCCCGCGAGGCGTACTGCGCCGCGATCGCTACCCGCTCGACGCTGGCCAGCCGGCTCGAGGCGACCAACCTGCTCGGCGAGGCGCACTCCGTGGTGACCGCGCGCCGCCAGGTCGCGAACTGAACTTTCGCAAGATCCTCAAGCCGAGCAGGTCCGTGCCGATACCAAGACTGTTCGATCCACGGATGGATCGGCAGCCCACCCCCGGGCATCCAGGACTCTGTTTGGGAGGCAGACAATGAGTCTTCGCATTAACACCAACGTTGCCGCGCTCAACGCGTACAACAACCTGAACGCAAACCAGACCAGCTTGAACAACGCGTTCTCGCAGCTCTCGTCCGGTCTGCGGATCAACAAGGCAGCGGACGACGCGTCCGGCCTGGCGATCAGCCAGGGCCTGACCAGCCAGATCAACGGCCTGACCCAGGCCGTGTCGAACGCTCAGGACGCCACCAACGTCGCCCAGATCGCCGACGGAGCTCTGGGTACCACGCAGAGCATCCTGCAGCGTATGCGCACGCTGGTCGTCCAGTCCGGCAACACCGGAACGCAGGACTCAGCCTCGCTCGGCGACATCCAGGCCGAGATCACGGCGCTGAACTCGCAGCTGGACAGCATCTCGAGTTCGACGAAGTTCGGAAGCACCGCGCTGCTCGACGGCTCGTACTCCGGCGTGTTCCAGGTGGGCGCCACCTCGGACCCGAGCGACCAGATCACCTTGACCCTGGCCGGTTCGGACAGCGCCACCCTCGGAACCGACGCGGTCGACGTGACCACCGCCGCCAGCTTCGCTACCAACCTGACTGCTATCGACGGTGCGTTGAGCACCGTGTCGACGGAGCGGGCGGGCATCGGTGCCACGCAGAACCAGCTCAACTACACGGTGTCGAACCTGCAGACCGGCATCACCAACGTCACCGCATCACGGTCGAACCTGACCGACGCCGACCT
>JBOGDQ010000032.1:0-35433 GCA_050742975.1 Jatrophihabitantaceae bacterium
CCTACCTGCGTACCGCTGTCCTGAACCGGTCGCGCTCGGCGTTGCGCCGGCGCAAGGTCGCACGGATGTTCTGGTCCGCACGTCCTGACCAGTTGGCGGGCGAGTCGGCGGACGGTCCCGCGTTACGGGTGGCTGAGCGCACACGGATGCTGGCCGTGATCGCCCTGCTCCCACAACGCCAGCGTGAGGTGGTGGTCTTGCGGTACTACGAAGACCTTCCCGTCACCGCAATCGCCGGCCTGCTCGGCATATCGGCCGGCGCGGTGTCATCGGCCCTGAACCGGGCTATGGCAACGCTCGCCTCGACAACGGAGGACCCTGATGGCAACTGACCTTCCAACCGCAGTCCGTCAGGCGCTCCACGCTCACGAGATCACCGCGTCGGACCTACGCCAGCCTGTTCTCCGGGCTCGCGCACGGCAGGTACGTCGGCCGTCTCGGGCTTTCGCCGCGACGGCCTCGGCCGCACTCATCGTGGCCCTGGCCGTGCTAGTGTCCGTCACCGCGTTCAATCGCCACGACGGGCCGCACCGTAGCGCAGGGGCCGCAGAAGCTCTCGTCGGCGTCATTGGCTATAGGTGGGACCTGGCCAGGGTGCGGGACCCACACGGCGAGATCTCGCTGCCGTCGGCGCTGCACGCGGAGATCGGCTTCACCCGCGATGGCTACGTGCTGGGCGACGATACGGTGAATGCGATGCAGGGAAATTACGAATCCACTCCCGGCGGGTACAGCGTGCGCAACGGTGGCGGGACCCTTGCCGGTTCCACCGGTGGCGATCCCGTGCGCCGGCGGGTCACGAGCGCCGTCGACGACATGTTCGTCACCTTCACGGACTCACCCGGCACGACCGCGCCTCCGGTGATCATTGCGGCACGCCTGGACGGCACCGTCCTGACTCTGCGCCGAAACAGCACCACGCTGACATTGACACGATCAGGCACCCAGCCCGACTTCCTTACCCCAACGCCGTCCCCGACATCAACTGCGCCCGGCGCAACGCCGTTCTCCTTATACACACACTGCGGCATCAACGAGACCCGGATCGGCAGCACGTACTACGTGGCTGATACGCCGCTCAGTGACGGCAATGGCAATCCACCCTCGGGCTGGGGCAATCCATACCAGGTCGGAACGATCACCTTGCCGTCACCGTCGGTGGCCATATTCCGCGACAATCACGGCCACACCGTCACGTTCCACGCCAGACCGGGAGCGACCTCGTTTCTTCACATCTGCTCTTAGCCTCAGCGCGCACCAACGAACGCCCGCATGCCGCTGGTCGGGCGCGGGACAGATGGCGCCCGACTCTGGCGCCTAGCGCGCGGCGCCTTCACTTCCAACCTGGCGTGCGGCCGGCTCGCGCTATCCACTCGTGCAGCTCTGGTCGCTGCCCCTCGTCCAGGGTGGTGACCTTGACGTAGCGGGTCCGGTCGGTGGTTCCGAGTGGTGGCGGGGGCTCGAAACCCGCGCCGCCGAGGAAGACGACATTCACGGAAACGTCGTAGGGGGCTATCTCGATGATCCACCCGAGTCCGGGTAGCCCGTAGAACGCCCTCTTCCACTTGACGGCGTAGTGAAGGCCTGGGACTACCGCTCGGATTGACTCGTCCAACCCCTTGACGATCGGCTGCAGGTGGGGCATGAGAAGCCCGAACCAGTCGTCGATGTCGGAGTGTCCCGCTGACGGCTCTGGTGGCTTTCGCCCTGCATTTCCCTTGATCGCTTTCGGCATCGCGTGCCTCCTCCGTCAGATGCCGGAGCAACCTTGCATCAGTTGCTCGTCTTCAGTATTCGACGGACCAGCAGGGGTCGCTCGCCAGCCACAGACTATCGACGTCGATGGTGACCCGGCCGGACAGGTAGCCGTTGGTCGGGCGGTTGGATACCGGCCCGTCGGCAGAGCACGTTCGTAGCCGCGGCGCGAGCTCGCCTTTCGGCGATCAGCCGTTGAGGTAGGCGAGGACGGCGAGGACGCGGCGATTGTCGTCCTCGGACTGCGGCAGGGCGAGCCGGGTGAAGATCGAGTTCGTGTGCTTGCTGACGGCCTTCTCGGTGATGAACATGCGGGCGGCGATCGCGGCGTTGGAGCGGCCCTCGGCCATGAACGAGAGCACCTCACGCTCGCGTGGGGTCAGCGTGGCCAGCGGCTCGTCGGCGGCGCGCCGGCTGAGTAGCTGGCCGACCACCTCGGGATCCATCGCGGTACCGCCCGCCGCCACCTGGCGCACCGCGTCCACGAACTGGCCCACGTTGAAGACCCGATCCTTGAGCAGGTAGCCCACGCCACCGCTTCGGTCGGCGAGCAGCTCGCGTGCGTACAGCTGCTCGACGTACTGGGACAGCACGAGCACCGGCAGCCCGGGAACCTGCGAGCGCGCCTCGATCGCCGCGCGCAGCCCCTCGTCGGTGAACGTAGGAGGCAGGCGCACGTCGACTACCGCGATGTCCGGACGGTGCATGGTCAGCGCCCGCAGCAGCGAGGGGCCGTTGTCGACCGCCTCGACGACCTCGAAATCGTTCGCCTCCAGCAACCGGATCAGGCCGTCGCGGAGCAGGGCAAGGTCTTCTGCGATAACGACGCGCACCGCAGCACCATAGCCAGCGGGCGCGCTCGGGCGCAGCCGCTTTGCGGTCGTCGCGGGCTACATTGGCGTCATGGCACGGTGCACGCCGCGATGGGTGATCGGCGCGATCATGTTCGCGGCGCTGTGCACGGCGCTGCCCGCCGTGTCGACGGTGCTGGCTCCGGACGCCACTGCGCTGGCGTACCTGGCCGCGCTCGCGCTCGTCGCGGTCCTCGCCACCGCGGTCGCCAGCACGTCGCTGCCCGTGCCCGGACTTACCCAGCTCACGCGGGTGTGGGACCACGCGCCGGTCGAGCTGAGCCGGCAGAGCGACCCGTCGGCTGCCGGGCACTCCCGGCCCCGAGCGCCCGACCACAGCTGAGCTTCCGCGCTGATCCGGCGCGTCCTCTCGTCTGTTCTTGACCCTCGCCCTGCCCTGCCGCGCCCTGACGCGCCGAGGCAGCCGTCAATCGTCTCGTCTTCTCGAGGAGTTCCTCGTGTTCCATCTCGATCCGCTCTACACCGCTGTCGCCTGGGTACTGGTCCGCTGGCACCAGGCCCTCACCCTGCTCGGGCTCCCTTTCGACAGCGGCATCACCTGGACGCTGTCGATCTGCCTGCTGGTGATCACCGTGCGCCTGCTGCTGTTCCGCCCCTTCCTCGCCCAGGTCAGGCACCAGCGCAAGCTGGCGGCGCTGCAACCCCGGATGGCCGCCATCCGCCACGAGCACGGCAGGGATCGTGCCGCCGTGCAACGTGAACTCGTGAAGCTGCACCAGGCCGAGGGCGTCAATCCGGTCGCCGGCTGCCTGCCCGCACTCCTGCAGATTCCGGTCTTTCTCGCACTCGTGCAGGTGCTTCGCCACGTGGCCGACTCGGTGTCCCGGGCCGCCTCCGATCCGCGCAACGCGCTGTACGGGCTGACGCCGCACCAGACGCTCAGCGCGGCCCACGCGAGGCTGTTCGGCGCACCACTCGCCGCGTCGTTGCACGACGGCACAGCGCGCATCCACGCGTTGCTCGGCACAGTGACCGGCACGCACATCGTCATCGTGCTGGTCGTGCTGGTCAGCGCGGCGGCGACGTACTGCACGCAGCGGGTGCTGCAGTCCGCGAAGCCGGCCGAGGGAACAGCGGCCAGCGTGCAGCGGGTGATGCGCTACGCCGCGCCCCTGTCCGTGCTCGGTTCGGCGCTGTTCTTCCCGCTCGGCGTGCTGCTGTACTGGTGCACCAGCAACGTGTGGACGCTCGCGCAGCAGTGGTACGTCGGACGCGTGCAGTGAGCGGGCGCGCCTCTCGAAGGGCTCGGCCGGCATGACTGCCCCAACGGCGTGGGACGCGGCGGCTGCTGGCGTGCTGCTGCTGCCGTCCGGACGGCTGATCCGCGGTCGCGGGCTGAGCCGGCCACTGCCCGAGGGCGCGCTCCCCGAGTTCGCGCTGTACCTGCTCGCCGATCGGCCGCCGCCCGTTCCCTGGGCTGCCCGTTGGGTTCGCTGGCCGGACTTCCGCCTGCCCTCGGACCGGGCGGACGCACGTGACGCACTGCGCGAGACGTGGTTGCGGGCCGGGTCCGAGCGCGTCGAGATCGCGTGCGCCGGTGGGCACGGCCGGACGGGGACGGCGCTGGCCTGCATCGCCGTGCTGGACGGCGTGCCACGACGGGACGCGGTGAAGTACGTCCGCGAGCACTACGACCCGCACGCGGTGGAGACGCCGTGGCAGCGGCGCTACGTCGCCCGCTCCCCCGCCTCGTGAACGGCCGCCGTCGACGGTAGCGACATGCTCACCAGCGTCGGACCACCGGGCGGGCTGTCGACGGTCATCGTGCCGTCGAAGGCGGACAGTCGCCGCTCGATGCCCCGCAACCCGGTTCCGCTCGCCGGGTCGGCGCCGCCGTGCCCGTTGTCGCTGACCGCGAGGTACAGCTGCCCGTCGCGGTGCGCGATCCGCACCTCGGCCCGAGTGGCTCCGCTGTGCTTGACCACGTTCGTGAGGACCTCGGCGGCGGCGAAGTAGGCGGCCGACTCGACCGGCGCGGGCAGCCGGCCGGGGAGGTCGGCGTGGACGTCGACCGAGATCGGCGTGGCCAGGCACAGCGCCTGCACGGCACCGGCCAGCCCTCGATCGGCGAGGACCGGCGGATGGATGCCGCGGACGAGATCGCGCAGCTCGGCCAGGGCCAGGTGGCTGGACTCGCGCGCCTCGGCCAGCAGGGCGCGCGCGCTGTCGGGGTTGCGGGCGATCTCGTCCTCGGCCATCCCCAGGTTCATGCCGAGCGCGACGAGCCGGGCCTGCGCGCCATCGTGCAGGTCCCGCTCGATGCGGCGTAGTTCTGCGGCGGACGTGTCGACCGTTTCGGCGCGCGACACGGTCAGCTGCTGGATGCGCTGGGCCGACGTGGTGCGGTCGTTCGGCGCCAGCAGCGCGCAGGCGAGACAGGCGTGGACGCGGATCAGGACGCCGCTCGGCAGCCACCAGAAGATCAGGTCCAGGATGCCCTCGAGAAGGGCCACGATGGTCAGCGCGAGGCCGGCGGTGGCGTTGACGGCGACCCAGGCCAGATCGCGCCAGGTCGCCGGGTCGGTGAGCAGCGCGCGGATCCGGATGAGCAGGTTGCCCGATGCCGGCTTCAGGTAGGGCGAGCCGATCGTGCGGCCGAGCAGCGCGCCCGCGTAGCGCCGGTGCACGTTCGCGATCGGCCGGATGGCGAGGACGGACCCGAACAGCATCGGCAGCCCGACCCACACCACGATCAGCGGGAACCCGACGACGGTGAGGATGAACAGCACGAGCGTGGCGACGGACAGGCCCAGCGCGGCGCCGGCCCACAGCAGCAGCCGCAGCCGGTTCACCAGTTCCCTGCCCATGGAAGTTCCCGTCGTGTCGGTTCCTTGCTGTCGACGTCCATCCTGGTACACCGCCGGGCGATCCGAGGTGGAGCTAGCACCACTGCTGTTGGGGACGCATCACCCGTGCCTGTCCGCTCGCGGAGCGGAAGTGTCAGCAGCATCAACCCGAGCATGCGATCAGGAAGAGGGACCGTCGTGTCCGAGAACGCAGTTGAACCCCGCCGCCCGGTGACGGTCCGCGTCGCCCGATGGAGCGCGACGCACCCGTGGCGGGCCATCGCGCTCTGGCTGGCCTTCGTACTCGCGTCCATCGCGATCGGCTCGGCCGCCGGGCTCAAGCAGATGTCCGACCTCGACGCGACGCCCGGCCAGGCCGGCCAGGCCGCCAGGATGCTGCACGATGCAGACCTGTCCCAACCGGCGACCGAGAACGTGCTGATCACCTCACCCGGCGGCCGGCTCGATCGAGCAGCAGCCGACCGGGCGGCGGCCACCGTCACGACGCGCATGCGCGCGCTGCACGAGGTCACCACCGTCGATCCGCCGGCACTCGCGAAGAACGGCTCGGCCGTCCTCGTCGAGGTGACGATGCGCGGCGACCCGCAGAAGGCCGGCGATCACGTCGCCCCGCTGCTGACGGCTACCAAGGCGGTCCAGCACGAGTTTCCCGCTCTGCGCGTGGAGCAGGTCGGTGGCGCGTCCCTGAACAACGCCGTCAACGACCAGGTGAACAGCGACCTCGGTTCGGCGGCCGACTTCAGCCTGCCGGTGACGCTGGTGATCCTGCTGATCGCCTTCGGCGCGATCGTCGCGGCCGGCGTCCCGGTGCTGCTCGCCCTGTCCGCGGTGGGGTCGGCGACCGGCCTGTCCAGCCTGGCCTCGCACCTCGTCCCGGACTCCGGCACCACGTCCTCGATGATCCTGCTGATGGGCATGGCGGTCGGCATCGACTACTCGCTGTTCTACGTCAAGCGGGCCCGCGCCGAACGCCACAACGGGCACAGCCATCTCGACGCGATCGAGATCGCGGCCGACACGTCGGGGCACTCGGTGATCGTGTCCGGCGTCGCGGTGATCGTCGCGATGTGCGGGCTGTTCCTCGCGCACAGCGCGGTGTTCTCCTCGCTCGCGACCGGCTCGATCATCGTGGTCGCCGTCGCCGTGCTCGGTTCGCTGACGGTGCTGCCGGCGGTGCTGGTGAAGCTCGGCCGCGCGATCGACCGGCCGCGCGTGCCGGTGCTGTGGCGCTGGTCGACCCAGGTGCGCGAACCCAGACTGTGGCCGGCCCTGCTCAAGCCGGCGCTGACCCGTCCGGGCCGCACCCTGGCCATCTCGGTCGTCGCGCTGGGTGCACTCGCCGCACCGGCGCTCACCATGAAGCTGCAGTCGGGCACGGTGAAGTCGCTGCCCTCGTCCATCGCGGAGGTTCACTCATTCGACCGGATGGCCGCCGCCTTCCCGAGCCAGCAGGCCACTCACGACATCGTGGTGCAGGGGCCGGCGTCCGCCTCGGACGCGATCGCGGCCCGGCTGAGGGCGCTTACCCGGACGCTCGACGGCAACCCGCTGTTCGTCGCGGGCAGCGGGTTGCAGCACGCGTCGAGCGACCGGACGGTGCACCTGCTACAGGTCAGCACGCCGTTCGATCCCGAGTCGGCGTCGGCCAAGAAGGGCCTGCACGAGTTGCGGGACACCCTGGTACCGCAGGCTGTGCACGGCGTCGCGCACGTGACGTGGGCCGTCGGTGGCGACACGGCCGGCAACGTCGACACTGACACCGGCCTGTCCGACGCGATGCCGTGGGTGATCGGCTTCGTCGTCCTGCTGACGATGCTGATGATGGGCTGGGTGTTTCGCTCGGTCGTGATCGCCCTGATGACGGCGGCGGTGAACCTGCTGTCGGCCGGTGCCGCGTTCGGCGTGCTCGTCCTCACGTTCCAGCACACCTGGGCCGAGCACCTGCTCGGGTTCCACTCGACCGGAGCGGTGATCAACTGGATCCCACTGTTCACGTTCGCGGTGCTGTTCGGCCTGTCGATGGATTACCACGTGTTCGTGCTCAGCCAGGTCCGCGAGTGCGTCCGCAACGGGATGACGACGCGGGACGCGGTCAGGGTCGGGATCACCCGCTCGGCCGGGACGGTGACCAGCGCGGCGATCGTGATGGTGTCGGTGTTCGCGATCTTCGCCTCGCTGCACATGGTGGAGATGAAGGAACTCGGCATCAGCCTGGCTGTCGCGGTGCTCCTGGACGCGCTGGTGGTGCGGGTGATCGTGCTGCCATCGCTGATGACGATGCTGGGCCGGTGGAACTGGTGGCCGGGATCAGGCCTCGGCAAGCGGCATCGGACCGTAGACCTCGCTCGTGCCGTCGAACAGCCGGACCTGAGCCACGCCGGCGTCGGCTAGCTCGCGCCACTGTTCGCCGAGCCAGCTCTCCGCATCGGACTGGTTCTGGTGCGCGGGCGGCGTCGGGCTGGTCAGCTCGGCGCCGTCCACGCCTTCCAGTCGCCAGGTCCAGGCCATGGTGATCTCCCCGCATCAGGTTGCCGTGTGAGCATCGACCCTAACCGGCCGATTTCAATTGTCGTGCCGCAGCTCCGGCCACAACCGGGACCAGGGCGCACGGGGATGGGTGCAGATCGCGATCGGCGCACCGTTCTCCTGGTTGTCCAGCTGATACGGGGTGCGGTTCGTCGCCACCACACTGCAACCGGCGAACCAGGTCGCCAGCGTGGCTGGACCGTATCCGACCGTCAGCACGACCTCCACGCCGTCGGCAGGGCGTCCGTAGTACCAGAGCGAGTTGTGCCCGCTGAACACGGGAACGGTGCTGTGACCGAACCGCGCCAGAGCGCCCGCCTCGCCGTAGCTCTGGGTGATCACCGCTCCCGGCCCAGGACCCCGACGGTCCCGGACGAGGGCTGCGTCGACCTGGTGGGCGAGCTGAGGCCAGCCGATCGTGGCCCGGGCGTCGTCCTCGGCCGCGTAGGCGGAGGCGGCGAACGTCGCCTCCGGGAGGACAGGGAGCACGGCGGGCAGCAGCAACAAGCCGAGGCCGAGGATCGCGGCGTAGTGCAAGCCGATCCGGCTCCGCGCCGGCCGTGGCGCCCATCTCCGGCCCGGCCGTGGCGCCCACCTGCAGGCGCTCCGTCGCGCCGGCGCGACCGCCATCCCGGCCGCAGCGAGCAGGAGCAGGATCGGGGCCGGGTAGTACGCCTTGCCGCCGGTGACCAGGAAGAACACCTCGAGCAGCCCGAATGCCCAGGCCAGGGGACGGAGCAGCCTGTCCCGCCACAGCGCGCGAACGCCGCGGGCGACGGCCGGCAGCAACGCGGGGTTGAGCACGACCAGCTGTTGCAGCAGGTACTTGGTGGCTCCGGTGCCGTGACGCTGCGCCTGGGCCACCTGCCACTGAGGGAAGCCGTGCGCGGCCTGCCACGCCACGTCCGGCGCGGCGATCGCCAGGGCCAGCACGAGACCGAGCCACAGCCAGCGGCTGGTCAGCACCTCTCGGCGGTGGCACAGCAGCAGCCCGGCGAGCAGCGCGGCCGCGAGGAACCCGGGCAGGTCCTTGTTCTGCAGTCCGAGGCCGACAGCGGCGCCCACCGCGAGCCACAGCCGCGTGCGGCCGGTACGCAGGGCCCGGACGGCCAGAAGCGCGATCACCTGCCACACCAGCACATCGGTGGTCTCGGTGGACAGCGTGTGGCCGGCCAGCAGGACGCCCGGAGACGCGGCCACGCCGACAGCGACGATGGCCTGCGCGCGCCGGCTGCCGCCCAGCTCACGGCACAGCAGCGCGGCCAGCAGCACCACTGCGCCGGCAACCAACGCCGGCCAAACGCGGATCGCGGTCGTCGAGTCGCCGAACAACACCCGCTCGACGCGCGCGATCAGTGGGGTGAGCGGAGGCTGGTCGACGTAGCCGAATCCGAGATGCTGGCCGGCGATCCGGAAGTAGAGCTCGTCGCGGTGGAATCCGTAGCGCGCTGACAGGCACAGCAGCCCGATAGTGACTGCCGCGGCGGCGATCCAGGGCGTGCGGCCCAACCGGTCCTGCGGATCGGCGAACGGGCTGTCGGTGCGAGCGGCCGCCACGGGCTCCGCCGGACCGGGATGCTGGTCGAGATCACCGCTCATTGGCAACCGCCCGCTCGTCGAGAACTGCCGTCCACGGCGGGCGACGCACGTGTCCACGTACTGGCGGCCGCTCCGGTTCACGCCAGACAGCTGAGTACCGTTTCGACGTGACCTCCCGCAGGCGAGGCATCGGCGATCCCCCGGTTCCCTGGGCCGGCAAGCGATGCATGGCCCTGACCACGTTCCGAGCCGACGGAAGTTCCGTCACGACGCCGGTCTGGTTCGTCGCCGACGGCCCCGAGCTGCGGCTCTGGACCGGCGCGCGCACCGCCAAGGTGAAGCGCGTCCGGAATGACCCACGCTGCATCCTCGCGCCGTGCACGATGTCCGGGAGGGTCACCGGCCCGCCGCTCAACGGCCGCGCTCGCGAACTGCCGATCGAGGAAGGCGCCCGGGTCCAGCAGTTGCTGCGTGCGAAGTACCCGATCCAGAAGCGGGCTCTGGACGTGTATGCCTGGCTCCGCCGCCGCGGTCACCCGTCCCCACCAGGACTGGACGCCTACCTGGCCGTCACCGTCGTGCCGTGACGGCCGGGTTTCGGGCGGCTCACCTCACAGTCGGCGCCCCCCGGTTGACCCGGGCTCCGACGATGTGGTGGGCTCAGTGCTGCAATCCCATCCAGGGCAGGGGAAGCCGGTCGAACTCCGGCACTGACCCGCAACCGTGAGGTCCCACCGGGCAACCAGTGGGGCAAGTCGGAATGCCTGGCCTGGACACCGCTCCATCATCGCCGTCGAGGTCGCGGCGCGGGGTTCGTGTGGGTGCGCCTGACCGGTCGCGCGGGCCTGCCCGCGAACCGGCCCGGGGCGGCCAGGCGACTCACGCCAAGGCCCCTCACCGAAGGGCCGTCTGCATGTCCATCCGTCTCCGCACTGTCATCGCGCTGGCCGCCGTGGCCGCCGTCGCCGTGCTGTCCGACTCCGGCACGGCCGTCGCCGCGCCCGCCCCGAGCACCACCACCGACCCGGCCGCCGCGGCCGCCGGCTGGCTCGCCCAGCAGTTCGTCGGACCCTCCGGGAAGCCGGCCGCCAACGGTGACCACCTCGACTACCCGCCGACGCCCGGCTACGGCCCCGCCTACTGGTCCGGGCTGACCGCCAGCGCCGTGTTCGCGCTCGCCGCCGCCAAGGTCGGAGCGGGCAAGATCGACACCGCGCTCGGCTACATGGCACGCAACGTCGCGACGGACGCGAACCTCGGCACGAGCAGGACGCCCGGCCCGTATGACGGGTCGGTGGCCACGGCGGCACTGGCCGCGATCGTCGGCGGCGCCGACCCGAGCGCGTTCGGCGGCCACAACCTGCTGCAGGCGCTCAAGGACGACGAGTGCGCCGCGGCGTCGAAGCCGGCCAACGAGAAGGACTTCACGACGCCCACCTGCCCCGCGCCCGGCGCGGCGCGCAACATCTACTCCAGCGTGTCGGAGTCACTCGCGATTCTCGCCGAGGCTCGTGGGGCGGCGCAGCACGGCGCGAAGTACGCGCCGTCGCCGGCCGCAGTCAAGTACTTCCTGTTGCTGCAGTGCTCGGACGGCGGCTTCACCGGCCAGACCGCGAAGTGCACCAAGGACAGCGCGGCGTCGGTCGACGAGACGGCGTACGCCTCGGCCGCGCTGGCGGCGCTCGGCGGGCACGCGTCCGAACTGGCCCGGGCGAACGCGTGGCTGCTCGGCCAGCGCAAGCCGGGCAGCTACTGGATCGTCCAGGGCGGCCCCGACGTCAACTCGACCGCGCTCGCCGTGTCCGCGCTCGCCGGGGCCGGCCACGACGTCAGCCGCTCGCGGGCCTGGCTCGCCTCCCAGCAGGTCACGACCGGGCCGACGGTCGGGACCGGCGCCACCCGCGGCGCCCTGAAATACCAGGGGGCCTTCGACCCGTCGTCGTCGATTAAGGCGACCGCGGACGGCGTGCTCGGGCTCGCGCCGCACGCCTCGCTCGCGACCCTGACCGCGGCCGGTGCGGCCCGCACGCTGCCCGTGTTCGCGCTGGGTGCCGGCCGGGCGCGGACGTCGTCCGTGTCGCAGGGCGGCACTCAGAGCGTGAGCGCGAGCGGGTTCGCCGCCGGCGAGACGGTGCGCGGCGTGCTGCACTCGGCACCGGTCTCGATCGGCAGCGCGAGGGCGAGCCGGACCGGCGCGGTGTCGCTGAGCTTCACCGTCCCAAGGTCGCTCGCCACGGGCAGCCACTCCGTCGTGCTTACCGGCGCCAGCTCGGGGCTGAGCACGACGAGCGAAACGTTCACGGTGACGGCGGCTCCCGTGGCGACGACCATGCCGGCCACCACCCCGACGACGCAGCACGGCAGCGCCGAGGGGAGCAGTTGCGATCCTGCGCAGCTCGCCTGCACCGGCCGCGACGGCCGGCAGACGCGCGCCGAGGTCGTCCTCGGATTCGGGCTGCTCGTCGCCGGCGCGGGAGCCGTCTACGCCGGACGTCGCCGCCGCTCATGACCGGCCTCCGCCACGCTCTCGGGCTCCCCTTTGCCGCAGCGTTCCTCGCTGCCGCGGCTGTGGTCCTGCCGAGCGCACCGGCCCAAGCCCAGCCGCAGACGATCCCCAAGCACGTCGCTGTCGTCGTCACCGGAATTGGGATGAAGTGCGTCGACGTGGGCGGCACGGGCCTGGATGTTCTCGCGCGTGCGTATAAGTCCTCGACGTGGAACCCAGCCGGCTTCGTGCTGACGATCAATGGCAGAGGAACTACTCACCCCGATGACACGCACTACTGGTCGTACTGGCACCAGAGCGGCAACGGCTGGGTGTACAGCACGATGGGTGGCGCCTCGACCCATCCTGCGGCAGGAAGCGTCGAAGGCTGGTCCTACGTCGATGGGCAGCAGTCCGCATCGCCCCCGCCGGCTGCGTCGTACATGTCGATCTGTGCAGGCAAGGATCCGACGGTGGCGCCTCCACATCCGACGGTGAAGCCGACGCCGACGCACCACGCCACGCACACGACTTCGCGCTATACCCCACCGGCTCCGAACACATCGGCGCGCGGTACCAGCTCCAAGGCCAAGGAGTCGGCGCGATCGTCCACCCACCCCTCGCCGATACCGACCACGCACCCGCCGTCCGCCCGCCCGAGTGCCAGCGCCGTCGCGTTGCGGGCGGCGCCGCCCAGAGCGAGCAGCACCCAGCACTCGGGCTTGCCGCCGTGGGGCACCGCGCTCGCGATCGTCGTCGTCGCCGTACTCGGTGGCGCGGCGTTCTGGCGCACTCGGGCGCAGCGGAGGGGGTCGCCGTGACGCTACTCCCCCGCCTGCTGCATCCGGCGGCGTGGTGGCTGTGGGCGCTGTGCCTGGCCTACGCGGCGATGCGGACGACCAATCCCCTGCTGCTGGTGGAGATCGCGGCCGTGGCCGGGCTGGTCGTGAGCGCCCGGCGCGGGCAGGCTCCGTGGGCCAACGCGTACGCCCTGCTGCTCAAGCTCGGCCTCGCGACGATCGTGATCACCATCGCGATCCAGCTGGTGATCGGCGCGCGCGTACCCGGGCACGAGCTGTTCCGGCTGCCGTCCGTCACCCTGCCGTCGTGGATGAACGGGCTCTCGCTCGGCGGCGCGATCACCGGCGAGGCGCTGCTCAACTCGTTCACCTCGGGCCTGCGCCTGGCGGTGCTCGTCGCGTGCTTCGGCGCGGCCAACGCGCTGGCGCATCCGGCGCGGCTGGTGCGGATCCTGCCCGCCGCGCTGTACGAGGTCGGCGTCGCGATCGTCGTGGCGATGACGTTCGTACCGCAGCTGGCCGAGTCGCTCGTACGGGTGCGCGCGGCACAGCGGCTGCGGGGCCGGCCGATTGCCGGCCTGCGCGGGCTGCGCGGCATCGCGGTGCCGGTACTGGAGGAGGCGCTCGAGCGCGCGATCGGCCTTGCGGCGTCGATGGATTCGCGCGGGTACGGGCGGCGGACCGGGCAGCGGGCAGCGGTCCGCCGGCTCAGCGCGGCCGCGCTCCTGCTCGGGCTCGGTGGCGCGATCGCCGGGACGTACCAGGTGATCGGCGGCGCGGGCCGGCACGGTCTCGGTATCGCGCTGCTCGTCGCCGGTCCGATCGTCGCGCTGGCCGGCGGTCTGCTCGCCGGGCGCCGGGGACGGCGGACCCGGTACCGCCCGGATCCGTGGCGCTGGCCGGAGTGGCTGGTGCTCGGCTGCGGGGCCGCGGTCGTCGTCGCGTACGTGCTGGGCGTCGACGACTCGCTCGCGGCCGGCGTCCCGTACGCGTGGCCGACGCTCAAGCTCGTGCCGTTCCTCGTGACCCTGGTCGCCGCCCTGCCTGCGTTCCTGACGCCGCCCGTGCCGGCGGGATCGGCGCGCGCCGTCTCCCTGGCGGTGGCGCAATGATCCGGCAGCTGCTGTGATCGACTTCGAGCGGGTCAGCGTGACCTACGCCGGCGCCGCGACGCCGGTGCTGCGCGAGCTCACGATGCACGTCCCCGAGGGCGAGCTGTGCCTGGTGATCGGCAGCACGGGCAGCGGAAAGTCCACGCTGCTGGGCTGCGTCAACGGCCTCGTCCCGCACTTCACCGGCGGACGGCTCGGCGGGCGGGTGCGCGTAGCTGGTCGCGACACCCGCGAGCACCCGCCGCGCGAGCTGGCCGACGTCGTCGGTGTCGTGGGGCAGAACCCGGCCGGCTCGTTCGTCGCGGACACGGTCGAGGACGAGGTCGCATACACGATGGAGTCACTCGGGCTCGCGCCGGACGTCATGCGCCGCCGCGTCGAGGACACGCTCGACCTGCTCGGCCTGGTGGAGCTGCGCGACCGCTCGGTGTCGACGCTGTCCGGCGGCCAGGCGCAGCGGGTGGCTATCGGTGCCGTGCTGACCGCCCATCCACGGGTGCTCGTGCTGGATGAGCCGACGTCCGCCCTCGACCCGGCCGCGGCCGAGGACGTCCTCGCCGCGGTGCAGCGGCTCGTCCACGATCTGGGGCTCACCGTGCTGATGGCCGAGCACCGCCTCGAACGCGTAGTGCAGTACGCCGACACCGTGCTGTGGCTGCCGGGCGGCGCCGCGCCCGTGCAGCGCGGGACGCCTGCGGACATCATGACCCGCTCGCCGATAGCACCCCCCGTGGTCGAGCTGGGACGGGCGCTGGGCTGGTCGCCGCTGCCGCTGACGGTGCGCGACGCCCGCCGTCCGGCGACGGCGCTGCGGGCAGAACTGCCACCGACGCCCGCTGCGACCGGCGCCGACGTCGGGCCGGGCGAGGTCGTCGCGCGGGCGAGGAAGCTGTCGGTCCGCTACGGAGCGGTCGCCGCCGTCCGTGACCTCGACCTGTCCGTCCGGGCCGGCGAGATCCTCGCGCTGATGGGGCGCAATGGGGCCGGCAAGTCCAGCCTGCTCGGCGCGCTCACCGGGCTGGTGCGGCCGTCGTCCGGCCAGGTGCGGCTGAGTGGGGGTCCGCCCGGCAGTCCGGGCGTAGCCGCCGGCGGAGGCGTCGACCCGCGGACGCTGCGCGGGCGCGCGCTGATCGAGCGGGTCGGGCTGGTGCCGCAGCAGCCGGCCGACCTGCTGTACGCCGAGAGCGTCGCCGCCGAGTGTGCCGCCGCCGACCGCGACGCCCGGGTCGCCGGCGGGACGGCGGCCGCCCTGCTGCGCCGGATCGCGGGCGACGTCGACGCCGAGCGCCACCCGCGGGACCTGTCCGAGGGGCAGCGGCTCGCGCTCGCGCTGGCGGTGGTGCTCACGTCCGCGCCGCCGCTGCTACTGCTGGACGAGCCGACCCGGGGCCTGGACTACCCGGCCAAGGCCCGGCTGGTCGGCGCGCTGTGCGAGCTGGCCGCGGCCGGGCACGCGATCGTCCTGGCCACCCACGACGTCGAACTGGCGGCCGAGGTGAGCGGGCGGACGGTGGTGCTGGCCGACGGCGAGGTGGTCGCCGACGGGCCGAGCCGCGAGGTGCTCGTGCAGACCCCGGTGTTCAGCCCACAGGTGGCCAAGATCCTCGCCCCGCTGCCGTACCTCACCGTCGCGGACGTGGTGGCAACCCTCGAGATCGTGACCACCACGCGATGAGCCCCACGGTGTGCACCCGCAGCAGGCGCGGACGCGCGCGTCACAGCACCCGCACCGGGTGCAAACCGAGACGGCCCGGAGCTGCAGCCGAGCCGTGTGCACCCGCAGCAGGCGCGGAGGCCTACCGCCCAGCAAAGGGACCGGGTGCAAACGGGGCTGCGGCCGACGCACGATCCTGGCGAGTGTCGGCGAGCGGTGCAGCCGAGGGACACCGATGACCGGAGCAACCGCACTCACGCTAAGGCCGCGGGCGCTGGCGGCCATCGTGACGGTGACGATCGTCGGCGTCGGCGCGTTCGTCTGGCCGCTGCTGCTCGGCTTCGGCTCGTCCGACGCCGCGCATGCCCAGGACGCCCCGTGGATCTTCCTGCTGATGCTGCCGCTGCTGCTGTTGGTCGTCGCCGCCGAGATCGCCGATGGCGGGATGGACGCGAAGGCGGTCGCGCTGCTCGGCGTGCTGGCCGGAATCTGCGCGGTCCTGCGCCCGGTGACCGGCGGGGTGAGCGGCGTCCAGCTGATGTTCTTCCTGCTGGTGCCGGCCGGACGCGTGCTGGGGCCGGGCTTCGGCTTCGTGCTCGGCAACGTGGCCATGTTCGCGTCCGCCGCGCTGACCGGCGGCGGGGGGCCCTGGCTGCCGTTCCAGATGCTGGCCGCCGGCTGGATCGGCATGTTCGCCGGGGTCCTGCCGCGCGCGCGCGGGCGGGCCGAGCTCGTCCTGCTCGCGGCGTACGGGATGCTCGCGAGCATCGGCTACGGCTTCGTGCTCAACCTCTGGTTCTGGCCGTTCGGCACCTCGAACGTCGGCTCCGGCGCAGCGGTGTCGTTCGTGCCCGGCGCACCGCTCGCGGAGAACCTGCGCCGGTGGCTGTCCTACAGCCTGTCGACGAGCCTCGGCTTCGACATCCCCCGCGGTGTGGTGACCGCGCTCGCCCTGCTGCTGGTGGGACGTCCGGTGCTGCTGGCCCTGCGTCGGGCGGCGCGGCGCGCGGCGTTCGACGCGCCGGTGCAGTTCGCTCCGTAATACTGGGCACGTGGCCACCGCCCCCATCGACCTCGACTCGCTCGGCACCGACGTCGAGTGGCCCGATCACGAGTCCGCGACCAGCGCCCGTGAGGCGGCCGACCTCTCGCTCGGACGCGTGGCCGACATCGCCGAGTGGCTCAGCGGCGTGCAGGGTGCGTTCCCGCCCCGCCCGCCGGCCCGCGTCCGCGTTGTCGTGTTCGGCGCAAGTCCGGATTCGACTGTGGACGAGCTCGCGGCCGAGCTGGGCTGCGGCGTGCGCCCGGTCGGCGACGGCATCCCCGCCGCAGCCGACGAGGCGCTGTCGGCCGGTGCGGCGATCGCGGACGAGGAGATCGACAGCGGCACCGACCTGTTCGTCGCTGCGGACCCGGACCGCTCCATCGCCAGCGCGGTCGCGGTGTGCGTCCTGACCGACACCGAGCCGGCGAAGGTCCTCGCCCGCGGTGCTGCGGCGACCGATCCGGACCTGTGGATGGACCGCGCCGCCGCCGTCCGCGACATGCGGCGCCGCACGATCGGCTTCCGCAGGCAGCCGGACCGGCTGCTCGCCGCGCTCGAGCGGCCGATGCTCGCCGCCGCGGCCGGGTTCGTCCTGCGCTCGGCCGCACGTCGAACGCCGGTCGTGCTCGACGGGTCGGCGATCACCGCCGCGGCCCTGCTCGCGTACGAGGCGCAACCGCGTGCCGTGCGCTGGTGGTGGGCGGCCGACACCTCGTCGGACCCGGCGCACACGCTCGCCCTGACGACGATGGGGCTGCGCCCGGTCCTCGACCTCGGCCTCGGCCGGCACGACGGGACGGCGGGGCTGCTCGCGCTGCCGGTGCTGCGTACGGCCGGCCGACTCGTGCAGGAGGACGCGGGCAATGCCACCTGACGAGCGTCCGAGCGCGGCCGAGGCGGTCAGCTGGCAGGTCCGCGTCGCCGCCGCGTGGACCTGGCGGATCCTGCTGCTCGCGCTGGGCGTGTACATCCTGGCCCGGATCTTCAATCGCATCGAGCTGGTCGCGGTGTCGTTCGTGCTCGCGCTGTTCCTGACGGCGATCCTGCACCCGCTCGAGCGGCTGATCCACAGCGCGCTGCCCCGACCCAGGTCGGTCTCCGCCGCCCTGTCGCTGCTCGTCGGCGTCGCCGCGCTCTGCGGCATCGGCTGGTTCGTGGTCTGGCAGATCAGCGACCACTCGGCCGAGCTGGGTGATCAGGTCACCTCGTTCGTGGACCGGGCACGGAACTGGCTGCAGACCGGGCCGCTGCACCTGAAGTCGTCCGACCTGGACACGCTGGCGAACAACATCACCAACGCGGTCAAGGACCATCAGAGTCAGCTGATCTCGGGCGCGATCCAGACCGTCCGGACGGTGGTCGAGGCGCTCGCCGCGTTCCTGCTGATCCTGCTGTCGACGTTCTTCCTGCTGCGCGACGGCGATCAGGTGTGGGGCTGGGTCGTCCGGCTGTTCCCGCGAGCCGCGCACGAGCGCATCGACCACGCCGGACGGATCGGGTGGCGCACGTTCGGCGGGTACATGCGCGGTCAGTTGCTGATCGCCCTGTTCCACGGCGTGACCGTCACCATCGTGCTGCTGGTCGTCCGGGTGCCGCTCGCTGCCGCGCTCGGCGTGCTGATCTTCCTCGGCTCGTTCATCCCGCTCGTCGGCCTGACCGTCGCGGGCGCGCTGTGCACCGCGGTCGCCCTGCTCGAACACGGCCCGGGCGCGGCGATCGTGGTGGCGGTCGCGATCATCCTGCTGGTGCAGATCGAGGGCCACGTGCTTCAGCCGTTCATCATGAGCCGCAGCGTCGAGGTGCATCCGCTGGCGATCGCGCTGACCGTGATCACCGGGACGACGCTGGCCGGGATACCCGGGGCGCTGCTGTCCGTCCCGTTCGTCGCGTTCCTCAACTCGACGGTGCGCGCGCTGCGGGACCCGGTCGACGAGCAGCTCGCGACCGGCCCGGAAGGGTCGACGGACGAGCAACCCGCCGCGCAGCCGCCGGTCGGCGAGCCGCCCGCCTAGCCGGTTGCGCGGTGCCGTCCCACGCCGCTGCGGTGCTCGCGCTTCGGGTACACGAGCGTGACGTCGATGTAGTCCCACCGGTCGGTCCACGCGTCCGGGTTGGCGTTGCGCAGCTCGCGCAGGGTGCGGCGTTCCTCGTCGTAGCTGCGGATCAGCCGTGCCACCTTGGGATCGGCCAGCAGCTGCACGACGCGGCAGCCGCGAGCCCCGCACACGCACCGCTTGCCGCGGTAGTGGTGCTCGTCGTCGATCCTCGACAGGACCTTCACCAGCAACTCGCGGCTGCTGTAGGCGGCCTTCATCCTGTCCCGGAAGTGGTCGCGCTCGCTGCGCGCCAGGATCGTGTCGTCCTGCGCATCGACCAGCGCGTGCTTGCACATCGCCGCGTGATCGGCCTCGCGGCGGGCGTACTCCTCGACGCTGTCGCCGCGGTGGGTGGCGCAGCGGACGCAGATCGCCCAGGGCCGGACGTCGGTGTCGTCGGCCGCCGCATTCTGGTCCAGACCGCAGCACGCGCAGTGGATGAGGCGAGAGCCGTGCATGCGACGCGCTCCTGTTCCGCGCGCCGGCCCTGGATCCCCGCGACCTGTTCGTCGGCGCCTGGCCAGAGTCTGGCATGCCGGACGCCCAACCGAGGGGAACGACGAGAGCGGCACGAGCATCGGAGCGCCCGAACGCTTCGACTCGTCCCAAACGTCACGAATGCCGAGCGGTCACCGCCCGCCCACGAACGCCAGCGCCTCGTGCGCGAGCGCGGACCAGTCCTGTTCGGACGCCGGATCGAGCGCGAGCCACTCCTTCATCGGCGTGCCCTTGTTGGCGTCGAAGTGGCCGCCCTCGCCTGCAGTGACCAGCTCGCTCACCCGCTCACGTGGCAGCTTCACCACCAGCCGGTCACGCACGCACATCGCGAAGATCTTGCCGTGCACGCGCAGCGCGCTGCGCCCGAAACCGGTGCCGCCCGACGGCGGTGTCACGCCGTCCGCTGCCGTCAGCTCGTCGACCAACCGCTCGAACCTCTCCTCAACCGTCATGCGCAGCACCTCCTCGCCGCCGGCCAGACCGTAACTGGACGGTCCGACATGCAGGTGATGGCCCGTAGGTGGACCCGCGAGCCGTTCCACCGCTAGCGTCGCCACCAGGATCGGGCGCGCACGGCCGCGACCTGGCCTGCGGGCAGCAGCAGATCGTCCCGGAGCCGGTCGACGTCGCCGAGGTACTGACCCGACCACAGCAACTGCTCCGCCCGGGTGGCGCGATCGCGATCATCGCAACGGTCGATCGCGGGCAGCACGACCTCGAGGAACGACTGGCGATCGGCCGCATCGTCCGCCGGCGGCACCGCGGGCCCGCTTCCGTCGAGCCCGTCGGCGAGCGCGGAGTACCACGACGTCACCTGCTCGCCGCGCTTCTCGAGCAGGGCGAGCGGGGCGTCCAGGCCGGAGTCGGGCACGGCAACCTGCCGATCCGGCGCGTCCTGCCGCAGCCGCGCGATCGCCGTCCCCGCGAGCTGCAACCGCGATGCCCCGTTGGCCAGGGTGGTGACGCTCTGCAACGGGACGTGCTTGGTGCCCCGCTCGGCGAGGTACTGGCGCAGCGCGTCGTCGAGCCGGTCGCCCGCAGCCAGCGCCACCTCACCGCTGCCGGCGGGCTGGGCGCGACGCCCGAGGAGATCGTCGATCGACTGCCGCAGGTACTCGGCCGACGCCCGGTACGCGTCGGCGTAGGCCGCGCCGAGCGCAGCGCCGGCCCCGCGTGGCCAGAACAGGGAGCCGGCGACCAGGCTCGCAGCACAGCCGAGCGCCACGTCCTCGACGCGCAGCACGCCGACCCGCCACCCGGCCGGCGCGATGATGTTGAACAGGATGATCGTGAAGACCGTGAACGCCGCCTGGCCGGCAACGAACGAGATCACCGCTGGCGCCGACGCCGCGACCAGGATCACCAGCGGCAGCAGCGCCCAGAGCAGCGCATGATCGGTACCCAGTAGGCCGACCACCACGGCTCCGATCGCGAATCCGGCGACCGTCCCGGCAAGCGCCCGCGCCACCGTCGCTCCGGTCGAGAGCGCGTTGGACCGCAGGACCGACAGCGCGCCGAGCCCGATCCAGAATGCGTTCTGAGCGTCGACGAGCCGGGACAGCAACACAGCCAGCGCGAGCCCGATAGCGCCGCGGACGCTGTTATGCAGCCACACCGAGTGGCGGTCGAGGTGTCCGGTCGCGACGCGCTGCGCCACCGCGACCGCGCCGAACTCGTCCACGACCGGGCGGCGCCCCGTGAGACGGGCGAACCACGACCGCGAGTCCGCAGCCGCGATGGCCGAGACGGTGCCGCCGACGAGCGCGACCGCGTAGCCGAGCTCATGCGCGGCGTAGAGCGGGCGCTCGAACTCGCCGGCGCGATCACTCCCGGCCGACGTGCTCGACTGCAGCCCGGCAAGTGCGCCGGCCGCCACCGTCTCTCGCGCGGCGGCCAGTTCGGCCAGGCAGGCGCCGAGGTCGTCGCAGGTCTGCCGACTCGGTCCGCCGCCGTCGTGTGTGAGCAGCTCGCCGCACGTGGCCAGCACGCGCGCCGCTGACGCGCGCAGCCGGCGACCGTGCTCGGGCCAGCCCTCGGGCGCATCCGCGCACGCGTTCACCACGATCGTGGTCAGCCACTCGAGCTCATCCACCAGGCGGATCAGGAGTCGGGAGCCGGTGCTCAGCGCGGCCACCCGCGTGGCGGCGGTCCGGTACGCCTCCCGCAGCTGCATGCTCGCGCGCCGCATCGCGACCAGCGAGTCGCCCGTGCCCGGCGGTGGCTGCTCGAGGTGCAGCATCGCGGCCAGCGAGCGGCACAGCACGGCCGTCTTGAGCCGCAGTACGTCGCGGTCGACGGGCGGCCATACGAGCACGGCGACCGGCACCGATACCGCCCAGCCGATGCCCCAGCCGGCCAGCCGATCGGGCAGCACCGCGGTGCCACCAGGCAGCATCACCGCGAGGATGAAGGACAACAGCGCGGCCTGCGTCCCTCCGTTGATCACCGAGCTGACCACGCCGGTGAACAGGACTGCGAACGCCACCGCAGCCATCGCGGTGACGGCCAGCCAGGACGGTGACGAGACGAGCGTCCCGAGCGAGATCAGCACGACTCCGGCGCCGCCCAGGACGGCGAACGCACCGAGCCGGGCCGGTCGCGGACCCGGAAAGTTCACGAACAGCAGCAGTGCGAACGAGCCGAACGCGGCGAACGTCGCGACCTGCGCGTTAGCGATGAGCTGCGAGCCGATCGCGAAGTTGACCGGCACCACGACGGCCGCACGGGCCGCCCGCCGCAAGGCGTACCACTGCGGGTCACGCGCGCGAACTCCGCGCCACAGGGCAGGCAGCACTAGTGGACCTGGCTGCGCCAGTCGCCCGGTACGCGACCCGACGGCCCCGGGACGGCCTGCTCGGGCGGGTGGTGCTGCGGATCGGCGAGCACGGGGCCGTCGTAATAGTCCTCGGCCACGTAGTCCCAGAACCAGCTCTCCCCCGGCTCGAAGCTCTGTACCAGGCGGTGGCCCGTCGCGGCCGCGTGCGCGCTGGCGTGCTGCGCGGGCGAGGAGTCGCAGCACCCTACGTGCCCGCACTGCGCGCAGCGGCGCAGGTGCACCCACCAGCCGCCAGCGGCGTCGCACTCCACGCAGCCGGTGCCGCTGGGCTCGACGGACGGATCGATCCCGTTCACTCGCCTACCTCGCTTCGGTCAGCCTGGCCCGCGAAGCGGCAGTGAGCGTTTGACTCCGGTTTCATTGCGCCTCGTCCTCGCCGGCCCGCAGGGGCAGCCGGACGAGGAAGCGCGTGTCGCCCGGCACCGACCGCACCGACAGGTCGCCGTGGTGCTTGGTGACGACGATCCGCCACGAGATGTCCAGTCCCAGGCCGGTGCCCTCACCCACCGGCTTGGTGGTGAAGAACGGCTCGAAGATGCGCGAGACGATCGAGTCGGGAATGCCCGGCCCGGTGTCGCCGATCTCGACCAGCACCGAATCGTCGACGCGGCTGGTCCGCAACGTCAGCGTGCCGTGACCGCCCATCGCCTGCAGGGCGTTGTCGATCAGGTTCGTCCACACCTGGTTCAGCTCGGCGCCGTACACCGGAACGTCCGGCAACGACCGGTCGTAGTCCTTGACGACCTCCACCTCGTCGCCGATCTTGCGGCTGAGCATGATCAGCGTGCTGTCCAGCAGCTCGTGCACGTCGAGCACCTGGTGCGGGGAGCGGTCCATCTGCGAGTACTGCTTGGCGGCCGCGACGAGCGTGGAGATCCGGGCCGTCGAGTCCTCGATCTCGTTCATCAGCAGCTCGGTCTCCAGCGTGTAGTTCAGCCAGCGGACCGCGCCCTCCAGCACGCCGTCATCGACGATGGCCACCACCTGGTCGAGCCAGCCGACGTCGATGCCCGCCTGGACGAACGTAGGCGCGAGCTCGTACCCGCCGTCGACGCCATGATCACCGAACCAGTCGGCCAGCTCGTCCTCGCGGTCGGACGCGTCCAGCGGCGAGAGTTCCGGCGCCTTCGCGACCTGCTCGACCGCGCGCTCCTGCAGGCCGATCAGCGTCTCCAGGGCGCTGCGGTCCCACGCGCCGCCGGCGATGAGTGCCAGCTTGTGCCGCATGCCGGCGACCCGGTCGCGCAACGACGAGGTCGCGCGCACCGCGGCGGCGGCCGGGTTGTTCAGCTCGTGGGTCAGCCCTGCGGACAGCGAGCCGAGCGCGAGCAGTCGCTCGCGCTCGCCGATGACTCGCTGGGTGTTCTTGTTGCCGTAGAAGACGCCCTCCAACAGGTGCAAGGCCATCGGGAACCACTGCTGCATCACCGTCGTGAAGTCGGCGGCACTGAGCGTGTAGAAGCGGACCGTGGTGAGCGCGCGCATCGATGCGGAGTAGTTGCTCGTCGCCCCGTCGGGCAGGAACGCCGACCATGCGCCGGCGTAGGCACCCCGCTGGTCCGTGCGCGTCGTCTCGACGTCGTCGTTACCGACTTGTCGGGACAGCGCAATCGTCCCGTCCAGCAGCACGAAGAAGCAGGTGGCGGGGTCTCCCTCACGGATGACGAGGCCGGGCTCATGGAGCTCGACGTGCCCGTGCTCGCACAGCCAGCCGAGCTGCTCGTCGGTCAGCTCCTCGAACAGGAACAGGGTCCGCAGCTCGTCGATGTCACACACCAGTTGTTCAGCCATCACAGCCCCTCTAGGTACCGGTGGACCAGCATCACCGCCATGGCCCCCTCGCCCACGGCCGAGGCGACTCGCTTGGCCGACTCGGCGCGGACGTCACCGGCCACGAACACGCCCGGAACGCTCGTCTCCAGGTGCAACGGCGGACGGTCCAGAATCCATCCGGGCGGGAACGCGCCGCCGGCCGCGAGGTCCGGGCCGGACACGACGAAGCCGCCGCCGTCGCGGACGAGCACGCTGTCCAGCCAGTCCGTGCGCGGCGCGGCGCCGACGAACACGAACAGCCAGCCGGCATCGACCGTGCTGGTGTCGCCGGTGGTGTTGTCGCGCAGCGTGAGCTGCTCCAGGTGGTCCTCACCGTGCGCCCGGAGCACCTCGGTGCAGGTGCGCACGCTGACGTTCTCGATCCGCTCGAGCTGCTGGATCAGGTAGTACGACATCGACTCCTGCAGCGACGTGCCCCGCACGAGGATCGTCACCGACCTCGCAGCACGCGCGAGGTACGCCGCGGCCTGTCCGGCCGAGTTCGCGCCGCCGACCACGTAGATGTCATGGCCCGCGCAGCTGCTCGCCTCGGTCAGCGCCGAGCCGTAGTAGACGCCGCGGCCGGTCAGCCGATCCAGGCCGTCGGCGGTGAGCTGCCGGTACGAGACACCGGTCGCGAGGATCACCGTGTGCGCGTCGATCGAGCCGCCGTCGGCAAACCGGACGGTGCGCGCCGACCCGTTCACCTCCAGCCCGACCACGTCACGGGTAGTGATCAGCTCGGCGCCGAACTTCACCGCCTGCCGCCGCGCCCGCTCGGTCAGCTGGGCGCCGGAGACGCCGTCCGGGAAGCCGAGGTAGTTCTCGATCCGGGAGCTCTGCCCGGCCTGCCCACCGGTGGCCGTCCGCTCGACCAGTACGGTCCGCAGCCCCTCGGACGCGCCGTACACCGCCGCGCCGAGACCGGCCGGACCACCGCCGATGACGACGAGGTCGTAGAAGTCCTTCGACGGCGTCGTGCTCAGTCCGACGTGCGCGGCCAGCTCGCCGTCGTCGGGCGCGACCAGTGCGGTGCCGTCCGGCGCGACGACGAGCGGGAGCGTCTGGGGATCGGCGCCGGCCGCGTCCAGCAGCCGGATCCCTTCCGGCGTCTCGCTGCCGTACCAGCGGTACGGGACCTGGTTGCGGGCGAGGAACTCGCGCACCTCGGACGAGCGCGCCGACCAGCGGTGCCCGACCACCTTCGTCTCCGGCACCGGGTGGTGGTCGGTGGCGGCCCACGCCTCGAGCTGGGCGTCGATCACCGGGTACAGCTTCTCCTCGGGCGGGTCCCACGGCTTGAGCAGGTAGTGGTCCAGGTCTACGACGTTGATCGCCTCGATCGCCGCGCCGGTGTCGGCGTATGCGGTGAGCAGGATGCGGCGCGCAGCCGGATACAGGTCCATCGCCGCCTCGAGGAACTGCAGGCCGCTCATGGTCGGCATCCGGTAGTCGGCGAGCAGCACCGCCACCGCATCGCCGCGCAGCTTCATCGCCCGCAGCGCCTCCAGAGCCTGCTCGCCGGATTCGGCGCGGACGATGCGGTGCTGCTCGCCGTAGCGGCGGCGCAGGTCGCGGGCCACGGCGCGTGACACGGTCGGGTCGTCGTCGACGGTCAGCAGGCACGGACGCGGTGTCTCGCGCCGCCCAGTGCCCGCGGGCTCACTCACCGCACGAGCCTATCCGCCGCCGGCTCAGCGGCGGTGGCCGGCGAAGTCGGTGGCCGGCTGCTGTCGAAATCGGGCGGTGCCGTTCGACGTAAGGGTGAGGCCGCTTCGTTTCGCGGTCGAGACCAACACCTGAGGCGAGAGGCCCCTTTGCAATGAGCACCCAGATGATCCCGCGGACTTCGATCACCGCGGACGCCCCACCCGACCCTCGGCGTTGGAAGGCGCTCGGCGTGCTCGGACTGATCCAGTTCATGCTCGTCCTCGACATCACCGTCGTGAACGTGGCGCTCCCCCGGATCCAGCGCGACCTCGGCTTCTCCGAGTCAGGCCTGGCCTGGGTCGTCAACGGCTACGTGCTGATGGCCGGCGGCCTGCTGCTGCTCGGCGGGCGGATGGCGGACCTGCTTGGCCGCCGCCGGCTGTTCCTGCTCGGCGTCGGCCTGTTCGCGATCGCCTCGGCGACCTGCGGGGCGGCGGTCGATCCGAGCATGCTCGTCGCCTCGCGGTTCCTGCAGGGCGCCGGCGAGGCCATGGCCGCTCCGGCCTCGCTCGGCCTGATCGCGCTGCTGTTCCCCGACCCGCGCGAGCGGATGAAGGCACTCGGCATCTGGGGTGGCATCGCCGGTCTCGGCGGCACGCTGGGCACCGTCATCTCCGGCGTGCTGGTCGACCTCGCCTCGTGGCGCTGGATCTTCTTCGTCAACCTGCCGGTGGCCGCGATCGCGCTGGTGCTCGTCCCCCGCCTGGTGTCCGAGAGCCGCATGGTCCGCACGTCACGGCGGCCCGACTTCGCGGGCGCGGTCAGCGGCACTGCCGGGCTGATCGCCGTCGTCGACGGCCTGCTGCAGGCCGCGACCCACCCGTGGGGCTCGGCGCAGGTACTGCTGCCGCTCGTCGGCGGCCTCGGCCTGCTGGCGGTGATGATCCGGTTCGAGGCCGTCTCCAAGTCGCCGCTCATCCCGCTGGAGTTCTTCCGGAACCGAACCCGGGTCGTCACCAACGCCACGACGCTGTTCTTCTCCTCCGCGTTCTTCAGCTACTTCTTCCTGCTCACGCTGTTCGAGCAGCAGATCCTGCACTACTCACCGCTCAAAGGTGGCCTGGCCTACCTGCCGTTCGGGATCACCATCGGCGCCGGCATCGCGCTGGGCACCGCGCTCATGCCCCGCGTCGGGGTGCGGCCGCTGCTCGCTACCGGCTTCTTCACCTCTGCCGTCGGCCTGTTCCTCACCAGCACCATCGACGTCGGCGCGTCCTACACCGGCAGCGTGCTACCCGGCATGATCGTGCTCGGCCTCGGCTCCGGGATCACCTTCCCCGCGATCGGCAACGCGGCCCTGCACGAGGTGACCGGTCAGGACTCGTCCCTGGCGTCGGGTGTGCAGAGCGCGATGCAGCAGGTCGGCGGCGCGCTCGGGCTGTCCTGCCTCGTGACGTTCGGGTTGCGGCACGCGACCACGCAGATCCACGACGGCGCCCTGCCCGCGGTCGCTGCGACGCACGGCTACGTGCTGGCGTTCCGCATCGGCGTCGTGCTGCTGATCGCGGGCGGGGTGCTGGTGCTCGCGCTGCTCGAACACGTCAGCGCCGCACCCCGCAATCACGCGGAAGACCTGGTCACCGAGTCGGTCTGATCACGCTCGCGCGGGACGTCGAGCTTGGTGCGCGCGAGGTAGACGACGAACCCGACGATCAGGGCGGCGAGTACGAGGCTGACCGGTCCGGGGCCGAGGGCCAGCCCGCCGCGGGCGTGCGAGACGCCGAACCAGTCCGCGAACGATGCGCCGAGCGGCCGGGTCAGCACGTACGCCGTCCAGAACGCGAGGATGGGATTGAGCCCGAACCGCCAGTAGCCGACGGCCGGGACGGCGATCGCGCCCGCGAACAACAGGCCCGAGGAGAAGTAGCCCAGGCGGACGGTCACTGCCATCATGTCGCCGGCGGCCGTCCCGAGCGCGAACGTCGCGACCACCGCGGCCCAGTAGAACAGCTCGCGCTGCCTGGTGCGCACGCTGTGAATCGACAGGGTGTGCTCGCATGCCTGCCAGGTGATGAACACCGCGGCGAGCACGACGACGAACAGGATCGTGGACACCAGGTACGGCACCCCGAATCCCACATGCAGCACGTCGGCAGCCATGGTCCCGAACACGCCGACCATCGCCACGGCGAACCAGTAGAGCCGGGCGAGGTAGCGCGGCGCGCGCAGCTGGATCAGCAGCGCCACGCAGAAGACGACGAACCCGATCAGGACGGCCACGACCGGATTCATGCTGTGGACCATGAAGTCCGAGGCCGACTCCCCGAACGCGGTGGTGAGGGCCTTGACCAGCCAGAAGAACGCGGTGACCTCGGGAACCTTGACCGCGAGCGTTCGCCCGGTCGTGGACGCCAGTGTGCCGGAGCGCTCTGCAGACATGGGCCGGACGCTGCCAGCCCTTGCTGGGAATCAGCTCGCAACTTCGGTAGATCCTAATCCTTCCAGCTGTGTTAGATTTGTGTAAAGTCCACGCTTCGGGGGAAGCCGATCCGGAGATTGCCATGAGCTACCCGCTGACGAAGGCGCGCAGCCGCCTGCACATGGTCAGTGACGGCGTCGTCCCGGCGTGGGACAGCATCGAGATCCACATCCAGCCGATCGTCGACGTCGCGACCGGAGCGCCGGCCGCCGCCGAGGCACTGGCTCGCTTCCCGGCGCGCAACGACGGCTCACCGACCGACGTGTTCGCCGGCGCGTACGCCAACGGACGAGGTGTCGAGCTCGAGGCCGCGTGCCTGCGGGCCGCCCTGGCGGCGCGGGATCGGCTACCGGACGGCGTGCTGCTGTCGGTCAACGTGAGCCCGGACGTCCTCACCCACCCGCTCGTGCGGCAGTGCTGGCCGACCGACCTGAACGGCCTGATCATCGAGGTCACCGAGCACCGGGCGAGCAGCCCGATGCAGCTCAGCGACGAGCTGGCCCACCTGCGCAGGCGCGGAGCAGCGATCGCGATCGACGACGTGAGCACCGGATACGCGGGCCTGCTGCGGCTGGCCACCCTGCGCCCGGACTACGTCAAGGTCGACCGGCAGATCGTGGCCGGTGTCCGCGACAGCATCGCCCAGAGCGCGGTGCTGGAGGCGCTCGTCGGCCTGTCGCACCGGCTCGGCGCGGCCGTGATCGGCGAGGGAGTCGAGCGCATCGACGACCTCAGCGCCCTGGCCGAGTTCGACGTCGACCTCGCGCAGGGGTACGCCGTCGCGCGGCCCTCCACCCAGCTCACCCCGATCCCCGTCCTGATCACCGAGACCTGCCTGGCCGGCCGCCGTCACCTGCTGCACCGGCCGGCACCGGTGGGCCGCAGCGCCGCGCGCATGCGGGACATGCATGCGGTCACCGCCGCGCTCGGCCGGGTGGTCGAGCACGCCGACCTGCACGACGCGATCAGCCGCGCCGGGACTCAGCTGGACGTGGACGTCATCGCCGTGTCCGTCCTCGGCGAGGACCAGTGCCTGCGCGAGGTCGCGATCAGCGGCGCCGATCTCGACCACGGCACCTACGACGTCACCGAGTTCCCGGCCACCGCGCTCGCGCTCAGCACGGGCGTGACCATCGAGGCGCACCTCAACGATCCGCTGAGCGATCCCGCCGAGCGCGACGTGCTCGCCCGGCTCGGCCAGGCCAGCCTGCTGCTCGTCCCGCTGTGCGTGAACGGCAGCGCGATCGGCGTGCTCGAGCTGGCGCACCGCACGCCCCGTCGGTGGAGCAGCCACGACATCGCCAACGCGCACGGGCTGGCCGAGCACCTGTGCAACGTGCTACAGCGGATCGACGCCTGACTGGTTCGCTGCCGGTCGCGGACCCGAGCAGCGAACCAGAATCCGTGGGCGAAACTGGTGACCTGCTCCGGTCGGGCGCCACACCACCAGGTGACAGGCGGATGATCGGTCCGTGGGCACCAGCGGCCAGTACTGGGTCGCGGTCGCGTTCGGCGGCACGATCGGGCTGATCGCGTGCATCGTGGCGCGCAGGTACCCCGGGCGACCGGCGACGCGGGTCGGGCGGGCCCTTGCCGTCCTGCTGGCCGCCGACGCGATCACCTTCATCCTTCGCCCGGTCGTCACCGGCGACTGGAGCGCGCGCGATTCGCTGCCGCTGGCCCTGTGCGACGCGGCGCTCGTGCTCGCAGCAATCGTCTGCTGGCTGCCGCGATGGCAGCTGGGCGTCGAGCTGACCTACTTCTGGGGACTGACCGGAACCCTGCAGGCGGTGCTGACACCCGATCTGTCGACGCCGTTCCCCCATCTCGCGTTCATCCAGTTCGTCGTCGGCCATCTGGGCATCGTGGTCGCGGCCCTCTACCTCGTCCTCGGGCTGGGACTGGAGCCACGACGCGGATCGGTGCCGCGGGTATTCGCGATCACCGCGGCCTACACGGCGTGCGTCGGCGTCGTCGACGCGCTGACCGGCGGCAACTACATGTACCTGGCCGACCGCCCTGCGCACGCCTCGCTGCTCTCGATGCTCGGTCCGTGGCCCTGGTACCTCGCGAGCGCGGCGGCGGTGGCCTTCACGATGCTCCTGGTCCTTGATGCACCCTTCCACCACCGCGCCGGGCTCAGCGGGCCAGGCCGTCGATGACCTCCGTGCCGGCCAGCGCGGCCAGAGCGGCGGCCGACACGGCCAGCTTCGAGCGACGCAGTCCGCTGCCGATGACCACGACGTCGCGCTCGCACACGGCGGCGTCGATCAACACCGGCCACGAGGCCGGCAGCCCGATCGGGGTGATCCCGCCGTACTCCATGCCGGATAGCGCGACGGCGTCGTCCATCGCCGCGAAGGACGCCTTGCGCGCGTCCAGCCGCCGTCGCACGACCCCGTTCACGTCCGCGCGGGTCGTCGCGAGCACGACGCAGGCCGCGTAAGAGGTCTCGCCCCCGCGCCGCCCGGCGATCACGACGCAGTTGGCCGAGTCCGCCATCAGCACGCCGTAGTGCTCGCAGAACTCCGCGGTGTCCGCGAGGGACGGGTCGATCGGCGCGGCGAGGACCTCCGGCCCGGATGCGGCGACCGAGGACGCAACCGGAGCCGCGACGAGGTCGGCGTAGCCCGGCTGCCACTGCAGCGTCCCGGGACCGATCACTCGGGCGAGCTTACTGTGGCGGGTATGGACGTCATGGACGCGACCGTCGAGAAGATCCTGACCGGGTACGACACGATCACCGTGGTCGGCGCAAGCAACGCGACCGGGAAGGCTGCGCACTACGTGCCCGAGCACATGCAGGAGCACGGCTGGCGGATCGTCCCGATCAACCCGCACGAGGACGAGATCCTCGGTGAGCGGGTGTATCGCTCGCTCGCGGACGTCCCGACGGGGACGGTCGGTCTGGTCGACGTGTTCCGACCGTCGGAGCGGACCCCGGACATCGCCCGCCAGGCGGTTGCCGCGGGCGCCGGCGCGCTGTGGCTGCAACTGCACATCGCCTCGGCCGAGTCCCGCAGGATCGCCGAGGACGCCGGGCTGCTCTACGTGCAGGACCGGTGCCTGATCATCGAGCAGCGCCGGCTGGGTCTCAACGCGCCGACGCTCGGGCCGCCGCCTGCCACGACGTGAACTCGACGAGCTGGCCGGCGAGGATCTCCAGCGCACCACTGACCCTCGGGTCGTCCGGCTGCTGCTCGGCCGAGTTCATCGTGACGCCGAACGGGGTGGGCCAGCCGCGCAGCGCGTGGACGGCCGAGCGCACCGAGACGAGCGCCGTGCCGCACGCCTGCCAGCCGGCCGCCGAGACGATGATGCCGACGGCCCGGCCGTCCAGGTAGGGCCGCGCGTCCTCGCGCAGCAACTCCAGGTGATCGAGCGCGTTCTTCACCAGCCCGGACATGCTGCCGTGGTAGCCCGGCGTCGCGATGACCACCGCGTCCGCCCGGCGCACCGTGTCCACCAGTTCGTCGGCGACGTCACTCGGGGGCAGCTCGTCCGCGCTGAAGATCGGCAGCTCGGCCAGCTGTGGCCCGTCGAAGGCCACGGTGCGCGCGCCCCGGGCCTCGGCCAGGCGCAGGCAGTCGTGCAGCAGCCTCGAGGTGAGCGAGGCCGAGCCGGTGGAACCGCCCAGTCCCACGATCAGCGGGCCGTCACTCATGGGTACTCCCGTTCCTCGTCCGTGCGTTTCACTCTAGGGTCGAGGTAGAACAGTCGAGCACGCAGGAGATGGCGCACATGAGTCTGGATCGCCCAGCCGCACAGGATCCCTATGAGAAGCTGCCGCAGGTCGGCACGTTCGCGGTGACCAGTTCCGACCTGACCGAGGGCCGGCCGCTGGCCGACACGTTCGCCTACGAGGGCGCGACGGACGCGGCCGCGAACCGTTCGCCCCAGCTGTCCTGGAGCGGGTTCCCGGACGGGACGAAGAGCTTCGCCGTCACCTGCTACGACCCGGACGCCCCTACGCCGTCAGGGTTCTGGCACTGGGTGCTGGTCGACGTCCCGCTGTCGACGACCTCGCTCGATCAGGGCGCCGGAGCAGCGGGCGCGTCGCTGCCCGGCGGTGCGTTCCACGTGCGCAACGACTGGAGCAGCAAGGACTACGGCGGCGCGTTCCCGCCGGACGGTGACCGCGCGCACCGCTACTACTTCGTGGTGCACGCCGTCGACGTCGACTCGCTCGGTATCGACGACGAGGCGAGCGCTGCGGTCGTCTCGTTCAACCTGGCGTTCCACACGCTGGCGCGGGCCCAGCTCGTCGGCACGTTCCAGCGCTGATGGACGCGACCGGCGCGCGCGAGTTCCTGCGCACCAACCACCGGGGCGTGCTGTCCACGTTCCGCGCCGACGGCAAGCCGCAACTCTCGCCGGTCACAGCCACGGTCGACGAGCAGGGTCGGGTGATCATCAGTACCCGTGAGGCCGCGGTCAAGGTGCGGAACCTGCGGCGCGACCCGAGGGTCTCGCTGGCCGCGTTCACCGACCGCTTCTTCGGCGACTGGGTGCAGGTCGAGGGTGCGGCCGAGCTGGTGTCGCTGCCCGACGCGCTGGAGCTGCTGGTCGACTACTACCGCCGCACCTCCGGCGAGCACCCGGACTGGGACGAGTACCGCGCCGCGATGATCGAGCAGAAGCGGGTGCTGCTGCGCTTCGAGATCGAGCGGGCCGGGCCGAACGTCAGCGGCTGATCGGTCAGTGGCCGAACGTCATCGCGCGCTCGCGTCGACGAAGCGCGGGGCCATCGACTCCATCTGCTCCATCACCAGCTTGATCGCGGCCGGCTGCCTGTCCGGCGGGTAGCCGTGCTTGACCAGCAGCCGCTTGATGGACGAGCGCAGCTTGGCCCGCACGTCGTCCGCACCGTCCAGTCGGTGCGGACGTCCCGGCGCATGACGGCGACCTCGCGGGCAAGCTCGACCAGCTCGGCGATGACCTCGGCCGAGGTCAGCTGCTGGTTCGTGTAGCGGGTCATCAGCTCGGTGACCCGGTCGGAGAACGCGCGCTGGCGGACGAGGTTGTGGCGCGTGCTCCGGGTCGCCTCCTCGGTCACCAGCTTGCGCAGCGCATCGATGGCCAGGTGCGGGTTGCGAGCCCGCTGCGCCTTGGCCGCGAACTGCGGGTTCAGCTCGCCGAGGGACGGCTTGGGGATGCCCGCCGCCTCGTAGATGTCCAGCACGTCCCCCGGTCGCGGTCGAGGTCGCGATCATCATGGCCAGCAGCCGGGAGATCTCCTCCGGGATCGGCTCGCCGCGGGACTGCCGGGTCGTCCGCGTCGTACTTGGCCATCCAGACCCGGACTCCTCGTAGAACTGGACTTCCGGCTGCAGTGCTCGCAGCGTCTCGGCCCCCGAACACAGCGCCCACGCCCGCGCGAGCTGACCGGACAGCGTGCGGTAGCGATCAGCGAGCGTCTGCTCGCCCTCGGCGGCGTGGTCCCCCGGTGTGGCCGGGCTGCGCAGGTACTCGACGGTGGCGTAGACCGCGTTGATCCAGGCCTTCGCGCCACCTGCCCCGAGCCGGCCCGCCAGTCGTACCCGGACACCAGCCCGCGTAGCGCCTCGACGAGCGTCCGGGTGAGCGCCCCGGCCTCGCCGGTGTCCCGACCGATCGGCTTGTTCGCCTGATCGGTGTTGGTGTACTCGGCCAGCGCCTTCTGCAGGTTGTCGACCAGCGGCGCGTACGCGACGAGCAACCCCGCGGGCTTGCCGCGGAACGTGCGGTTGACGCGCGCGAGCGTCTGCATCAGCAGCGCACCCTTGAGCGGACGGTCCAGGTACAGGGTGTGCAGCGGCGGCGAGTCGTAGCCGGTGAGCATCATGTCTTTGACGATGACGATCTCCAGCTCGTCGTCCGGGTCCTTGAGCCGCTCCTTCACGGTGGCGTTCTGCGACTCTCGGCGCACGTGGTTCGAGATCGGCGGCGCGTCCGATGCGGAGCCGGAGTACACGACCTTGATCCGGCCCCGGTCCAGGTCGGGCGAGTGCCAGTCCGGGCGCAGCGCGACGACGGCCGCGAACAGGTCCGCGCAGATGGTCCGGGTGGCGCAGACGATCATCGCCTTACCGGGGCTGCCGATGAACTTGGCCAGCTGACTGCGGCGCTGCTCCCAGTGCGTGACGATGTCCTCGGCCAGCGCGGCGATCCGCTCGGGTGCGCCGTAGACGGCGTTGACGACGGCCACGCCCTGCTCGATGCGCGCCCGTTCGGCGTCGTCCAGGCCGATCGTGGCCTCGTCCGCCGCCGCGTCGATGGCCTCCTCGGTGACATCGCCGGCCAGCGCGACCTTGATCAACCGCGGCTCGAAGTAGACGGGAACGGTGGCACCGTCCTCGACGGCCCGGGTCAGGTCGTAGACGTCGATGTAGTCCCCGAAGACGTGCCTGGTGTTGCGGTCGTCGAAGGAGATCGGGGTGCCGCTGAACGCGATCAGGGTGGCGTGCGGCAGCGCGTCACGCAGGTGCCGGGCATACCCGTCCAGGTCGTCGTAGTGGCTGCGGTGCGCCTCGTCGACGATCACGACGATGTTGCGCCGGTCGGACAGCAGCGGGTGCTCGGCTCCGGCATCGCGCTCGTCCTCGCCGCGGCCGAACTTCTGCAGGGTGGTGAAGTAGATGCCGCCGGTGACCCGCTGGGTGAGCTCCTCGCGCAGCTCGGAGCGGCGGCGGACCTGGCGCGGCTTCTCCTGCAGCAGCAGGCTTTGCGCGAATGCCTGGCAGAGCTGGCCGTCCAGTTCCTTGCGGTCGGTGATCACGACGATGGTGGGGTTGAGCAGCTTGGGCTGGCGGCTGACGAGGTTGGCGTAGAGCTCCATCTCCATCGACTTGCCCGAGCCCTGCGTGTGCCAGACCACGCCGGCCTTGCCGTTGCTCTCGACCGCCTGCACGGTGCTGCCGACTGCCGCGGTGACCGCGAAGTACTGGTGCGGCTTGGCGATCCGCTTGGCCAGCCCGTCCGCACCCTGGTCGAACGCCGTGAACGAACGGGTCAGCTGGCCGAAGCGCTCCTGGTTGTACAGCCCGTGCAGCGCGACCTCGAGCGCGAGCACCGGGCCGCCGTCCTCGTCCCGGTCGCCAACGGAGATCGGCTTGCCGTCCTCGTCCCGGTCGCCAACGGAGATCGGCTTGCCGTACTTCGCGATGATGCCGTCGGAGACGAGCGTGAACACGCAGAGCCGGAACGCGAGGCCGAACTCGCGCAGGTGCGTCTGCAGCTGTGCATGCGCGGCGGCGACGTCGGCGTGCGCGCTGCCAGCCCGCTTCAGTTCCAGGATGCTGACCGGCAGGCCGTTGCAGTACAGGACGACGTCGAAGCGGCGGCGGTGCTCGCCCGCGACAATGGTGACCTGGTTGACCGCGAGCCAGTCGTTCTCGTCCGGGTCGGCGCTGACGATGCGGATCGTCGGGGTGGCCTCCTGGCCGTCGGCGTCGAGATAGCTCAGGCCGCGGTAGCCACCCGTCAGGT
>JBOGDQ010000033.1:0-6526 GCA_050742975.1 Jatrophihabitantaceae bacterium
CCGCAGGATGGCCTGCTGGCTGTCCCGCGAGCGGTCGTCGCCGAAGTTGTGCCAGAGCCCGAGCGAGATCGCCGGCAGTGAGATGCCGCTGCGCCCGCAGCGGCGGTAGGTCATCGATTCGTAGCGGTTATCGGCAGCGGAGTACGTCACCGATACATCTTGCCGCGCGGGCCTACGAGCTGAGCACGATGGGGTCGACGGTGACCGTGCAGCCACGCAGCTGGACGAAGCTCGCGGTCGAGTCCAGGTGCAGCGCGGCGAGCGGACCGGGGGCGACCACGTGGATGGTGTCCGACAGCGGCGCCTGGCAGGTCGAGTGGTCGCGGAGCTGGGCCTCGGCCTGCGCTCCGGGTGCGATGTGCACCAGGCCCGGCTGATGCGCTGTCGACGACGCGCTCGCCAGCAGCTGCCCATTGCGTTCCAGCTGCACCGAGGGGAACCCCGACAGCGAGCACGATGCGGACGAGTGGTTGGTGAACGTCACCGCGTCGACCTCGTAGCCCTGGAACGCGCCGCCGGGCAGCACGCGCATCGTGAGCTGATCGGCGGCGCAGTAGTCCGCCGGAAGCTTGGTCGCAGTCGGCGTCGGATGAGCGGTGCCCGTCCTAGTCGGCGGTGCCTTCGACGTGCTCTCCGGCGCGGTGCTCGTCGGTGTCGTCGCCGGTGCCGGCGAGCTCTGCGTGACGTTGCTGCCGACGGTGTGCGGCGCGGTCGGCGGGGTCGGCGGGGCGTGCGAGGACCCGGTCGTGCACGCGGCCAGCGTCAGGGTGCCCAGGCCAAGGATCGCGACGACCCGGCCTCGTGCCGGAGCGATCACCGGTCGATCCGCAGGTCGGTGGAGTAGGGCAGGCTGCCCACCCGCAGCTGCGAGGCGGACTGCAACTGTCCCCACAGCTCCGACCAGGCCGAGTGGCCGCTGAGGCTGAAGCAACCGCTGGCCTGGTCGCACGCGGTCCATTCGGTCAGCGCGCCGCCGAAGTTGATCCGGGGCTGCCTGGCGGCGACGCCCGTCAGGGAGATGTACTTCCACTGCCGGGCCATCGTCGAGTTGTAGATCTGCGGAAGGTTGATCGTGCGGGTGGGCGCCGCACCGGCAGCGAGGTGGTAGAGCCCGCCCATCGTCCACCCGTTGTTGCAGCCGCGGCCCGTGACGGTCCACGCGCAGCCGTCCGCCGAACCGTTGAACACGAACGCCGCGCTGGTCGAGGCCAGGTAGCCGTTGAGCCACAGCTGGGACTGGTACGGGGTGCCCCGGAAGCCGGGCTCGATGTCGTTCGCGCCGGCGATCCTGATCCCCGAGTACTTGCGCGCGTACGAGACGACCGGGTCGACGACGCTGTTCGCCCAGCCGGCGCCCGAGGCGTAGGACACCTCCATGTCGTTGTTGGTGCCGATCGCGATCATGACCGGTGCGCTCGCCCGCTGCGCGCTCGCGTAGCCGTCGACGTACGCCTGCACGTCCCGCACCAGGTCGGTGTACGCGACGAACCGGGTAGTCGCGCTGAGCACGACACCCTGGTCCTGCTGATCCTGGCCACCGATGTCGAGCAGGATCAGGTAGCCGTGGCCGGACGGGTTCGCCCGCGCGTCGGCCGCGCCCTCGCTCCGCATCATGGCCAGCTCGGCGCTGGACGAGCCGCGGATGTTGCGGATGTACCGGCTGGTAGAGACCGGAGCCGGTGACGTCTGCGGCGGCGGGCTGGCTTCGGTGGTGATCGCCGGCGAGGTCGCGGTAGGCGAGGTGCCGGCGACGTTCCTGGCGACGACGCGGAACGAATACCTGGTAGACGGCCTGAGACCGACGATCGTGCCCGCGCGCGCGGTGCTGCCGACGCTGAGCGAGATGTTGCCCGGCACCGAGGTGATGAGGTAGCTCGACGCCGGGGCACCGCCGTCGTTGGCCGGGGCCGTCCAGGTCACGATCGCGCCGCCGTATCCGCCGGTGGCCGTGACCGCGAGCGGCGCGGAGGTGACCTTGGGGTGCACCGCGATGATGATGTGGCAGCCCAGGCTCTTGTTAGCACCGGAGCCCACGTTCAGCGCGGTGACGCACACCGTGTGCTCGCCGTCGTTCGCCGGCAGCGTGAACGCGAATCCGTGCGCCGGGCCGACGCCGCGGTGCGCTGCGGCCACATCGGCACGGGCAACCTTCGCCCGTTGGATCGGGAGGACCTTTCCGTCGAGCGTCGGCTGCACGTCGATCGAAGCGACGCTGCCGGGGTCGAACGCCCAGCCCTCGACCCGGACGTTCGTGCCGACGCGGTAGAGCTTCTGGAACGCGCCGACCGGGTCGAAGTTCAGCGTGATGCGCTGGCACAACCGTGGCGAATCGCTCGTGCCGTACAGGACGTTCTTCGCGATCACGCACACCGTCTGCTGACCCGGACCGGCTGTGAACCAGCGCGAGAACGCGTGCCCGTTCGAGCCCTGACCGGCCGTCATCGACACGGCAGGCGCACCGTTCAGCGAGATCAGAACCGGGATCGCGGCGGTGGTGTCCGGGTCGTTCGCCTGGCCCACGACGTGCAGCCCGGTGAGCGACTGCTCCAGCTGCGTGATCGACACCCGCGGGGTGTAGTTCAGCGTGATCCGCGCGCAATCGACGACGTGGGACTCACCGAAACGAACGTTGTACGGGTAGATGCACACGTTGTGCGATCCGGCCGGCACGTGGTAGCTCGCCGCGAAGCTGTGCCCGCTGTGGCTTCCACCCGGGCGGTTGGCGACCGGCCGGTCGAGGCGCGTCCCGTCGAGGATCACCGCGACGGTGAGCGCGGTGTTCTCGTCCGGGTCGGTGGCCCAGCCCGCGATCGAGAAGCCGCCCGCAATGGCCTTCAGAGAGGTGATCGCGCCGACCGGGTTGAAGTTGAGGGTGATCGTGCGGCAGGGGAACCGCGTGTTGTTGCCCCACGACACGTTGACGGCTACCGCGCAGATCGAGTAGGTGCCGTCGGCCAGCGGGTAGTAACCCCGGAACCGGCCGTTGGCCGGCGCGTTCGCCGTCATCCGGCCCGGTAGCAGCTTGCCGTTCGCCCAGATGTCCACGCCGATCGGGGCCGCCGAGTTCGGGTCCGACGCGCGGCCGTACACCGCGACCGTGCCAGGCGACTGACGCACGACATCGAGCGACCCGACCGGGTTGTTCGCGACGGTGAGCGCCTTGCAGCCGATCCGAGCATTGCTGCCGGTGGCGCCGCGGTTGCCGGCGACGACGCAGACGGTGTGCCGCCCCATCGGCAGCCACATCGTCACGGCGAAGCCGTGCGCCGCGCCGTGGTTGCCGTACCGCGCCGGTACCGCGGGGCTCGGCTTGTCGGCCAGGACGTGGAACACCGGCGTGCCGTCCCGGGTGGTCGTGATGTACAGCGGCCCCGTCGTGTCGTTGTCGACGGCCCACCCGCTGACGGCGAACGACTGCGTGCCGACCTGCGTGACGGCCAGCAGCTGGCCGTAGGGCGATCCTGCGGTGGCGGCACTGGCCCGGCTGGCGACCGTGGCGAGCCCGAGCGCCGTGAGGGCGGCAAGCAGGAGGGCCGAAATCCGACGCGAGCGCTTGGTTGGTTGTCCGGTCATGCGCAACTTCCCGATGGCGAGACGACGCCGATGCATCGCCTTGTCTCGGGCGCGGTCACTGAAGACCCCCGCGCGCCCACCCCCGAACCGTCCGGGGGCACGGAGATCAAACCATCTAAGTTACTGGAGTGACAAGTGGGGAAGTGGATGCGACACGCCCGGAGTTCTCAGGGCCGCCCGGATCAGGCCGTCGGAAGCACGTGGTCGGCGAACCGGTCGCGCAGCGTCTTCTTCGAGAACTTGCCGACGCTGGTCTTGGGAACCTCGTCGATGAAGACAACATCGTCCGGGACCTGCCAGGAGTTGAGCCGTTCGCGCAGGAAATCAAGCACGTCCTCGCGGCTCAGCGGCTCGCCCTCGCGCGCGACGACGCAGGCCAGCGGCCGCTCGCCCCACTTCGGGTGCGGCAGCGCGATCACCGCTGCCTCGCTGACCTTCGGGTGCGCCATGAGCTGGTTCTCCAGCGCGACCGAGCTGATCCACTCGCCACCGGACTAGACCAGGTCCTTCGTCCGGTCGACCAGGCGCAGGTAGCCCAGCGGCGAGATCGCGGCGACGTCGCCGGTACGCAGCCAGCCGTCGGCCGAGAACTGCTCGCCCGGCTCGTCGGTGCGGTAGTACTGCCGGGCCAGCCAGGGGCCCCGGCACTCGAGCTCTCCGGACGTCTCGCCGTCCCAGGGCAGCTCCTCGCGCGTCTCGGCGTCCACGATCCGCATGGCCACGCCCGGGGGAGCGATGCCGGCGGTCGCGCGGATGTCGGCCTTCTCCTCCTCCGGCAGGTCGGCCAACTCGGAGCGCACGAAGCACACCGTGCCGAGCGGGGACATCTCGGTCATCCCCCATGCCTGGGTGATGGCCAGGCCGACCTTCGCGCGCCACGCCTCGGACAGCGACTTCGGCACGGCCGAGCCGCCGCAGATGATCACCCGCAGGTGCGACAGGTCGTGGTCGGCGAGCATCGGCACCATGCCCATCCAGATCGTCGGGACGCCGGCGGCGATCGTGACCTGCTCGGACGCCATCAGGCTCAGCAGCCCGGCCGGGGACAGGTCCGGCCCCGGCATGATCATCGACGCCCCGCCCATGAACGACGCGTACGGCAGGCCCCAGGCGTTGGCGTGGAACATCGGGACGACGGGCAGCACGCGGTCGGACTCGGCCAGGCCGAAGACGCCCGAGGTCAGGCTGGCGTTCGAGTGCAGCCAGGTCGAGCGGTGCGAGTACAGCACGCCCTTCGGGTGCCCGGTCGTGCCGCTGGTGTAACAGATCGCGGCCGCGGTGTGCTCGTCGGTGATCCGGTCGCTGAAGTCCAGCTCGTCGACGCCGGCGATCAGCTCGCCGTAGTCGACGATGCGCGGGTCGTCCGGGATCTCGGCCGGCGAGCCGTCGTCCATCACGACGATGTGCTTGAGCGTCCGGAGCTCGGGCAGGTACCTGCCGAACAGCGGGAGCAGCGAGCGGTCGACGAACACGGCCTCGTCCTCGGCGTGCTCGAACGTGTAGATCAGCTGCTCGGGGAAGTAGCGGATGTTGCCGGTGTGCATGATCCGGCCGGTGCCCGGGATGGCGAAGTACAGGCCCAGGTGACGGGCGGAGTTCCACGCGAACGTCGCGACCCGGCCGTCCGGCGACAGGCCGAGGCGCTCGATCGCGGCGGCGGCCCGGCGGGCCTCGGCGGCGAGCTCGGCGAACGTGGTGCGCTCGACGCCGGACGCCGTCCTGGTGGTGACGGTCTTCGTCCCGAACAGCCGCGCACCCCGGTCGAAGATCGCGTTGGTGGTCAAAGGGATGTCCTGCATCAGTCCCAACATGTACGGATCGTGGTCCACCAACCTGTGTGCGGCAACCCCTGCGGTCCCGGCGGCTACTCGCGCGTGATGACGTATCGGTGTGTGTGGACGCTCGAGGCGCCGAAGTACCCGCCGGCGCCCTCGACGAACGCGCGGATCGCCGCGTCGTCGGAGGCGTCGACCTCGGCCGCGCCGGGTTCGTAGGACGTGTCGATGCCGTGGTCGTCACCGACCGTCCCGTTGTCGAGATCGAACGTCGCGGTCGTGACGTTCGGCAGGTCGGGGTTCTGTTTTGCGTCCAGGTGCGGGACGACGTCGTGCCTGTTCTCCAGGGCGAGCACCTGGACGCCGGCCGGCAACTGGCCGACGAACTTGCCGATCGGTGAGCCGGCGGTGACCACGTGGGTGACGTTGAACCGTCGGCTGCGGACCGCGTCCCGCGCCAGCGCCACCGCGACCATGCCGCCGAGGCTGTGCCCGACGACCATGACGTCGTCGGTGCGCTGGACCCCTGCCTGCTGCATCGCCTGGAGTACGCCCTTCTCGTACGTCGTCGGGGTGCCCTCGATCGCGCGGATGTTGCTCGCCCAGCCGGTGACGTCCGCGCTCTCGTGCGCGGGGGTCCAGTCCTTGGTGCCGGGGATGTCGACGACCACGTGCCGGCGCCCGCTCGGGCCGTCGAGGATCTTCACGTCGACCTCGCCGCCCTCGCCGCTGTTGCGCAGCTGGAGCCCGGCCATCAGCCCGGCCAGGCTCCGCGGCGGCCGGGTGGCGTCCGGGCGGGTGTCCAGGCCGCGCGAGGTCACCACCGGGCTCCCGTCGGCGAAGTAGCCGTCGGCGAGCAGCCTGAGCATCGCGGCGTCGACGGGCGGAGCGGCGAAGCCCACGACCTGCACCGTCGCGTCGATCAGCGCCGGGTCGTCCGTCACGAAGGTCTGCAGCGCTGCCACGCCGCCCTCGTCGAACAGCGCTGCCGTGCCGTCGACGACCGCGCCGGGGAACCGCGCCGCGGCCTCGAATGGCGTCGCGATGGCCGAGCCGATCAGGTCAAGGACGCTGTTGTCGGTGTCGCGGTAGCTCGCGATCGCCATCGAGAGCAGGGCGGTCAGCCCGCGGAGCTCGCCGTTCAGACCGCGCAGGCTCGCGACGGCCGAGTCGAGCGC
>JBOGDQ010000034.1:0-2624 GCA_050742975.1 Jatrophihabitantaceae bacterium
CGAGCAGGAGTGTTCGACCCTGCTCGCGGGATTCTTCGCGGCCAGGCGCTGACGCGGCGATCCTGTAGCCTGTTCGACGGTGGCGTGTCCGAGCGGCCGAAGGAGCACGCCTCGAAAGCGTGTGAGGTGAAAGCCTCCGTGGGTTCAAATCCCACCGCCACCGCCAACGCAACGCCCGTACTTGCTGGCTCGTAGCCGTCAGCGAGAACAGGAGCGTTACCTGTGACATCACCCGTGGTAGCCAGCGTGGTAGCCACCGCTGGCCAATCTCGATCGACATGTCATGTCCGAAGCCGGCCATCGCGTCACCTTCGGGTGCTGAGCCCAACCAGGGGCGAGCACCCGAATCAGGTGGACGCGATGACCGCGATGACTGGCACGACACGGCTGACCGCCGTCGCCCCGACGCCGACCGGCGTAATCCGAGCCGTCGAGGAGCGCCTGGACGCGCTCGAACGCGACGTGCGCGCCGCTCGTGAGGCACTCGCGGTCGCCGAAGCCGAACTGCTCGCCGCGCGGCGCACCTCCGAGACGCCACCGGAGGCGTTGACCACGGACCAGGTCGCCCGGCAGCTCGGACTGTCCCGCTCGACCGTGACCGCCATGATCGGCCGCGGCCAACTGGCCTCGGTTAAAATCGGCGGGGAACGCCGGGTCCTGCGCCGCGACCTCGAGGCCTACCTCACCGCGCTCCCCTCCGGCGGCGCGGCATGAGCCGCGGCGCGAACAAGGCGGCGGACGGGCGCTCGTCCATCCATCGCCGCAACGACGGCGACGGCTGGGAAGGGTGGATCTCCTTCGGTACCGACCCCCGCTCCGGCAAACGTCGCCGCAAGCATGTACGCGGACGGACCAAGGCCGACGTCGACGACAAGATCAAGGCACTGGAAGCCGCCCGCGATCGCGGCATCACCATGGCCGGACCGGACCTCACCGTCTCGGCATATCTCGAACGCTGGGTCACGGCACGCCGGCCGGTCGTCAGGCCCAACACGCTGTCCGGGTACCGTACCGACCTGCTGCATGTGGAACGCTCGGGGATCGGTCGCGTCAAGCTGCGCGCACTGACCCCAGAGCACGTCGAGCGGCTCTACGCCGCCGTCCTCGCCACTGGCTGCGGACCCGGCAGCGTCGCGCACGTGCGCCGCACTCTGTCGGCCGCATTAAACACGGCGGCCCGGCGCGGCCACATCCTGCGCAACCCCGTCCCCCTCGCCGACATGCCACGCCCTGACGACGAGCCCGAACTCGAGCCCTACGACGCCGACGAGATTGCAGCGCTCCTCACCACCGCACGCGTGCGCCGCAACGGTGCCCGCTGGTCACTGGCCTTCCTCGGACTACGCCAAGGCGAGGCACTCGCGTTGCAGTGGGACGACCTGACGCTCGACCAGCGCGAACTCCGGATCCGGCACACCCTCACCTGGCTACCGTGGCGACACGGCTGCGAACCCGAGGGCACAGAACCGACCTGCGGTATACGCGCCTCGGCCTGCCCGCGCAGGCACGGCGGCGGCGCTCACCTCGGCCCACCCAAATCGAAAGCCGGCAAGCGCACCATCGCGATACCGCCGCCCGTAGTCGCCGAACTGCAGGAACACCACCGCCGACAATCAGCCGAACGACTCGCCGCCGGCTCCCTCTGGAAGAACCAAGACTTCGTCATCGCCAACCACACCGGCGGACCGGTCGACCGCACCACCGACACCCAGGACTGGCTCGAACTGATCGCCGAAGCCGGTGTGCGCCGCCTACGTCTGCACGACTGCCGACATTCGGCCGCAACCGCTCTGCTGGTCCTCGGAACAGATGCGCGCGTCCTCATGGCGACGATGGGCTGGACGTCGATGAGCCTGGTGCAGCGCTACACCCACATGGTCCCCGAGCTGCGGCACGACGTGGCGGCACGCCAGGCCATCCTCTGGCCGACAGCACCGGAGCGAGTATCGACACGGGGACCGCGGTGACGCCGTCGCAGTCTCGCGCGAAGACAACCCACCGCAGCCTCCGGAGGACTCCGGCGAGGTCCGTATCCTGTCGATCGGTCGGTCGGTCGGTCGAGACGGAGGCGGTTGGGCCTTGAGGGATTGGGACTTCCGCGGCGACGTCCTCGCCAGCGCCCGCCACGCAGCGGGACTCTCGCAACGCGCGCTGGCCTCGGCCATCCACCTGGTGGACGAAGACCGCGTCGGCCTATGGGAACGCGGCGCGGCCAGACCGCACGCCCGGCTGATACCGCTCATCGCCCGTCACCTGCACGTCGAGCCGCTGACCCTCGTCACCGGCCCAACAGACGCGCCCGACCTCACCCGGCTCCGGGTCGCAGCCGGACTAAGTCTCCAGGAGATGGCATCGCGAGCGGGTCTACCGCTGTCGAGCTACCACCGCCTCGAGAAACGTGGAGCGCCTCAGGGCGGCCTGCAGCGGGACATAGCACGAGCGATCGCCACCGCAGTAGGCGTGCCAGTAAGACAAGTCGAAGCGCTCGTCCAGCCTCCCAAGTAAGCCACGGGGGTCAAGTCCCCGGTTGTCCCGCAGAAATCGGTACCCCTGGTAATATACCAGGGGTACCGAAAGTGTCCGAAGTGCGTCGCGAAGTCACCATCAGGTGCGAGGAGATGCCG
>JBOGDQ010000035.1:0-7049 GCA_050742975.1 Jatrophihabitantaceae bacterium
CGCCAACCGTCCAGCGGCACCGGCACACCCCACTCCAGGTCGCGGGTGTAGCTGCGTGGCTTGAGGTCGTCGAGCAGGTTGCGGCTGAACCGCGCCACGTTCGGCCGCCAGTGGTCCTGGCGCTTGAGCCAGTCGGCGAGGACGTCGGCGAAGGCGGGCAGGTCGAGCATCATCTGCTCGGTCTCGACGAACTTCGGCGTCTCGCCGTTGATCTTGCTCTTGGGGTTGATCAGGTCGATCGGGTCCAGCTGGTTGCCACAGTTGTCGCACTGGTCGCCGCGCGCGCTGTCGTAACCGCAGATCGGGCAGGTGCCCTCTATATAGCGGTCCGGCAGCGTGCGTCCGGTGGACGGGCTGATCGCGCCCAGCTGCTTCTGCGCGAAGACGTACCCGTTCTTGAGCAGGCCGAGGAAGATCTCCTGCGCGATCGCGTAGTGGTTCGTCGTCGTCGTCCGGGTGAACAGGTCGTAGGAGAGCCCGAGGTTCTGCAGGTCCTTGGCGATGATCAGCGCGTTGCGGTCGGCGAGCTCGCGTGGTGTCACGCCCTCCTTGTCGGCCTGCACCTGGATCGGGGTCCCGTGCTCGTCGGTCCCGCTGACCATCAGCACGTCGTTGCCGGCCAGCCGCTGGTAGCGGGAGAAGACGTCGGACGGGACGCCGAAGCCGGCGACGTGACCGATGTGCCGCGGGCCGTTGGCGTACGGCCACGCGACCGCGGTCAGGATGCGTTCGTTGCTCACCTGGCAAGGCTAGTGGGCGCGGTGGCGCGGATTCCCCGGCGCGGTCGCGCGCGGTCGGCGGTCATTGCGCAACGGTCAGCGGTCAGCGCAGTGGCCGCTGCCCCGCGGTCAGCGGGTGGCGCGCACCAGGATCGCCGGGTCGAGGTCGACGGTGAACGGCGCCGTCAGGTGGGAACACGTTGCGGGCCAGTTCCAGGTCGACCTCGGGCAGGACGACCCATTCGGCTGACGCCGCGTCGCCGAGCAGCCGGGTCAGGCATGCCGCTGCGTATTGATGGTTGTGCGCGGGTTTCGGCGACACGATCACGACCCCTTCGACGATCTCGGTCTTGGGACCGCCCCCGGGGAGAGCTTGCAGATCCGACCACGTCCACTCGGCGCCCTTCGGCTCGGGAATCGACGGCGCCGGGGGGGTTGCCACGACCGCTTCACTCATGGCACTCACCTCCATCGGTCCAGTCTGCCCCCGGATCTTGGCGGCGGGGTACGACGGTTTCAGCGCTTCGCGGCGACCACTGCGTCGAAGACGTCACGCTTCGGGACGCCACGCACGCGGGCCACCTCCGCGATGGCGTCCTTGCGGGCCTGCCCGGCCGCCTCGCGCGCGGCAACGTCCTGCGCCAGCTCGGCCGCACTGACCGCGGTCGCCGCGGGCTGCGCACCGTGGACAACCAGGGTGATCTCGCCGCGGACCTCGCCCGTGGCCCACTGCGCGAGTTCGGCGAGCGATCCGCGGCGCACCTGTTCGTAGGTCTTGGTGAGCTCGCGGCACACCGCGGCCGACCGGTCCGCCCCGAACGCCGTCGCCAGGTCGGACAGCGTCCCGGCCAGACGGTGCGGCGCCTCGAAGAAGACGAGCGTGCGCCGCTCGGTGGCCAGCTCCGCCAGCGCGCGCCGCCGCTCGCCGGCCTTGCGGGGCAGGAACCCCTCGAAGCAGAAGCGGTCGACCGGCAGCCCGGACACCGCGAGCGCGGCCGTCACCGCGGACGGGCCAGGCAGCGCGGTTACCGGCAGGCCGGCCTCGACCGCCGCGGCCACCAGCCGGTAGCCGGGATCGGACACCGACGGCATGCCGGCATCGGTCACCACCAGCACGTCGTCACCGGCCCGCAGCGAGTCGAGCAGCAGCGGCACGCGCGCGGACTCGTTGGCCTCGAAGAAGGACACGATCCGTCCGGACGGGGTGACGCCGAGGTCGCGGCACAGGCGGTGCAGGCGGCGGGTGTCCTCGGCGGCGATGACCGGTGCGGACGCGAGCGCGTCGCGCAGTCGCGTCGAGGCGTCCCCCGGCTCCCCCAGCGGAACGCCCGCGAGGATCACCCGCCCCGTCCGGTTTGCACCCGGTTCGGTCGCCATGGTGGTCACGCTAGCGTCCACTGCGGGTGCAAACCGGCGGGCCGAGTAACGCTCGCGTTCACAGCACGTGCAGACCGGGCGCAGATCACGGCAGCACCTAGGATCGGTCCCGTGACGGCGACGCTCGAAGCCCCGGCCGAGGTCGCGGCTGTGGACCCGGGCGGGGACGACCGCACGCCCCGCCCGGTACCCGCGGCGCTGACGTCGTGGCGCGACCCGAATCCGCTGCTGGGCTGGGGCCTGACCGTCCTCGTCGCGATCTTCGCCGGGTTCACCCGGTTCTGGGCGGTGGGCTTCCCGTCGAGCAAGGTCTTCGACGAGGTCTACTACTCGACCGAGGCGCAGGAGCTGTTGCGCTACGGGTACGAGGACAACCGCGGCTACATGTTCATCGTCCATCCGCCGCTCGGGAAGTGGTTCATCGGCCTGACCTCGCAGATCTGGGGAAACAACTCGGTGGGCTGGCGGATGGCTCCGGCCATCGCCGGCGTCGTCGGGGTCATCCTGATCACCCGGATCGTGCGCCGGCTGCTGCGCTCGACCCTGTTCGGCGTGATCGCGGGGCTGCTGCTGACGATGGACGGCCTGTCGCTCGTCCTGTCGCGCACCGCGATCCTGGACATCTTCCTGCAGACGCTCGTGCTGGCCGGATTCGGTGCCCTGGTCGTCGACCGTGACCGCATGCGCCAACGGCTCGGAGCGCTCTATGCCTCGGGCGCCGATCTCAGCGGTGGCGTCCCGTCGCTTGGCCCGCGGCCGTGGCGGCTGCTCGCCGGCGGCATGTTCGGCGCGGCCTGCGCGATCAAGTGGACCGCGCTGTCGTTCTTCGTGCTGTTCGTCCTGCTCAGCCTGGTGTGGGACCGCGGAGCGCTGAAGAGCGCGGGCGCGAGGCGGCCCACGCGCGTGATGGCCCGGCGCTCGCTGCTGCCCGCGCTCGGCTCGCTGCTCGCCACGCCGGTCGCGGTGTACCTGCTGTCGTACATCGGCTGGTTCACCGGCGAGGACAGCTGGGGACGGCACTGGGCCGACACCCACGGACCGTCCACCCACCTCGACCTGCTGGGCGTCCGCGTCCCGTTCACCTGGGCCTGGGTGCCCGACCCGATCCGCTCGCTCGGCGCCTACACGCTGGACGCCTACCGCTTCCACGAGGGCCTGACCAGCGGGCACACCTACCAGTCCAACCCGTGGAGCTGGCTGGTGCTCGGCCGTCCGGTCGACTTCTACTACGACGGCTCGTCCAAGGCGTGCGGCTCCTCGACCTGCTCGCGCGAGATCCTGCTCATCGGCACGCCGCTGATGTGGTGGGCATTCGTGCCGATGCTGCTCTGGCTGGCCTGGCACTGGATCACCACCCGGGACTGGCGGGCGGCCGCGGTGTGGGTGGCCTTCCTCGCCGGGTTCGCCGTCTGGTTCCAGGATCTGAAGCGGACGATGTTCCTGTTCTACATGGCGCCGCTTGTCCCGTTCCTGATCCTCGGCCTGACCCTGGCACTGGGCGTGATGGTGGGCCCGGCCGTGCGTCGATCCGGCGACCGGTGGCGGGATGCGGCCGCGCTGCGGCGACGGCGCTGGGGGGTCGCGGGGGTCAGTGTGTACCTGGGCCTGGTCGTCGCGGACTTCGCCTGGATGTGGCCGATCTACACAGGTGGCCTGTTGACCTACAACCAGTGGCACGCGCACATGTGGTTACCGTCATGGGTGTGAACGGGTAGACGAGAGCAAACCGACCCCGAGGTGAGGAGCCCCCTGATGAGCTTGGCCGCGAAACTCCGTCGTGCACCGGGACGCGTGGTCACCGGCGCGTTCATCCTGAACGCGGGGCTGACCAAGCTCAAGGGTGATGAGGACACCGCTGCCGCGCTCCACGGCGCGGCGTCCGGCGCGTACCCCGTCCTCGGGAAGGTGCCACCCAAGGTCTTCCTGCGCACGCTTGCGATCTCCGAGACCACGCTCGGGTCGGCGCTGCTGCTGCCGATCATCCCCGCCAAGGTGGCCGGCGCCGGGCTGACCGGGTTCTCCGCCGGCCTGCTTGGCATGTGGTGGCGCACGCCCGGTATGCACGACGGCTTACGGCCGACCCAGCAGGGCACCGCGGTCGCCAAGGACGTCTGGATGCTCGGCATCGGCACCGGGCTGATTATCGACGGGGTGCTCGGCGACGCCGGCGACTCGCATGCGGTGCGCAAGGCGAACCGCAAGGGTGCCCGCGCCGAGCGCAAGGCGGCGGCGATCGAGCGGAAGGCCGCGCTGAAGGCGGAGGTCCGGTCGGCGAGGAAGTCCGCGCGCAAGGCTGCCCGGCGGGCCGGGCGCAACGCGGACCTCGCCGCGGTCGGCGCCGGCCTGCTCGCGCGCACGTCCGAGCTCACCTCCGACGCCCGGACCGCGACGCAGCAGCACGCTCAGTCGGCGCGCAAGAGCGCCAAGAAGCAGGCCCGGACGGCGCGGGATGAGGCCCGGACCCAGGCGGGGTCCGCACGCGAGGCCGCCAAGGCGCAGGCCGCGTCCGTGAGCAAGAGCGCCAAGAAGCAGGCGGCCTCCGCACGCGAGAGCGCCAAGTCCCAGGCGGCATCCGCGCGCAAGAGCGCGAAGTCCCAAGCGGCATCCGCGCGCAAGAGCGCGAAGAAGCAGGCCAAGAAGGCCCGCAAGGTAGCCGAGAACCAGGCGAAGTCCGCTCGTACGACCCTGACGCCAGCAGTGAGGGAGCAGGCCGAGGCGGCGCGGCGCGTGGCGGAGCCGGCGAGAGCGACGCTGAAGAACCTGGCGGAGGCGACGCAGGCCGCTACCGGCTCGGCGGCAGCCGGCGTCCGAGCCTCGGCCGAGTCGGCCACGGCGGCGACACGGTCTGCTGCCGGGAATGCCGCGGACTCGGCGACGGCCTCGGTGCACGCGCTCGGGGACAGGCTCAGCGCCTGACGCCGGTCCGGGATCGTGGGTTCTGGATCTTGTTGCGCGGGCGCGGTCATGGCCGCCGAAGCGCAACAAGATCGGGTGGCCGCCAGGGAGAGGCAGCCCCCGGGGAGTAGTAGCCCGGCATGTGGTGCCGGCCGCTCGCGCACGATCTAATCGAGTGACCGTCCCGTCCGGAGGTGCACCGTGTACTACCCGCTGACCGTTCGCGACTTCCTCGATCGCGCCGAGCACGTCTACCCGGACCGGATCGGCATCGTCGACGAGCCCGATCAGCCGGCGAGGAGCCTGGGCGAGCTCAGCTACCGGGCGATGGCGCAGAACGCGCGGGCGCAGGCGGCCCGCCTCGATCAGCTCGGCGTGCCGGTCGGCGGGCGCGTCGCCGTCATCTCGCAGAACTCGGCCCGGCTGCTGACCTCGTTCTTCGGCGTCTCGGGGTGGGGACGGGTGCTCGTGCCGATCAACTTCCGGCTAGCGCAGCCGGAGATCGAGTACATCGTGCGGCACTGCGGCGCGGACGTCGTCTACGCCGACCCGTCCTGCAAGGCGATGCTCGACGGTCTCGAGGTGACCCACAAGTTCCTGCTCGGCGAGGACGAGGACCTGTACCTGCGCGACACCGAGCCGGCCGAGTGGGCCGAGCCGGACGAGGGCGCGACGGCCACGATCAACTACACGTCCGGGACCACTGCCCGTCCGAAGGGCGTGCAGCTCACGCACCGCAACCTGTGGCTGAACGCGACCGTCTTCGGCCTGCACGAGACGATCAGCGACCGCGACGTCTATCTGCACACGCTGCCGATGTTCCACGCCAACGGCTGGGGCATGCCGTACGGGATCACCGGCGTCGGCGGCACGCACATCGTCCTGCGCCAGGTCGACGGCACCGAGATCCTGCGCCGCATCGAGCGGCACGGCGTCACGATCATGTGCACGGCGCCCGCCGTGGTGAATGCGGCGCTGGACGGGGCGGCGAGCTGGGACGGTCCGGTCCCCGGCCGCGACCGGGTGCGCATCGTCGTCGCGGGCGCACCGCCGCCGTCCAAGACCATCGAGCGGGTCATGACGGAGCTGGGCTGGGAGTTCACCCAGATCTACGGCCTCACCGAGACGTCCCCGATCGTCACGGTGAACCGGATGCGCGCCGAGTGGGACGAGCTGCCCGCGATCGATCGGGCCCGGAAGCTGATGCGAGCCGGGGCACCCGCGCTCGGCGTCCGGGTAGCGGTCGACCTCGACGGGGAGGTCATCACGGCCTCCAACCACAACCTGGACGGCTACTGGAAGCAGCCCGAGGAGAGCGCCAAGGCGATTCGCCCTGCAGCTCTTGCGCCGACCGGAGGTCCAGGCGCCTCGGCCAGCACAGCAGCTCTTGCGCCGACCGGAGGTCCAGGCGCCTCGGCCAGCACAGCGCACTGGTTTCACACCGGCGACGGCGGCTACCTGGACGACGACGGCTACCTCGTCATCTCCGACCGCAAGAAGGACGTGATCATCTCCGGCGGCGAGAACGTGTCTTCGATCGAGGTGGAGGATGCGCTGACGTCGCACCCGGCCGTGCGCGAGGTGGCGGTCATCGGCGTCCCGGACGAGAAGTGGGGCGAGCTGGTGACCGGCCTGGTCGTGCGTGCCGACGCCGCCGACGTCACGGCGGAGGAGCTGATCACCCACTGTCGCGGATCCCTGGCCGGCTACAAGTGCCCGAAGCGGATCGAGTTCGTCGAGTCACTGCCGCGCACCGCTACCGGCAAGCTGCAGAAGTTCAAGCTGCGCGAGCCGTACTGGGCCGGCCACGAGCGCCAGGTCAACTGAAGTTCCGGGTGCCGTTCGGGTGATCTTCCTGCGGATCCGGCGTCGTGGCACCGTCCGTGCAGGAAGATCCCGCGCGGGCGGGCGACCTGTCGGCGCGGGCTGTTAGACAGGACGACATGAGCACCCGTCAAAGTCGCTCCGCCGGCGCTCCGCAGTTTCGCGGGGATCCCGCGTGACCGAGCTGCTGGACCGGACCGGCCTGCGCGCGCAGGCCGAGGTTCACCTGCGCGC
>JBOGDQ010000036.1:0-5958 GCA_050742975.1 Jatrophihabitantaceae bacterium
TCGATCCAGGTCAGCCAGGTGAGCTCGCGCTCCTCGAACATGAAGTCGAGGAACAGCATCAGCAGGAACATTCCGCCGAAGGCCGCGATCGCCGGATGCGCCTGGTGTAGCAGGTATCCGTAGGTGCCCGGCGTGTCCGGGTTCCCCTTCTCCATGGCCAGCCGCACCGCATCGACCGGGTTGAGCTTGGCCGTGATCGCGACGATGACCAGCGGGAAGACCAGTCGCATCCCGAACACGGCGATGGCCACACCGACGGTGAGGAAGATCTTCTGCCAGAACGGGCTCATCCGCACCAGCACGGTCGCATTGACGACCGCGTTGTCGAAGGACAGGGACACCTCGAGGATGGCCAGGATCGCGGTCAGCGCGAGGCCGGTGCCGCCGCCGTAGAGCCAGCCCAGCACGAGGCCGACGACGGCGACGGCCAGCGACCCGCCGAAGGTCTTCCAGAACATATGGTTCCCGTCCAGCTACCCGATCGGCTGCCGCCGTCAGCCGATGTTGACGCCGAAGTCGCGGGCGATCCCCGCGAGCCCGGTGCTGTACCCCTGCCCGACAGCGCGGAACTTCCACTCGGCCGCGTTGCGGTAGACCTCGCCGAAGACCATCGCCGTCTCGTTGGACGCGTCCTCGGACAGGTCGTAGCGGGTGAGCTCGGAGCCGCCGGTCTGGTTGACGACCCGGATGTAGGCGTTGCGGACCTGGCCGAAGGACTGCCCGCGGCTCTCGGCATCGTAGATCGAGACGGTGACGACGATCTTGTCGCACTCGGCCGGTACGGCGGCCAGGTTCACCTTGATCACCTCGTCGTCGCCCTCGCCCTCGCCGGTGAGGTTGTCTCCCATGTGCTCGACCGAACCGTCCGGACTGGTCAGGTTGTTGAAGAAGATGAAGTTCGCGTCCGAAAGGATCTTGCCCGAGGTGCCGACCATCAGCGCGCTGGCGTCGAGGTCGAAGTCGGCTCCGGTCGTGGTCCTGGCGTCCCAGCCCAGACCGACGAGAACCGCGGTCAGCCCAGGGGCCTCCTTGGTCAGCGATACGTTGCCGCCCTTGCTCAAGCTGACACTCATTGATTCCTCCTGTGCGCGTGCTTTCCCGCGTTTCGGGACATCCTGTCGACCCTAGCGATCGAAGCCGGGTCACGTGAACAACTGCAACCCGTGCAACGGTCCGGTGGGCCCGCCGGTTCCCGCGGCAGCGGGGTAGGACGTAGAGCCCGCGGCAGCGGGGTAGGGCGTAGAGCCCGCGGCAGCGGGGTAGGACGTAGAGCCCGCGGCAGCGGGGTAGGACGTACAGCCCGCGGCAGCGGGGTAGGACGTAGAGCCCGCGATAGCGGGGTAGGACGTAGAGCCCGCGATAGCGGGGTAGGACGTAGTTCCCGCGGCAGCGGAGTCAGAGGTTGAGCCCCGGGCACCCGGTCAGACGTTGAGCCCGTAGTCGCGCGCGATACCGGACAGGCCCGCGCTGTACCCCTGACCGACGGCGCGGAACTTCCACTCGGCGCCGTTGCGGTACAGCTCACCGAAGATCATCGCGGTCTCGGTGGACGCGTCCTCGGACAGGTCGTAGCGGGCGATCTCGGCGTCGCCGGCCTGGTTGACGACGCGGATGAAGGCGTTGCGGACCTGGCCGAAACTCTGCCCGGTGCTGTCGGCGTCGTAGATCGAGACCGGGAAGACGATCTTGTCGGCCTCGGCGGGCAGCCCGGCCAGGTTGACCCGGACCTGCTCGTCGTCGCCCGCACCCTCGCCGGTCAGGTTGTCGCCCGAGTGCTGCACCGCTCCCTCCGGGCTGGTCAGGTTGTTGAAGAAGACGAAGTGTCCCGGGGACAGCGCCGTGCCTTGGGCGTTGCAGACGATCGCGCTGGCATCCAGGTCGAACTGCGCGCCGTCGGTCGTGCGGGCGTCCCAGCCGAGTCCGATCACCACCGCCTGCAGGCCCGGCGCCTGCTTGGTCAGCGAGATGTTGCCACCCTTGACGAGGCTGATGCTCACGCGGTTCTCCAGACTTCCGCGGCCGGGCGCACGGTCCCGGCCGAGATCGACATCGATCGCTCGACCCTAGCCACCGCCTGCCTGCCGCACAGCTCGCTCAGGGCAGCGGCACCAGCGAGCTGATCGTCGTGAACGCCGCGCCGAAGCGCGGGGCCAGCGGCCCGACGTCCTCGCCGAGCGCGAGCCGGACCGCGTCCCAGGGCAGGTTGACGCCGGCCAGCGCGGTCTGGAACAGCCCGCCGGAGATGCGCGTGTTGAGCTCGAGCAGGTAGGGCAGCGGCTCGGTGTCCTGCGGCCCCTGCCAGTACCGGACCTGCGTGTTGGACAGGTACGCGACGCGGTGCGCCTTGGTGAGGGTGGCCGCCACGTCGCGGGCGGGGCCGTCGTCGACGATCAGCCGCCGGCGGCGCGAGCGGCCCCGCCCGATGGCGGCGAGCACGCTTCCGTCCCGCGCGGCAAGGACGTCGACGCTGATCTCGGGCCCGGTCAGGTACGGCATCACCAGCAGGCGCGGGACGGGCTCGCCCACGGCGGCCGCGGCGTCCATCGCGTCGCACACCGCGCCGAGGTCGGCTCGGTGCCGGATCTGCCCGGCGAAGTCGGCCAACACCTGTGGCCCGGTGGTGATCACCCGGTACCCGGCACCGCCGACCCCGACCGTCGGCTTCATGACGACGGACTCGGCCAGTCCGGACAGCTGCTCGTGCGCGGCGCGAAGGCCGGCGGCGTCGCACACGACGTGGTGCGGTGGTACGGGCACGCCCAGCTCGGCCGCCGCCCGGTAGGCGCGCGGCTTGTCGTCGAACAGCCGGACCGTCTCGCCGTCCGGGCAGGCCAGGCTCGTCCCGATCGCGGCGAACCGCTCGCGCGCGTCGGCCAGTTCGGCCATGCCGAAGCGCGGGATCAGCACCTGGACGTCGTGCTTTCGGGCGAATTCGACGGCCCACTCGATGTAGTCGGCAGGCTCCAGTACCGGTTCGACCTCGTGCTCGTCACAGGCGACCAGCACTGGCGAATCGGGATCGGTGTGCGTGCCGATGACGTGCAGTTCGCGGCCGTCGGCGTTGGCCCGCAGCATCGCGATCACGTGGCTGTTGGTCGCGTAGGTGCGGTTGAACCAGATGCGCAGCACCGCGCAACCCTATGCATGAACACCCCCTTCAGCGGCCTCTGGCGCGCCGAAGGGGGTGTTCATCGCTACGTGGTGGGGTCCTGGACCTGCGCCGAGAACACGATGGCCCCCGTCTTGGTGTCGCGGACGAGGAACAGGAACGGGTGATCGAAGGTGAGCGGCATCACCGCCGCCGTGGGCGCCACGCCGATGCCGGTCACTGCGGCGGCTTCGGTCCCCTTCTCGTCGACCTTCAGGTAGGCGCGCTGCACGACCGACTGGACGTAGCCGGCACGCGGGCTCATCGGGCTGAGGTCGGCCGAGGACGGGTCAAAAGCGGTCGGCATGCCCATCGCCGCCAGCGTTGCGTTGAGCTTGGTGTACTCGCTGATCGTGAACTTCGGCAGCAAGACGTCCTGGCTGTCCGGCTGCAATCCGCCAGTGATCCGATCGAGCGCGGCCGGAGTGAGTCGACCGACGAAGTCAGCCAGCGACTGGCTCGTCGGCATGATCGCGAGCGCCACGTATCGCCCGTCCGCATAGGGCAGTTGCACCGCGACCGAGTCGTCCGACTGAGAGACCGAAAGTCCGCCGTCGCGCTTCATGAACGGGGCGGTGACGGTCTTACCGTCCGCGGTGTGGAACTGCGCGTCGTGCGTGTGCTTCGGGTCGAACGCGGTCTTCCAGGCGGCCTTGAAGTACACCGCGTTCGCCAGCACCAGCAGGGTGGACGGGTCGATGTCACCCTTGTTGAACAGCTTGGTGATCCTGCCGTGCGTCTGCTTGGTGACCCAGGCGTTGATGGCGCTGGTCGCTCCGCCGAAGTCGTGGAAGAAGTCGACCTGCCACACACCGGTGCGGAAGTAGCGGGCCATCGCGTCCATGAACGCCTGGCCCATCGGGGCACCGTGCTGCAGCCACAGGCTGTTGGCCGAGTCCAGCACGCCACTCGCGCCCAGGTCCGCGCTCAGTGCGGCGCAGCCGGAGTTCAGCTGCGTGTCGGTGAGGCCGGACGTCCGCAGCACCGTCGCGATCTCGTGCTTGGTCTTACCGCCGGCACCGTTCTCCAGCATGGCCAGCGCGATCGCCAGGCTGGACGGCGACAGCACGACGTTGCCCGCACCGCCACCGGCGTTGACCTGCTTCAGCAGCGCGAACGTGAACGCCTGCTCGGCCCTGACCACGGCCTGCTCGTCTGCGCTGCCGGATGTGACCGTCAACGGCTTGACGTTGGCGACGAGCTGGGTCGCCGTCCCGATCCGAGCGCCGTTGCTCGGCAGCTGCGCGATAGGGACGGGCGAACTCGACGGGCCCGGCAGCGCAACGGAAAGCGCGATCGCCGTCGCCACCGCCAGCCCGCTCACCCCCAGCGCCGCGAACCTCCCGCGCCTACGACGGACCGCGGTCCGCTTCACCTCGTGCGGCTCGCGCCACGACGCACTGGCCACGCGATCGAGCCGGCCGAGCGAGCGGTCCACCAGCTCCTTGTCACTGCTCATGACCCACCGCCTGCTGCGCTCGTAGTAGTTCGGCCAGCCGCGCCCGCCCGCGCGAGAGCCACGACTTCACCGTTCCGGACGGGACGCGCAGCTGCTCTGCGACCTCCTCCACCGAGTAGCCGACGAGGTGGTGCAGCACGATCGCCTCGCGCTCGCGCGGACCCAGCAGGGCCAGCGCTTCGATCACGGCGTGCTGCTCCGGGTCGAGGTGTAGCTGCTCGTCCTGCGTGGCCCGCAGCACCACCCGTCGCGCGCGCCGCCAGCGGCTGACCGCCCGGTTGCAGGCGACGCGCCGGACCCACGCCTCCGGGTCGTCGTAGCCGCTGACCTTGTCCCATCGTGCCCATGCCTGGATGAACGCCTCCTGGACGTGGTCGAGCGCCTCTGCCGCGTCGCCGGTGAACCCGGCAACCTGCAGGGCAAGGCGATCGCGTGAGGACAGGTAGAACGCGTCGAAGTCCAGCCGGTCGGCCACTCCACCTCCCTCAGCCAAGACACGCCCGGCAGCAGCCGGAGGTTGCAGGTAGCCAGACCTTAACAATCGGCGACATCGTTCGAATTGCCTTGCGATCGGTGAGCAGACGTGCACAGGATGGACGAAGAGGACGGCTGGTTCCGCAGCACACGCTGGTCGCCCCCGCACCGACCCGCGGCAGAGCACGCGTTCTGCCGGCCCGGACCTGGAGGGGGTCACCATGCCCGTTCGTACTGTGCACGACCTGGAGCCCCTCACCCGTGAGCGTGCCGAGGAGTTCATCGCCGAGACCGCACTGGTGCCGTCGGGGCCCACGCCGCCGATGCGCGGCACGGTGGGCCTGGAGATCGAGAGCCACCTGGTCGACTTCGCGGCACCGGCCGAGCGCGCCGGGTGGGACCGGATCACCAGCCTCGCACCGCAGATCGAGTCCGCCGCCGGCCGCAGCTCGCTGACGTTCGAGCCGGGTGGCCAGATCGAGCTGTCCGGCGCGCCGATGCCCGGGATCGTGACTGCGGTCGAGGCGATGCGAAGCGACGTGCAGCGGGTGCGGATCATGCTCGCCGGTCATGACGCCGGGCTAGCGCTCGTCGGCAGCGACCCGGTGCGAGAGCCGGTACGGGTCAACCCGCGGCCACGCTATGCGGCGATGGAACGGCACTTCGACGCTCTCGGCCGAGCCGACGCGGGCCGGACGATGATGTGTTCGACCGCGGCGCTGCAGGTGAATCTCGATGCGGGTCCGGCGACGGGATGGGCGGACCGGGTCGCGCTCGCGCGGCAGCTCGGCCCGACGCTGACCGCGCTGTCGGCCTGCTCGCCCTGGCTGGCCGGGCGCACGGGCGGGCACGCGTCGACGCGCGAGCTCGCCTGGGG
>JBOGDQ010000037.1:0-4097 GCA_050742975.1 Jatrophihabitantaceae bacterium
ATGACCGCGGGCTGAGTCAGGGCGTGATCGTTTCGATTCGGCAGAACGGTCCGGCAGCCCGGGTGAGCCTACGGTCGCCGGTGAGCAGGGTGACCTGGAGCGCCTCGGCGAGGGCGACGTATGCGGCGTCGTAGAACGTGAGGTTCTGGCGAAGTTCCCAGCAGCGTCCGAGTAAGTCGACGTGTGCGGCCCGCTGCAATGGAATCGCCGCGAGATCGTTGAGAGCCATCTCGGCGCGCCGATTGTCGATCTGCCCGGAGCGGTTCTGCCGTCGAAGTACCGAGCCGACTTCGAGGTCGATCAACTCCGGTGCCGTAAGACGCTCGCCGCGTAGTCGTCGGCGTGCGTGATCCCCATCGGGACTGTCGTCAGCCAGGGCCACGACCAGCACGCTCGCGTCAACGACGAGCACGATCTTCCCGAAGAGCTGCGACGGCGACCTTCAACGACACTGATCCTCCGGAACGACCACCGGCGCGATCGAGCACTTCCTCGAGCGTCGGTTGGGCCGCCTCGGCAATAAGTCGAGCGCGCAGGTATTCCTGCAACGACTGGTGGGCGGCTGCGGCCCTTTGTCGCAGCACCGCGTGGGTGTCCTCGGGAACGTCCTTGATCTGCACGCTAGGCATGGCGCCATTACAGCGCCTGTGGCGCCATGACGCAACCACGCGCTCATCGGCGTTATGCGCCGTGCTGGCCCGTGCCGCCTTGCGCGGCAATGGGGTCCGGCCTTCACGGCGGCCACCAGGGACGCGGAGAGCAGGTGATACACCTTCACTACGGACGCAGGCGCAAGGCCGCTGTCTGCGACGAGATTGTTCACCCATGCCTGCACGTCCTCGCCGGTGATCTGCGAGGGGCGCACGTTGTCCCACCGCGGCCGGACGACCGCCGCGACGACGGCCGTGTCCGCGGCAACTGGCGGGCGTTGTCGTCCGGACATGCATGTGCGGATCGACAATCAGGTGGAGCGAGGCCGTCATACAGATCGGTGACCGGGGTGCTTTTATGGTTGCCTGAGACGTGCAGGCTCCGGTGTGAGTTCCCAGACCGGAGCGCTGATCCGGGAGGCACAACCGCGACGACGTCTACGTTGCCCTATTCCCCGGGGTGATACGTGCCCGCTGCGCCCGCCGCGACTATTCGGTAAATGAAACCTGGCTTTGGAGCGTTAGTTGGATGTGGGCGAAGACGGTCGAGGCGAGTTCGCACGGTTCTACGAGCAGAATCGTGACATCTGTCTGCGAGCGGTCACGGCCCGCACAGGCGACCGTGCTCTTGCCGAGGATCTGGTCGCTGAGTCCTTCGCCCGCGCCTGGGCCGCGTGGCCGAAAGTCAGCCGGCAACCCGCCCCGCAAGCGTGGGTCGTGCGCACCGCCCTGAACGCTCAGGTGTCCTGGTGGCGTAAGCATCGCAGGGAGGTCCCGCTTGCCGATCAGGACCGGCCTGTCGCGGCAGCGGAGGTCTCTCTCGACCCTGCGTTGGTGCGCGCCGTGAGCGAGCTGCCTTCTCGGCAACGGGAGGTGTTCACTCTTCGGATCTTGCTTGACCTTGACACCGAGACCACCGCCCGGGTCCTCGGCATAGCGCCTGGCACAGCGATGAGTCATCTTTCTCGGGCGGTCGCCTCGCTGCGCAACACCCTGCGCCCGTCCGAGGGCGCCCCGACACGGCTGGAGAACTCTCATGACTGACAACGACCTGCTCGACCGGTACCGGACTCCGCTCGCTCGTGTGCACATGGACGTGCCCGTCGACGCCATCTTTGCCCGTGGCGATCAGCGACGCCACCGGCACACGGTCGCTCGGTGGGTCGCAGCTGGCGGCGGCGTCGCTGTGGCGGTCGCACTGGTCCTGCTGCTGAGCGGGGGCAGTGCGCCAAGCGGCGAGCGGAGCGGCACGCAACTCACTGCGTTCACGCTCAGCGACGGTCTCCATGGTGCGGCCACGCTGACCCTGCACAAGAACAGCAGCACCCGACTCGACCCCGACCAGCTGCGGCGCGCGCTGGCCCATCGAGGCATCACCGCGCTAGTCAAGGTGGGCAGCTGGTGTGACACGACAGTGGAACCGGCCGGGATACATCAGGCGGTCACGGTTGTCCACGACTCCAACGGCGACCCGGCACTGAGCATTCAACCCAGCGCCATCCCGGCCGGGGCCGAACTGTCCATCGGCTACTTCTCAAGCCGCACTGTGCTCGCACTCATCCAAACCAGCGCCCCGCAAATATGCTCCGCGGACCCCAGGCAAGCAGCCAGCGCAGGCCAGGGCGTCCACGCAGCCATCGTCATCACGAACGGATAGCTGACCGTGCGCCAGCCTGGCCACCAGACCTCGCCCATGCTGGTGGACGTGGTGTCTGCGTGGCAGGCGGGATTCAGCGATGCGTGACGGATGGCTCGGTGATCGCGACGTCGACAACCTGGCCCGCCAAGCGGTCGACCTGCTATTCCCGCCGGCCATAGTGGCAGTCGAAGCACTCAACCCGGGCGGACGATGGTCAACCTGGGGCGGGCTCAGCATGGCTCCGCACCGCCCCAGGCGGGTGATCGTCAGCATCGGCCCCGGCAACCGCTGCATCATCGGCGTCAACCCTGACTGGTCACCGACCTACACCCTCGCGCATCTCATCGACATGCTCGGCGGCGCCTGCAGCCACAACTTCCGCGGCACGCCGTTCCCGCCGTGCCCAGGTCACGACCACCACGCGATCGTCGACCACGACGCTGACAGCGTCATCCTGCAATGCCCGGACACTCACCGAACAGTGCGGCGGTTGACACCCGACCTCGACACGAACTGATCGAGGCAATCAATCGGAATTTCCGTGTCCGGGAGTCGAGTGAAGGTTGTCTCGGAGATCGCGGCGGCCGGCGATCATCTGCATCGAACTGCGCCGTTTCCAGTTGTGGCGTCGAGCAGAGCGGTCCATCGCGACAGCTACACCGATCACCAGGACCACGACGAAGACAACGACCAGGCCGACCATGGCAGACGCCACCTCGAATCGAATCGGGCAGCTCGCTCTTCGCTGCGCCGCCACTGCCAATCATGCGCATGATCGATCAGGGGAACGCAGGCCAGGACTGGTCCTGGGTGATCGCACGCTTCTCGTCGACGGTCAGCCCCACTGGCCGGGTTCGTAGTCGCCGGCCGGCTGCCGAGTGATCACGTTCAGGCGGTTCCAGGTGTTGATCAGCGCGATACCTGACACGAGCGCGGCGAGCTGGTCCACGTCGAAGTGTTCGGCCGCGTTCGCCCAGGCCTCCTCGCTCACGCCACCGGCGGCATCGGCGATACGCGTGCCCTGCTCGGTCAGCTCCAGGGCGGCCCGCTCGGCGTCGGTGAAGACAGTCGCCTCCCGCCACGCCGCAACCAGGTTCAGCCGCGCCGACGTTTCCCCGGCGTGCTCGGCGTCCTTGGTGTGCATGTCGATGCAGACGGCGCAGCCGTTGATCTGGCTGGCCCGGATCTCCACCAGCGCCCGGGTTGCGGCAGGCAGCGGCGAGGCCATCAGGTCCCTGCCCGCCGCAACGAGGTGCTTGATGAATTTCTGCGAAGCAGTGGTGGTGGAGTAGTTCAGACGAGCATCCATGGTTGTTCTCCTGTGCGAGGTGGGTGTGCGGCCCTTCGGGTGACGGGTCAGGACGGTTTCTCGCCCATACCCAGACGACGAACGAGCACCCGCTGAGGGGACAGTCCGGGTCAGAGCCCTTCGAGCCGCCGGGTCAGGAACCGCCGCTCGGGGGTGGTAGTGGCCAGCTCGAGCGCCCGGCGGTACGCCGCGCGGGCTTGCTCGTGCCGGCCGAGACGCTCCAGCAGTTCGCCGCGGGTGGAGTGGAGGTACAGGTAGCTGTCCAGGTCCAGACGTTCGACGGCGTCCAGCGCGGCGGCGGGGTCGCCGGCCTGGGCGAGCGCGACGGCGCGGTTGAGCTCGACCACCGGGGAGCCGGTGAGTTCGACCAGCCGCCGGTACAGTTCGGCGACCTGCGGCCAGTCGATTCGCTCCCGTGTCTGCAGCGACGCGATCGCGGCCTGCAGGACGTAGGCGCCGCGCCCGCCCAGCGCGATCGCCCGGTCGAGCACGGCGCGAC
>JBOGDQ010000038.1:0-41461 GCA_050742975.1 Jatrophihabitantaceae bacterium
GCGTCGATCAGGGCGGTGTCCGACAGCCGCGGGGCGGGTAGCAGTTCCAGCGGCCGCAGCGTGTCCGACGCCGGGGCCAGCACCGTCAAGGCCGCGGCCGCCTGGTCGGGCCGGGCGAAGCAGTCGGTGCTGCTGGGGATCGGGGTGCACAGCGCGGGGTCGACGAACAACATCTCGTCCGGCTCGGCAACCTGATCCCATCGTGCGAACATAGGACCTATTATGCCATCACCAGCCAGCCACTGTCAAGTACTTTCACCCTATTCCATAAGGCAATTCGCGAAAGGGAACCCGCCAATAACGCCGACCACAGCGAGCCAGAGAGCCGGCAACGCGCACCGACCCCGAGAACAACTCCTCGTCGGCGCCGCAGTTGACGAAACGCGACCACGAGCGAGCCAGAGAGCCAGCAACGCAAGCCAAGTCGAGAGCAACTCATCCGTCGCTGCGCAGTTGACGCACCGCGACCAACGGCAAGCCGGTCAATCCGCGTCGGCTGTCTCCCGCTGCTCCCGCGCCGCCTCGGCCCGCCCCAACTCCGAGCGCAGGAAGTCACGGGTGGCGACCTCGCCGAGCGCCATCCGGATCGCGGCGATCTCGCGGGCCAGGTACTCGGTGTCCGCGATCGCCCGCTCGTTGCGCGTCCGATCTGCCTCGGCCTGGATCCGGTCGCGGTCGGCCTGCCGGTTCTGAGCCAGCAGGATGAGCGGCGCGGCGTAGGCCGCCTGCGTGGAGAAGGCAAGGTTCAGCAGGATGAACGGGTACGGGTCGAACGGCTTGGACCCGTGATGGGAATAGTGGTAGTTCAGGCCCCACGCCACGTTGATGGCGATCCAGACGATCACGAAGATCGTCTGGATCGCGAGGTAGCGGGCCGTGCCGAAGTAGCGTGCGATCCGCTCGGAGTACGCGCCGAACGTGTCCGCGTCGATGCGCGGACGCCGGATACCGCGGGGGGGCTGGCGGGGCTGATCGAGGCGGTCGCGGGAGTCAGCCATTGCTGACCGCCTCTCCCGGCGCGTCCGTGTCCCGCCAGTCCGGCGGCAGCAGGTGGTCCAGGACGTCGTCGACGGAGACCGCGCCGAGCAGCCGATCGTGCTCGTCCACGACCGGCACGGCGACCAGGTTGTACGTCGCGAGGTGCCGGGTGACCTCCTCGATCGGGGCGTCCGGCCGCAGCCCGCCGGTGTCCTTCTCGCAGACCCCGCTGACCAGCGCCGACGGCGGCTCGCGCAGCAGCCGCTGCAGGTGCGCGGTGCCGAGGAAGCGTCCGGTCGGAGTGGCCTGCGGCGGGCGCACCACGAACACCTGCGCGGCCACGGCGGGGGACAGTTCCGGATTGCGCACGAGGGCGAGCGCCTCGGCGACCGTGGCGTCCGGCAGCAGGATCACCGGCTCGGACGTCATCAGGCCGCCGGCCGTGTAGTCGCCGTACGTCAGCAGCCGGCGCACCGGCTCGGCGTCCTCGGGCTCCATCAGTTCGAGCAGCCGCTGCTGGTCGGCGGCGGGCATGTCGCCGAGCAGGTCGGCCGCGTCGTCGTCGTCCATCGCCTCCAGCACGTCGGCGGCCCGGTCGTCGCTCAGCGCGCTGAGCAGGGTGACTTGGTCCTCCTCGGGCAGCTCCTGCATCACGTCGGCGAGCCGCTCGTCGTCGAGCGCGGTGGCCACCTCGAGCCGGCGCTTGGCCGGCATGTCCTGCAGCGCGTTCGCGACGTCGGCCGCGCGCATCTCGGACAGCATCGAGAGCAACGTGTCGGTGCCCTGCGTGGCCTCGGTGATCCCCAGCCCGTCGACCTCGTTCCACGCCACCTGGAACAGCTGCCCGCGGCGACGGCCGATCCGGCCACCCGGGGTGCGCACCGCGAGCTTGGTGATCACCCAGTCGCGGGTGCGCTCCTGCTCCATGCCCGCGTCGACGATGTCCGCCTGCGTGTCGCTGTCGATCACGCGCACCGAGCGGTCGAGCAGCTCCGAGAGCACGAGCACCTCGCTCGGCCGGCGCTCGAACCGCTTCATGTTGACGATGCCGGACGACAGGACGACCGCGTCGACCTCGATGCGGGTGACCCGGCCCATCGGCACGAAGATCCGGTGGCGGTGCTGCAACTCGACGACGAGCCCGAGCACCCGCGGCGGCTGGCGGTCGACGCGCAGTGTCGTCACCGCGTCACGGACCCGGCCGAGCTGATCGCCGTTCGGGTCGAACACGCCGATGCCCGACAGGCGCGCGATGAATACGCGCGGTGCTGTGCTCACGGGCGTGCCCCTGCCAACCTCACGGATGCAGGCTAGCCGCTGGACGCGTGCCGGACGGGTACCACGCGCCCGCGCCCTGCGGTGCCGGCGTCAATAGGTGGCCGGATGAGGGACCGATCCGACCGGCTGACCGAGGACCAGGTCGCGGCCTACCTCGCCCGGATCGACGTCACGTCCGAAGGCGCGCCGGCCGTCGACCACCTGCGCGAGCTTCAGCTGCAGCACCTGCGCGCCGTGCCGTTTGAGAACCTGAGCATCCACCTGGCCGAGCCGATCTCGCTCGCGCTCGACCACCTGTTCGGCAAGATCGTCGTCGATCGACGCGGTGGCTTCTGCTACGAGCTGAACGGGTTGTTCTCCCCCACCGGCTACGCCTTCACTGGCGGGGGCACCCCCACTGCGCTGCTGCGCACGCTCGGGTACGACGTCGACCTCTTCGCGGGCGCGGTAGGCCCACGACTCGCCGACGTCGGCTTCGGCCGGCACAGCGCGTACCCGCAGCTCCTGGACGAGCCGGGCGAGCAGCTCGATCCGAGCGGGCAGTTCCGGATCGACGCGCTGCCCGGTGGCGACCTCGACGTCTGTCTCGCCGGCCGTCCGCAGTACCGGGTCGAGCCGCGGCCGCGCGAGCTCTCCGACTTCGAACCGACGTGCTGGTGGCAGCAGACCCGTCCGGGCTCGCACTTCCGGGCCGGTCCGGTCTGCTCGATCCTCACTCCGTCCGGCGGCCTGCTCACCCTGGCGGGGCGGCAGCTGATCAGCACCGAGCAGGGCGAGCGTACGGAGACCGCCCTCGCCTCCGACGCGGAGGTCCTGGCGGCGTACCGCGAACGCTTCGGTGTGCGCCTGCCTCGCGTCCCGGTGCCGGTCGAGGGCGACCAGCGGCGCGCGAGCAGCTGAGAGTCATCTCACCGCCGGTTCGCTTGGGCGTCCCCACGGATTGCGGGGGATACTTCCCCGAACACCGACGCGATGCGCGTGACCGGAGTTTCCGCGCGTCCATCCCTGGAGGACTCGATGGCTCGCCTGGCCCAGACCGCTGGACTCACCGATGTGCAGCGGGAGATCCTGGCTGCCGTCAAGACGTTCGTGGACAAGGAGATCATCCCGCACGCCACCGACCTCGAGCACAAGGACGAGTTCCCCGAGGCGATCGTGGAGGGGATGAAGGAGATGGGCCTGTTCGGTCTGACGATCAGCGAGGAGTACGGCGGGCTCGGCGAGTCGCTGCTGACGTATGCGCTGGTCGTCGAGCAGATCGCGCGGGGCTGGATGTCGATCTCCGGCGTCATCAACACCCACTTCATCGTCGCGTACATGATCGCCCAGCACGGCAGCGATGAGCAGAAGCAGCGGCTGCTGCCGAAGCTGGCCAGCGGCGAGATCCGCGGTGCGTTCTCCATGTCCGAGCCCGAATGCGGTTCGGACGTCGCGGCCATCAAGTCGCGCGCGACCGCTATTGGGGGTACCCCCAGCAGTGGGGGCGTAGCCGCTGGGGGAGGTGACCAGTTCGTCCTGAACGGTCAGAAGATGTGGCTGACCAACGGGGCCCGCGCCGGCGTCGTCGCCACGCTCGTCAAGGACGAGATGGGTGGCGACAGCGTCTACAAGAACATGACGACGTTCCTGGTGGAGAAGGAGCCCGGCTTCGGGGAGACCCGGCCCGGCCTCACCATCCCGGGCAAGATCGAGAAGATGGGCTACAAGGGCGTCGAGACGACGGAGATGGTGCTGGACGGCGTGCAGGTCGCGGCCGACTCGATCCTCGGCGGCGAGGCCGGTCGCGGCCGCGGTTTCTACCAGATGATGGACGGTGTCGAGGTCGGCCGGGTGAACGTGGCCGCGCGCGCGTGCGGCATCTCGATCCGCGCGTTCGAACTCGCGGTGCAGTACGCCCAGCAGCGCAGGACGTTCGGCAAGCAGATCGCCGACCACCAGGCGATCGCGTTCAAGCTGGCCGAGATGGCGACCAAGGTCGAGGCCGCGCACTTGATGATGGTCAACGCCGCGCGGCTCAAGGACGCCGGTGAGCGCAACGACGTCGAGGCCGGGATGGCCAAGTTGCTCGCGTCCGAGTACTGCGCCGAGGTGACTCAGGAGTCCTTCCGCATCCACGGCGGCTACGGCTACTCGAAGGAGTACGAGATCGAGCGGCTGATGCGCGAGGCGCCGTTCCTGCTGATCGGCGAGGGCACCTCGGAGATCCAGAAGACGATCATCAGCCGCGGGCTGCTCAAGGAGTACCGCACCGCCCAGTAGCGTCTGCGGCTATGGCGGCTGGCGAGGATCGCGCGGCCGGCGAGGATCGGGCGCGGCTGCGGGCCGAGATCGACCTGGCCGTGGTCGCACTGTCGACGGCCGGCGTGCCGAGCCCGCGGGTGGACGCGACGGCATTGGCGGCGCACGCGCTCGGTGTCTCGCAGCTGGTGCTCGCAACCGCGCCGCCGCTGCCACCCGGTTTCGACTCCGAGTACGCGAGGCTGGTCGAGCGGCGGCGGCGGCGCGAACCGCTGCAGCACATCGTCGGTCACACCGCCTTCCGCCGGGTGCGGCTGCGCGTCGAGCCCGGCGTGTTCGTGCCGCGGCCGGAGACCGAAGTCGTCGCCGGCGCCGCGATCGACGAGGCGGCACTGATCACCGACCGGCGCCCGCTCGTGGTCGACCTGTGCAGCGGTGCCGGGCCGATCGCCGCGTCCGTCGCCGCCGAGGTGCCGGGCGCGCGGGTGATCGCGGTCGACGTCGATCCGGCCGCGGTCGCACTGACCCGGGTCAACCTCGCCGGCCTCGACGCGCGGACCGTGCAGGGCGACGTCGCGGACCCCACGCTGCTGTCCGAGTCGGACGGGACGGTCGACGTCGTCGTCTCCAACCCGCCATACATCCCGCCCGATGCCGTGCCGATCGACGCGGAGGTGCACGAGCACGACCCGCCGCTCGCGCTGTACGGCGGGGGCCCGGACGGGCTGGACCTGCCCCGCGCGGTCATCGGCGCCGCCGCGCGCCTGCTCCGGCCGGGTGGCCTGCTGGTCATGGAGCATGCCGACGCCCAGGGATCGGCCGTCCGCTCGCTGGTCACCGCGGCCGGCGAGTTCGCCGACGCCCGGACCCACCAGGACCTGACCGGCCGCGACCGGTTCGTCACCGCTCGCCGGTCCGGCTAGCGCCCCTCGCCAAATCGCTGGCCCGTCGGGCGCGGCAGCTGTCACGCTGATGCCATGACGCGGTCGGGAACGGCTGCCCCGGCCCGGCCTGCCGCTCCGGTGTCGCCGCGCGTATCGATCTGGGTCGGCGCCGTGGCCCTCGCCCAACTGTTGCTGCTCGTCGCGACGAGCACCCGCTACGGCTACCACCGCGACGAGCTGTACTTCATCGCCGCGGGATCGCACCCGGCGTTCGGGTATCCCGACCAGCCGCCGCTGGTACCGCTGTTGTGCTGGGCGATGAATCACCTGGCGTCGGGATCGGCGCAAGCGTCGGCGCTGCTGGTCCTGCGCCTGCCCTCGGCGCTGGCCGCGGCTGCCTCCACCCTCGTCGCGGCGCTGGTGGCGCGCGAGGTCGGCGGCGGCGCCCGGGCCCAGGTGATCGCAGCGGCCTGCACGGCGACTTCCGGGTTCGCGCTGGCGACCGGTCACTTCGTCACCACCACGACGTTCGATCTGCTGAGCACGAGTGTCCTGTGCTGGCTGGTGATCCGCGCCATCACCAGGCGAAGCGGCCCGTCGCTGCTTGCCGCGGGAGTGGTCACCGGGATCGGCTTCGAGTCGAAGCCGCAGGTTGCGCTGGTGGCCACCGTCATCCTCGTGACGCTCGCGATCGCCGGCCCGCGCGGCCCGCTGCGCTCGCCGTGGCTCGCCGGTGGGCTCGTCTCGGCGCTCGTGCTGGCTGCCCCGTACGTCATCTGGCAGTCGCTGCACGGCTGGCCGCAACTGACCGTCGCCGGCAACATCGGCGGCTCGGCCGAAGGCGGGCGGGCCGGCTTCGTGCCGTTTCAGCTCGTGCTGGTCAGCCCGGTGCTGGTGCCGGTCTGGATCGCCGGGCTGGTGGTGCCGTTCCGGCGTGCGTCCCTGCGAGCGGTGCGGTTCGTGCCGCTGACGTACGCGCTGCTCGCGGTGGCCTACCTGCTCGGCAACGGCAAGGCGTACTACCTGGCCAGCCTGTACCCGGTCCTGCTCGGGATCGGTGCGATCCCGGTCGCCGACTGGACGGTGCGCCGCAACCGCGCGCTGCGTACCGGCCTGCTCGGCGCCGCGGTCATCGTGTCGGCCGTGGTCAGCTCGCTGATCGCGCTGCCGTTGCTGCCCGCGACGTCCTTGCAGGGCAGCGTTGTCATGGCCGTCAACCCGGACCAGGGCGAGACGGTGGGCTGGCCGCGGTTCGTCGACACCGTGGCCGCCGCGTGGAGCGCCGTCCCCGCGAACGAGCGCGCCCACACGGTGATCTTCACGCGCAACTACGGCGAGGCCGGTGCGGTCGACCTGCTGGGGCGCGCGCACGGGTTGCCGCGTGCCTACAGTGGCCACAACGGGTTCAGCGAGTGGGGTCAGCCGGGGGCGGACGCGACGCGCGCACTGCTGATCGGGTACGACGGGCCAGGGGATGCGGCGCCCTACTTCACCGGCTGCACCCACCTGGTCACGGTCGATGATCGCGTCGGACTGGACAACGACGAGCAGGGCCTACCGCTGCTGCTGTGCCGGCCGGCCGGCAGCTGGTCCGCCCTGTGGCCGAAGCTGCGGCACTACGACTGACCGAGGACTGACCGAGGACTGACCGAGCGATGCGCCGTCCGAGCCATGGGAGAGTAACGTTAGTTCGGCTAACATACTTCGGAGGGTTTGCTGGTGGTTCGGGACGACAACGCGAAGCGGTGGTCGGTGCTGACCGTCGACCGAGACCACCCGAGATACAAGTGGATCGCGTTGTCGAACACCACTCTCGGCATGTTGATGGCCACGATCAACGCCTCGATCGTGATCATCTCACTGCCGGCGATCTTCCGCGGGATCCAGCTCGACCCGCTGGCACCGGGGAACGTCAGCTACCTGCTGTGGATCCTGATGGGCTTCCTCGTCGTGACCGCGGTGCTCGTGGTCTCGCTCGGCCGGCTCGGTGACATCTACGGGCGAGTGCGCATCTACAACGCCGGGTTCGCCGTCTTCACCATCGGCTCGATCGCGCTGGCGCTCGATCCGCTGCGCGGTGGGGGCGGTGCGATGTGGCTGATCATCTGGCGGCTGGTGCAGGGTGTCGGCGCGGCGATGCTGTTCGCGAACTCGACCGCCATCCTCACCGACGCGTTCCCGGCCGAGCGACGGGGCATGGCCATGGGCATCAACCAGGTGGCCGCGCTCGCCGGCTCGTTCATCGGGCTGATCGCCGGTGGCCTGCTCGCGGTCGTCGACTGGCGCCTGGTGTTCTACGTGTCCGTCCCGTTCGGCGTCATCGGGACGTTCTGGGCGTACCGGAGCCTGCACGAACTGGGGGTGCGGCGCGCATCGCGGATCGACTGGTGGGGCAACGCGCTGTTCGGTGTGGGGCTGACCGCGCTGCTCGCCGCGATCACCTACGGCATCCAGCCCTACGGCGGACACAACATGGGCTGGACGAACCCCTGGGTGCTCGCCGGGCTGATCGGCGGCGTCGTCCTGCTGGTCGTCTTCTGCTTGGTCGAGGCCAGGGTCGAGCAGCCGATGTTCGCGATGCGGCTGTTCCGGATCCGCGCGTTCTGGGCGGGCAACCTGGCCGGGCTGCTCGCGGCCATCGCGCGGGGCGGGCTGCAGTTCATGCTGATCATCTGGCTGCAGGGCATCTGGCTGCCGCTGCACGGCTACAAGTTCGAGGACACGCCACTGTGGGCCGGCATCTACCTGGTGCCGTTGACGATCGCGTTCCTGGTCGCCGGCCCGCTGTCCGGCGCGCTGTCCGACCGCTTCGGGGCGCGCGCGTTCGCCACTGGAGGCCTGCTGCTGGTCGGGCTGAGCTTCCTGGGCTTCCTGCTGCTGCCGACGGACTTCAGCTACTGGCAGTTCGCCGGGCTGCTGGTCCTGAACGGCGTCGGGTCGGGGCTGTTCTCGGCACCGAACACGACCGCGATCATGAACAGCGTCCCGGCGCACGAGCGCGGGTCGGCGTCCGGCATGCGGGCGACGTTCATGAACTCCGGAACGTCGCTGTCGATCGGAGTCTTCTTCTCGCTGATGATCGCGGGCCTGGCCTCGACGCTGCCGACCACGCTGTTCAAGGGGCTGAGCGCCCATCACGTGCCGGCCGCCGCGGCGTCGGCGGTGGCGAACCAGCCCCCGGTGGGCAGCCTGTTCGCCGCCTTCCTCGGCTACAACCCGGTGCAGACGCTGGTGGGCCGGCAGACGCTGTCGACGCTGCCCTCGGCCGATCAGCGGACGCTGACCGGCCGCGAGTTCTTCCCGCACCTGATCGCCCAGCCGTTCCACCACGGCCTGGTGATCGTGTTCAGCCTGGCGATCGCGATGTCGGTCGTCGGCGCGGTGGCCTCGCTGTTCCGCGGCACCCGTTACGTCCATGTCGACGAGCAAAGCGTGCAACCCGATACGCGCCAGGTATCACGTTCGGCCTAGCGCGTAGGTGCGCGGCCCGTTCCCCCATGCTCAGGCCGCACACCCCGCGTCGGGCCGAGCGTCCCCCTGATCTCGGCCCTCAGTTGCTCGCAGTCAACGCCTCGTTGCGAGGCCCCGTTGCGAGCCACTGTTGCACACTGCCGGTTCTCGGACGGCGGATCAGCCGTGACGGACTCCCACCTTTCTGTCACGACGCCATAGCGTCCGGCCGGCCGGACCCTATGGGCTCATCCGCTGCCCGAGCACCCTCGGGTTCGGTCCGGCGATGCACGATTGCTCCCGGACCCGGATCGTCACCGGTACGAACGACCGGTCCAAACGCGAGACGAGAAGGCGGCCGGATCGCGCGGGCCGCCGCTCTCGGGGCACGTGCTCGGCCCCGTGCGGCGACGATAACTCACGGGGGTATTACTTTCAATGGGCATTGCGCGCAAGCTTCCGGTTTCTTTCACGCGAGCGCGGATCACCCGTCCGAATAGGGATCTTCGTCGCCCAGCCGCCGCGCGCGAGCTCGCCGGACCGACCTCTCGACGACCTGCTGGGCCACGTCGACGAGCTTGATCCGGTCGGCGTTGCTGATCCTGCGCAGCCGCTGGAACGCCTCCTCGGGGGTGCCACCGTTCCGGCTGCGGAGGATCCCGATCGCCTGGTCGATCACGCTGCGGCTCCGGAGAGCGTCGCTCAGTTGCCGGACCTGCTGCTGGCTCTGGTGCAGCAGATGCATGTTGTGGATCAACGCCGCGGCCGGGATCGAGTAGCGCTCGGCCCGAGCGACGAGGTGTTCGTCGAACGCGTTCTTGCCGGAGGCGTACACGCTGAGGGCGCCGATCACCGTGTCGGTCACGATCATCGGTGCGACGAGCACGCTGTGCAGGCCGGTGCGCGCTACGGTCGAGCCGAACCGTGGCCACATCGGGTCGCCACCCAGCGAGCCGGACACCGTCACGGCCCGGTCGGCGACTGCCGTCAGCGCCGGCCCCTCGCCGATCGTGTACTGCAGGGCCTCGGCGTCGTGAACCGTCGCGTCGCTCGCGGCCAGCGCAACCGGGCGGCCGTCGGCGATCACCGACACCGCGAGCCGGGCAAAGCCCCTGATCGTCGCGGCGGAGAACTCGGCGATCCGGCCGAGCGTGACCTGGAACGGTTCGCGTTCGGACATCAGTGCGGCCAGTTGCTCCATGCCTGCGATGAGGCCGTCGAGGCCGTCGAGGCCGTCGAGATCGTCGAACTCGGCCACTGGATTCCGCCGTTTCGGAAATAGGTACCCGATCCGCTCGAATCGTACGCGTATCTGTCGCGGCTGATGCTTGCCAGGAAGGGTTCGATCCGGGCGGGTAGCCGCGCACCCGTCCACAGCCTTGCTCATCACCGTTCCCCAAACGGGCTTCCCGACGTACTCTCTGTGCACCGGTTAGCGAGATATGAGGCATTTGGGAGGCCGCGACGGTGACGTCAGCTCGTTCGATCGTCGAGGCCGAGGTGCGCGAGCTGGTCCGCCGGCGAGGCGTGGACCCGGCCACCGAGCCCGGCGCCGTCGACCGTCTCATCGACGACGTGGTCGCCGAGTACCGCGACCGCGCCACGATCTCGCACCTTCCGCCGATCGGCGATCCGGCCGCGCTGAGCAGGGGCGTCCACGACGCGGTCGCCGGCTTTGGGCCGCTGCAGCCGTACCTGGACGATCCGCAGGTCGAGGAGATCTGGATCAATGAACCGGGCCGGGTGTTCATCGCACGCCGCGGACGGTCCGAGCTGACCAACCTGATCCTCACCGCTGACGAGGTGTCTGAGCTGGTTGAGCGGATGTTGCGGACGACCGGGCGCCGGATCGACCTGTCCACCCCGTTCGTCGACGCGATGTTGCCTGACGGAAGTCGCCTTCATGTCGTAATCCCGAACATCACGCGTCGGCACATGGCCGTGAACATCCGCAAGTTCGTGATCGGCCTGTCCTCGCTCGACGAACTGGTCGCGGTCGGGTCGCTGACCGAGCAGGCCGCGCGCTTCCTCGAAGCGTCGGTGGCGGCGGGCCTGAACGTGCTGGTCGCGGGTGGCACGCAGGCCGGCAAGACAACCCTGCTGAACGCACTGTGTGCGGCGATCCCCGCGCGCGAACGGGTGGTCACCGTCGAGGAGGTGTTCGAGCTGCAGGTCCCGCTGCCGGACGTCGTCTCGATGCAGACCCGCCAGCCGAACCTGGAGGGCAGCGGCGAGATTCCGCTGCGCCGTCTGGTCAAGGAGGCGCTGCGGATGCGGCCGTCCCGACTGATCGTGGGGGAGGTGCGGCAGGAGGAGTGCCTCGACCTGCTGGTCGCCCTCAACAGTGGGCTACCCGGGATGTGCACCCTGCACGCCAACTCGGCCCGAGAATCGCTCGTCAAAATGTGTACCTTGCCTTTGCTGGCAGGGGAAAACGTCTCAGCGGCCTTCGTCGTTCCGACCGTTGCGACGTCCGTGGACCTGGTCGTGCACCTCGGTCTCGACGCGGCCGGGCATCGGCGGGTCCGCGAGATCGTCGGTGTCACCGGGCGGGTCGAGGGCGACGTCATCGAGACCACCGAGCTGTTCGCCTCGCGCCGGGGCCAGCTCGAGCGTGGCGAGGGCTATCCGCCGCATCCGGAGCGGTACGAGATCGCGGGCATCGACCTGATCGACACCCTCGGTCGCCGCGCCGACCGCACCCCGCAGCCGGCGCTTCGGGAAGCGTGATGGGTGCGCTGCTGGGCCTGCTCCTCGGCTTCGGACTGCTGCTCATCTGGCGCAGCGGTCCGCGTGCGCCGCGCCGGAACGCCGGACGCCCGCCCGGCAGGCTTGCCCGCCGTGCTGAGCTGCTCCGCCAGGCTGGCGTCGAGGGTGTCGGTGTCGCCCAGTTGCTGGCTGCGCAGTTCGTGTGTGCGGTTGCCGCGCTGGCCGTCGTCGTCCTGATCACCCGGACGCTGGCTGTCGCTGCGTGCTTCGCGGCCTTCGCGCTGTTCCTGCCGCCGGTGGTGCTGCGGCGTATGCGCCGGCGCCGGCAGGTCGCGCTGCGCGAGGTGTGGCCGGAGGCCGTCGACAACCTCGGCTCGGCGGTGCGGGCGGGCATGTCGCTGCCTGAGGGCCTCTCGGCGCTGGGCGTTCGCGGGCCTGCGGAGCTGCGTCCGGCGTTCGGCCGGTTCGCATCGGCGTACCGGGCGAGCGGCCGGTTCGGCGAGTGCCTGGACCTGCTGGAGGCCGACCTCGCGGACCCGGTCGGCGATCGCGTCTGCGAGACCATGCGCGTGGCGCACGAGGTCGGCGGCAGCGACGTCGGTTCGGTGCTGCGGACGCTGTCGGAGCTGCTGCGCTCGGACGCCCGCACCCGGGCCGAGCTGGAGACGCGGCAGGGCTGGATCGTGAACGCCGCGAGGTTGGCCGTCGCGGCGCCGTGGGCGGTGCTGCTGCTGCTCGGCACGCGCTCGACGACGCTGCACGTGTACAACTCGCGCGGCGGAACGTTGCTGCTCGCGATCGGGGCCGCGATCTGCGTGCTCGCCTACCGGATCATGCTGCGCATCGGCCGGCTACCCGAAGATCGTCGGGTGCTCAGGACGACGCGAGTGAGCGAACAGGCAGGCGCAGCAGCCTTTCTGCGGCCGACGACGGAGGTCGAATGAGTTCCTGGACGATCGGTGCGCTGCTGGGCCTGCTGGGCGCGGCCGGTGTCCTGCTCGCCGTGCGGGCAGCGCCGCCGCTGCGTCCGGTGCGGCTCGCCGACCGGGTGGCGCCGTACCTGGGCGACACTCCGCCGCCGTCCCGGCTGCTGGCCGAACCGAGCGCGTCCGGCACGCCGTTCGCGGTGGCGCGCCGGCTGTTCGGGCCGTTGCTGAGCGAGGCTGTCGGCGTGCTCGAGCGCGTGGTCGGCGGCAGGGGCTCGGTACGCCGTCGACTCAACAGCCTGGGCAGCAGTCTCGGCGTCGACGAGTTCCGGGTCGAGCAGGTGCTGTGGGGAGCGGGCGGGATGCTCGCCGCGAGCCTGGGCCTGGTCGTCCTGGGCTCGGTCTCCGGACAGGTGAACGCGGCCCTGATCGCACTGGCCGCGATCGGCGGGCTCGTCGGCGGTGTGCTGGCCCGCGACTGGTGGCTGTCCAAGCAGGTCGAACGGCGCGAGCAGGCGATGCTGGCCGAGTTCCCGGTGGTTGCCGATCTGCTCGCCCTCGCCGTCGTCGCCGGGGAGGCGCCGGCCGACGCGCTGCGCCGCGTGTGCGCCCTGACGAGCGGTGAGCTGGCCCGCGACCTGCAGTCGGCGCTGGCGCGCTCGCGATCCGGCACGCCGTTGACGACCGCGCTCACCGACCTGGCCGAGCGCACGACGCTGGAGCCGTTCACCCGGTTCCTGCAGGGGCTGGTGGTGGCGCTGGAGCGCGGCACGCCGCTGGCCGACGTGCTACGGGCCCAGGCACTCGACGTCCGCGAACTCGGCAAGCGCGCGCTGCTGGAAGCCGGCGGGCGGAAGGAGCTCTCGATGATGGTCCCGGTCGTGTTTCTCGTCCTTCCGGTCACCGTGCTGTTCGCGCTCTACCCGGGGCTGCTGACGCTGACGTCGCTGGCCAGATGAGCTGATCGGCAACCGAAGGTAGGAGGACAGATGAACTGCTTCGAGTTCCTGGAGCTCTGGGTGCGTGCCAGGTTCGGGCGCATCCGCGGCGACGACCGTGGTGACGTCCCGGGCTGGGTGATGGTCACGGTGATGTCCGCGATCCTCGTCGTCGCGATCATCGGCGTGTTCGAGCCGGAGATCAAGAACGCGATCACGGGCGCCATCAACTCGGTCAGCAACAGCAAGTAGCACGATCGGATGTCCCGTCGTGCGCTGCCGCGGTCGGATCGGGGCTCGGGCGTCGTCGAGTTCGTGCTGCTTGCCGTGCTGCTGGTGCTGCTGCTGTTCGTCGTCCTGCAGGTCGCCGTGTGGTTCTACGCGCGCAACATCGTGGCTTCCGCCGCCTCGGATGCGGCGCGGTACGCGGGCACGGTCGGCGGTGAGCACGGCGCCGGCGCGCATCGTGCCGGCGAGCTGATCGACGACGGTCTGAGCTCGCTAGCCGCCGGTCAGATCCCCTGCGTCGACAGCGTGTCCGTCGACCACGGATCGGGCCTGCCGACGACGACCGTGCACTGCCGGGGTCGGCTGCAGATGGTGTTGCTGCCCTTCGACATTCCGCTGCCGATCGACGTCCACTCGACCTCGCTGCTCGAGGGCGCACCGTGACGAGCCGGCTGCGCGCGTCCGACGAGGGGAACGCGATCATCGAGTTCGTCTTCGTGGCGATCGTGGTGCTGATGCCGCTGATCTACCTGATCGTCGCGGTGGCGGTGGTTCAGCGCAGCAACCTCGCGGTCACCCAGGCGGCGCGCGAGGCCGGGCGTGCCTTCGCCACCAGTGACCGCCCGGACCAGACCGCCGCCCGGGTGAATGCCGCGGTCCGGCTCGCGCTCGAGGATCAGGGTCTGGACGAGCACGTCGAGTTGCGTTACGTGGCCGCGGATGCGAGCTGTGCCGCCTCACCCGTACAGCCGCGGCTGAGCCCGGGCGCGCAGTTCGCGATCTGCGTCAGCCGCCGCGTCGAGCTGCCCGCGGTGCCGTCCGTGCTGGCCGGTCGCGGCATCACCACGGTGGGGCGCTACGTGGTCCACGTCGACGACTTCCGGGCGGCGCCGTGACGGGCGAGCGCGGCTCGACGATCCCGCTGATCCTGGGTTTCTTCCTGCTGGGGTTGCTGGTCGTCGCCGGATCGGTTGCCGCCGCGGATGCCTACGTCCAGCAGCGCGGGCTGCAGGACGTGTGCGACGGCGCGGCCGCCGCAGCGGCCGCCGGAGCGGCCGACCTCGGCCGTGGCTCGGACTTCGCCACCGGTGCGGACCTGCGATTCGCCGATGCGCAGCGGCTGATCGAGGACTACCTGGACCGTGATCCGTCCCGATCGGGTGTGCGTGGTGTCGCCTCGATGTCCACCGACGCCACCACGATCAGCCTCACCTGCACGCAGACGTCGAAGATCGCCTTCGGCGCCATGTTCGGCAGGGGCGGCGGCGTGCTCCACACCGTGCACTCGTCGGCGCGTGCACCGATCTCGTGACGCGGCTAGGCCGGCGCGCCCGAACCGCGATCGATCAGGCGGGTCGCGAGGACGAGTCGCTGGCGCGGGCCGGCGTCCCCGTCGATCCGGCGGAACAGCATCTCGGCCGCTGACCGGCCGAGCGCGGTGGCGTCCTGCGCCACGACGGTGACCGGCGGGTCGAGCAGGTCGGCGAGCGCGAAGTCGTCGAACCCGACGAGCGCGACGTCGTGCCGGCGCGAACCGATGGCCTGGATCGCGCCCCGGGTCAGCAGGTTGTTGCCGGTGAACAGCGCCGTCGGCGGCCGGGCGAGCGCGAGCAGTTCCCGGCTCGCTCGCCGCGCGGCGTCGACGTCGTGCGCGTGCCGGATCAGAGCCCGCTCCACCCGGATGCCGTGCGCGCGCAGCGCAGCCTCGTACCCGTGCAACCGCTCGGCCGCCGTGAACCGGGCGGTGTCACCGACGAAGCCGATGCGACGGTGGCCGTTGGCCACCAGGTGAGCGACGCCGTCCTGCGCTCCCTCCGCATTCGCCGACAGGACCGCGTCGACGGTGATGCCTCCGGCCGGCCGGTCGACCGACACCACCGGCGTCCCGTGCGCAAGCTCGTCGGCGAGGTAACCGAGGTCCGGCCCGCACGGCACGACCAGCAGCCCGTCGACCCGCCGCGCGCACAGCGTCAGCAACAGGTCGCGCTCGACGGCCGCGTCGTTGTCGGAGCTGCCCGCGATGAGCAGGTAACCGCGCGGGCGCACGACCGATTCGACCGCCTTCATGACGGCGGCATAGAACGGGTTGGCGACGTCCTCGATGACCAGGCCGATGCTGCGCGTGGACTGGCCGACCCGGCGCAGCGTGGCGGCGGACTCGTTGCGCCGAAAGCCCAGCGTCTGCACCGCCGACTCGACCCGCGCGGCCGTCTCGGCGTGCACTCCGGGCTCGCGATTGAGCACGCGGGAGACGGTCTTCAGGCTGACTCCGGCAGCGGCGGCGACGTCGCGCATCGTCGGCCGGCGGCGATCGGCCGGCCCGGAGGCAGACATCGTTGTCACCACGCATATGGGAGGGCATCGACGGCCGGGTGTCAAGCAATCCCAGCGTCAGCGGCCGATCTGACAGGGATGTGGACCATTTCGGCCGGTTGACGGATTCAGGGGTATTGACACCTTCGCCGCAATGCGACTACAAACGGGCCGACAACGTTGTCAGCAGCCAGGTCAACCAATCATCGGTCGAGGAGTTGTCCCGTGAGCGTCAGTTCTCGAGTGCCATCGCTACGGCGGACGTGCGTGCTGGCGTGTGCCGGCTCCGTCCTGGCTGCCCTCGCGGTGGCCCTTCCCGCGAACCCGGCAAGCGCAGCCCCGACCGCCGTGCAGTCACCGGCCTCGTTGGTGAATCCGATGATCGGCACCTCCGGTGCGGTGGACACGTTCCCCGGAGCGGACGTGCCGTTCGGCATGATCCAGTGGAGCCCGGACACCTCCCCGAACCGGCCGTCCGGTGGCGGGTACGAGTACAACAACTCGAAGATCCGTGGGTTCAGCCTGAGCCATCTCTCCGGACCGGGCTGCGGTGTGGCTGGCGACATCCCGATCCTGCCGTTCGTCGGCGACCCCGGCACCAGTCCCGGCACTCTGACCTCGCCGTTCAGCCACACCGGTGAGAGCGCCCGGGCCGGTTACTACCAGCTCACCTCGGGCACGGGCGCCGACGCGGTCACGACGGCGCTCACCACAACCACCCGCGCCGGCATCGGGCGGTTCACCTTCCCCGCGTCCACCCAGTCACGCCTGGTGGTCAAGCTGAACGGCAGCGCGACGACGGTCGACGGGACCAGCGCGAGCGTGATCGGGGACAAGGAGCTGATCGGGTCGGTCACGACCGGGCACTTCTGCGGCCAGAGCAGCACGGTCGAGAATGACTACACGCTGCACTTCGACGTCAAGTTCAACCAGCCGTTCACGGCGACGTCCTACGGCAACTCCGCCGACGGAGGCCCGGCCGGCGAGGTGCTCACGTTCGACACCACGAGCACGCCGACGCTGCTGGCCAAGGTCGGCATCTCGTACACCAGCGCTGTCAACGCGATCGCCAACCTGGCCACGGAGATCCCGGCGTGGAACTTCAGCGCGGTGCGCACGGCGGCCACGTCGGCGTGGAACGCGATGCTCGGCAAGATCGAGGTCGCCGGGGGAACGCACGCGCAGCAGGTCCAGTTCTACACGGCGCTCTACCACTCGCTGCTGCACCCGAACGTGTTCAGCGACGACAACGGGCAGTACATGGGCTTCGACAACAAGGTGCACGCCGTTGCCGCCGGTCACGCGCAGTACGCGAACTACTCCGGCTGGGACATCTACCGCAGCCAGGTGCAGCTCGCCGCGGTGGTCGCACCCCAGCAGACGAGTGACTCCATCACGTCCATGCTCAACGACTACGACCAGTCCGGAATGCTGCCGAAGTGGGCGTTGAACAACGGCGAGAGCTACGTGATGGTCGGCGATCCGGCCGACTCGATCATCGCCGACGCCTATGCCTTCGGAGCGCGCGACTTCGACACCCAGCACGCGCTCGCCGCGATGATCGACGAGGCCACCCAGACGAACAACATCCGGCCCGCCCAGTCGACCCGCAACTCCTATGGCTACATCCCGTACGACCTCAGCTACGGCTGCTGCAACTTCTACGGGCCGGTCTCGACGCAGTTGGAGTACGACTCGGCCGACTACGCGATCGCCTCGTTCGCCAACACGCTCGGCAATCACAGCGCCTACGCGCAGTTCGCCGCGCGCGCCCAGGACTGGCAGAACGTGTTCAATCCGGCCACCGGGTACGTCCAGGCCAAGCAGTCGAACGGTCAGTGGGTGCCCGGCTTCACGCCGGCGACCGGGACCGGGATGGTCGAGGGGACGTCGTCGCAGTACACGCCGATGGTCCCGTTCAACCTCAAGGCGCTGATCGCGGCCAAGGGCGGCAACACCGCGTACGGCACGTACCTGGACAGCTTGTTCACGTCCATCACCGATCCGAGCGGCACCAACGCCGACCTGTCCAACGAGCCGAGCATCGAGATCCCGTGGCAGTACGACTACGTCGGGATGCCGTGGAAGACACAGCAGGTCGTGCGTGAGGCGCAACAGCAGCTGTACTTCGACGCGCCGGTGGGCCAGTTCGGCAACGACGATCTCGGCGCGATGAGCTCCTGGTACGTGTGGTCGAACCTCGGCCTGTACCCCGAGACCCCGGGCGCCGGCACGCTCGCGATCGGCAGCCCGACCTTCCCGCTGACCGAGGTGCACCTGGCCAACGGGAAAACGCTGACGATCACCGCGCCCAAGGCTGCGGCCGGCACGCCGTACGTCCAGAGCCTGAGCGTCAACGGCAAGTCCTGGGACAAGCCGTGGACGACGTACACGAGGATCGCCAACGGCCCGTCGATGGACTACGACCTGGGCACCACGCCGAACACCTCGTGGGGCACCGCGGCCTCGGCCGCGCCGCCGTCGGACCGCACCGGTGAGTCGCCGGTCTTCACCTCGATCAGCCCGGCCAGCGTGATCGTTCAGCCCGGTAAGACGATCCAGGCGAACGTGACCATCACCAACATCAGCAACGTGGCCAAGACCGTGAAGTGGACGGCGACGCCGCAGGCCGGCGTGAGCGTCTCGCCGACGCACGGCACGATCAAGGCCGCCGCCGGTGCGACCGCATCCGCGCCGGTGACGATCACCGCAGGGGCGGACTCCGACGGCCGGTACTCGGTCGGTGTCACGTTCACGATGGGCAGGGCCGGCCTGCCGTCCTCGTCGGTCGCCGTGGCAGTCGCCAAGCCGGGCGAGGTCTGGCCGTATTACACGAACGCCGGCATCACCGACGACAGCAACACCGGAGCGGCCACCTTCGACGGTGGCGGCTGGAGCTACTCGGCGCAGGCGCTGGCCGCGGCCGGCGTGACCCCGGGCGGCACCGTGTCGGCCGACGGCGTCGACTACACCTGGCCCGACGTGCCGGTTGCGACGCTGGACAACATCGAGATGTCCGGTCAGACGATCGCGCTGAACGTGCCGGCGGGTGCGACCAAGATCGGCCTGCTCGGTTCGGCGTCCAACGCCGGTGTGTCCGGTGCGGGCGGGACGGTGACGGTGACCTACACCGACGGCACGACGTCGACTTTCGACGCGATGTTCAGTGACTGGACTCTCGGTGCGGGCAACAACCAGCCGGTGGCCGGCAACATCACCGCGGCCACGACGGCGTACCGCAACGCCTCCGGCAACAGCCAGGACAACGTCAAGACCTACGTCTTCGGCGTGGACGCACCGCTGACAGCCGGCAAGACCGTCGCCAGCATCACGCTGCCGATGGCAGTCGGCGGGGACGCGCACGTGTTCGCCATCGGCTTCGCGGGGACCGCGGCGGCGAGCTCGCAGGCCCGCACGCACGTTTCGCACCTGCCGGCGGCGCCGACCGTGCGGCCGGAGCCGGCGCACGTGGTGCCGCAGCCGCGGCTGCGCTGATCGCCCGACAGCGCGTGCTACCCCTGGGCCACCATGGCAGCCCAGGGGTAGCACGCTCGGTGATCGCGTAATCTCGGCAGACGTGGACGTCCCCGCCGAACTCAAAGAACTCTCCGCGACCCTGGCCAACATCGAGAAGGTGCTCGATCTGGACAAGCTGCGCGGCGAGGCGGCCGACCTGGAGCGGCAGGCGTCCGCCCCGAACCTGTGGGACGAGCCCGACAAGGCGCAGCGGGTGACGTCCCGCCTGTCGTACGCGCAGGGCGAGATCCGGCGGGTGGAGGACCTGCGCCGTCGCACCGACGACGCCGCGGTGCTCTGGGAGATGGCCACTGAAGATCCGTCTGCGGCCGACGTCGAATCTGCTTTGGCCGAGGTCGAGGCAGAGGCGGTCGGGCTGCGCAAGGCGATCGACGAGCTCGAGATCCTCACGCTGCTGTCCGGGCCGTACGACTCCCGCGAGGCGCTGGTGACGATCCGGTCCGAGGCCGGCGGCGTGGACGCCGCCGACTTCGCCGAGATGCTGCTGCGCATGTACCTGCGCTGGGCCGAGCGGCACGGCTACCCGGTCGACGTCCTCGACACGTCCTACGCCGAGGAGGCGGGCATCAAGTCGGCCACCTTCCAGGTCAAAGCCCCTTATGCGTACGGCACGTTGTCGGTCGAGCAGGGCACGCACCGGCTGGTCCGGATCAGCCCGTTCGACAACCAGGGCCGCCGACAGACCAGCTTCGCCGGCGTCGAGGTGCTGCCGGTCGTCGAGTCGTCCGATCACGTCGAGATCCCCGACGACGACATCAGGGTCGACGTCTACCGTAGCTCCGGGCCGGGCGGGCAGGGCGTCAACACCACCGACTCGGCGGTGCGCATCACCCACCTGCCGACCGGCATCGTCGTCAGCTGCCAGAACGAGCGCAGCCAGATCCAGAACCGGGCCAGCGCGATGAACGTCCTGCAGGCCAAGCTGCTCGAACGCCGCCGCGAGCAGGAGCGGGCCACCATGGACGCGCTCAAGGACAGCGGGAACAGCTGGGGCAACCAGATGCGCAGCTACGTCCTGCACCCGTACCAGATGGTCAAGGACCTGCGCACCGAGCACGAGGTGGGCAACCCGCAGGCAGTTCTGGACGGGGACATCGACGGCTTCATCGAGGCCGGCATCCGCTGGCGCCGCTCAGCCCAGTAGCCGCCCGGCATCCCACAGCCGCAGGGCGGTGACCAGCCGCCCGTCGGCGATCGCCGCCGTGCGCAGTTCCTGCTCGCGAGGGATGCCCGGTCGGCGCGCGGTTGCGCCAGCCGACGACGCCGGCGAGCGAGCACAGCAATCTCCGCCGGCCGTGATCGACCGCGTCCGCATCGGGGCCCAGCTCGTCGACCAGGTCGGCGAAGTGCTGCACCTGATCGTCCGGGGCGAGCGAGCCGGTGATGAAGCCGAAGACGTCGATCGACGGCGGGCCCAGGCAGAGCGAGCCCCAGTCGAGCACGATCGGCCCCTCGCGCGTGAACAGCACGTTGTCCAGGTGCAGGTCGGCGTGCAGTGGATGGGCGGGCGCGGCGTGCAGGTCGGCCACGACGGGGGCCAGCGAGTCGCACAGCCTCTCGGCCAACGCGACGATGTCGGCGGGGAGCTCGGCTGCCAGTGCGTCTCGTTGCGCAGCCCAGTTGCGGCGAAGGTTCTGTTGCCGCTGCTGCGGCCGGGTGCCCCACGGCGCGAGGCCGGTCAGCCCCCACGAACTCGGTTGACGCTCCCAGAAGCGGCGCATCGCGGTCAGCACGGCGGCGACGTCGTCTACCTCAGCGCCCGCGAGTGCGTCGCCCTGCCGGGTGGCCGGCACATCCTCGAGGACCAGCAGCGGTTCGCCGTGCGGTCCGGTCCCGGCATACCGGCACGGCGGCGCCGGCGCGTCCAGCGCGTCGGCGAAGTGCCGGTAGAACTCGATCTCGGCGTCCAGCGCCGGGTCGGGGCCCAGCTTGGCCACCACGCTGGACGCCGTGCCGTCGGGCGCGGTGAGATCGACCCGCAGGACGGTCCCGGCGAACCCGCGGTCGGTCCCGATCCGCCGCCAGGACGTCGCCGCGACCGGCTCGCGCAGGCATCCGCCGAGCCAACCCGGCTCCAGCAGGTCGGCCACGGTGTCCACGCGGCGGCACGTTACCCCCTTGATCGCCGGCGTCAGGGACGACGTGGCGAGGGGGTTCCGCTCAGCCTGTTCGGCTCAGCCTGTTCGGCTCAGCCGCGCCACGTGACGCAGCCGAGGCTGGCCGTCGCGCGCGAGTTGACGCTCGACGTCGCGCTCACGCAGTACCGGTGCGAGCCGCCCGGCCATGGCCGTCGCACCGTGAAACCGTGGTTGCCGCTGACGTGATACGCGCGGTCGGCGGCGGAGTCGGGGACCGTCGAGGCGCTGCGGTAGACGGTCCGCCCGTTGTCGGTGACCGTGATCGTCACCGGGTGTCCCGGATAGGACCTGAGCAGCGTCCAGCCGGAGATGACGATGTCGCCGTCGCGGTAGCTGCTGGCCTGCCTGCCCACCGGCGGCAGCTCGTTCCTGACCCGGGCCGCGCCGGCGGCCATCGCCCGCAGGCCGCGGATGTCGCCGGCCTGGTAGTCGCTGACGTTGCTCTGCAGTGCGGGGTACATGATCTGGTGCCGGCCGAGGTAGGAGTAGCCGGTGTGGCCCAGGCCCATCGCGTGCCCGAACTCGTGCTTGAGTGCGCTCGACAGTGAGACGGCTGAGGCGTACCGGGCGAATGACGGGCAGAGCGTGATCGCCGAGTGCGACATGTAGACGTCCGGCCCGGCCGCGGCCCCGTAGTAGGACACGGTCACCGCAGCGGTCCGCGCCTCGGTCCTGGTGGCGCAGCCGTAGCTCCCCTCGGCGACCTCGATGCGGCCGTCTGCCGGCGCCGGATTGCCGTAACCGGCGTAGACGACGCGCAGGCCCAGGCGGCGCAGCTCGGCGATGATGTGCCGGCTCGCGCGGGCCAACTCGGTGCGCTGGGCCGCACGGGCATCGACGTAAACGTGGAAACCGGCCGGCGTCTCGCCGATCAGGTGCGCGTGTTCCAGGGTGTAGCCCGGCCGGGACTCGGCACCGCCGGCCGGAGCCACCGCAACGGTCAGCAACCCCGCGGCAACGGTGATCGTGCCCAGCGCGGCGGCGGCGAGGGCGCGCAGCGGGTGGGACACGGGGTTTTCCAGACATCGAGGCAGGTGCGGAGGGTCTACCACGATGCGATCGACACCGAGCGGGCCGGCTTGAGCCAAACCGCCGAGATCGTCGATCAATCGGTACCGGTCGGTAACACGAGTCAGCGCAGCAGCAGCCGGTCCAGCCGCCGCGCGGTGATGAGCACGCCCACCGCGGCCATCGCCAGGAAGTAGCACAGGTGGCCGATCATCGACCACTCGATGACGCCGGCGTCGAGTTCGCGCAGCAGTGCGATGCCGTGGGTCAGCGGCAGGCACTCGACGACCCAGCGCAGCCAGGCCGGGTACACGTCCAGGCCGTAGAACGTGCCGCTGAACAGGAACATCGGCAGCACCGCGACCTGCACCATGTCCAGGTCCTGGAAGGTCTTCATGTACGTGGTGACGGCCATGCCCACCGCACCGAACGCGAACGCGATGAGCAGCGCCGCGGGCAGCATGGCGAGCGCCCACCAGGACGAGGTCAGCCCCATCGCGAGCATGACGACCATGAACCCGGCCGAGTAGATCCCACCGCGGATCAGCGCCCACGCGATCTCGCCGACGGCGACGTCCATGGGACCGAGCGAGGTCGCCAGCATGCCGTCGTAGATCTTGCCGTACTTCATCTTGAAGAAGACGTTCATCGTCGAGTCGTAGATCGCACCGTTCATCGCCGACGAGGCCAGCAGCGCCGGCGCGATGAACTCGGTGTAGCTGATGATGTGCCCGCCGGGGCCGACGACCGCGCCGACCAGGCTGTGCAGGCCGGTACCGAGGGAGAACAGGTAGAACAGCGGCTCGAAGAACCCCGAGAAGATCAGCATCCAGGCGCGGCGGTACACCTTGAAAGCGCGCTCGAGGACGACGTGGCTGCGGCCGGCGTACATGCCGGTCGGGATGATGCGGAAGGTGGCGCTCGCGCGAGCCTCCGGCGCGATCGTGCTCATTTGGTCAGCCTCAGCCGGAACCGCCATCGGGCGACGGCGAGGCCGAGCACCAGCAGGACGAGCAGGTAGGCGAGGTGGCCGAGGACCGCGCCACCGGACAGGTGGCCGATCGCGGCGCCGCGTGCCAGTTCGGTGCCGTGCCAGAGCGGGGAGATGTAGGCCAGCCACTGACCCCACCTCGGCAGTTCGCTGATCGGGTAGAACGTGCCGGAGAACAGGAACATCGGCGTCACGACGAACCGGAACACCATGTTGAAACCGTTGCCCTCGTTCTCCAGCGTCGCGGCCAGCGCTGCGATCGGCGCGGCGAAGGACATCGCGGTGAGCGTGGCGATCGGGACGCTCAGCACTACCCACCAGCGTTCGGTACCGCCGAACGCAGCCATGATCGCGAGATAGACGAGCGAGTTGGCGAAGATCCGGATCGCCACCCACATCAGCTGGCCGTCGCAGATCTGGGCCGGTGTCAGCGGCGTCGCGGCCATGCCGTGGAACGTCCTGATCCACTTGAAGCCGGCCATGATCGGGTAGGCCGCGTCGGCAGTCGCGATCTGCAGTGCGGCCGCGGTGAGGAAGGCGGGCGCGACGAACACCAGGTACGGCACGCCGAGCTGGTTGCTGTGCGAGTCGACCACGGTGCCGAGCCCGACGCCGAGCGCCAGCACGTAGGCCAGCGGCGTGAACACCCCGACGATGATCATGCTCCGCCAGATGCGCCGCCCGACGTACAGCTGGTATTCCACAACTCTTAATGTGGCTCGCAGGTGTCCTTCGCGACCGCCACTCCCGGGCTCGAAGGGGGGTACCCCCGCCAACGAAGGCGTAGCCGGCGGGGGAGGATCACTCGGTCCACTCGCGCCTTCGGCGCGGCGAGCCGGCTCTTCGCGCGAGCGCTCATCGCGTGTTTGGTCACCTTGGTGTCCGGTCATCTGCATCTTCTAGTCGATCAGGCTTCGGCCGGTGAGGCGGAGGAACACGTCCTCGAGGGTGCTGCGGCGGACCAGGCTCGAGATCGGCGACAGGCCGTGCTCGTGCGCCCGGGCCAGGGCCCGCTCGCCGTCGGCGACGTAGAGCAGGACGCGGTCGGGCAGCACCTCGGCCCGTTCCCGGTCGCTGTCCAGCAGGTCGGTGATCCGCTCGGCAGCAGCGGCGTTCTCACCCGGCGCGAAGCGCAGCTCGGCGACCTCGCGAGTGGAGTGCTCGGCGATCAGCTGCTGCGGGGAGCCCTCGGCCACGATCCGGCCGGTGTCCATGACCACCAGGCGGTCGCACAGCTGCTCGGCCTCGTCCATGTAGTGCGTGGTGAGCACGAGGGTGACGCCCTGCTGCTTGAGCCGGTACAGCCGATCCCAGAGCACGTGCCGCGCCTGCGGGTCGAGACCGGTCGTCGGCTCGTCCAGCAGCAGGATCTCCGGCTCGTTGATCAGCGAGCGGGCGATCGTGAGCCGCCGCTTCATGCCGCCGGACAGCGGCTCGACCTTGGCGTCGGCGCGCTCGGTGAGCTGGGCGAACTCCAGCAGCTCGTCGATCCGGGGCTTGAGCGTCGCGCGGGACAGGCCGAAGTACCGCCCGTAGATGTACAGGTTCTCGCGGACGGTGAGCTCGAGGTCCAGGGTGTCCTGCTGCGGTACGACGCCGAGCCGGCCGCGAATCACCGGACCCTGGGTGGCCGGGTCCATCCCCAGGATCTGCAGTGTGCCGGACGTGATCGGGGCGACGCACGCCACCATGCGCATCGTCGAGGACTTGCCGGCACCGTTCGGGCCCAGGAAGCCGAACGCCTCACCACGCCGGACGTCGATGTCGATCCCGTCGACGGCGGTGAACGTCCCGAACGTCTTGGTCAGGGCGCGAGCCCGGATGAGCACCTCAACCGGCTGAGCCGACAGCGTGTCGAGGGAGGAATGCGGGGAGGGCGCGACCACGTCTGGACGGTAGCAACCCGGTACGACGGGGTTTCTCCGCATCGTCCCGATCCGCCCGGGTCCGGACCGTGAGCCGGGGCTGAGTGATCGTCGGGCGCGCGGGCCCTGACGTGGCGCTGCCGCAAGTGACTGTTCGGTAAACTGCCTCGTTGTGATCCGGCTCGAGAATGTTTCCAAGGTCTACCCGGCCGGTGCCCGCCCCGCCCTGGACGACGTCACCTTCAACATCGAGAAGGGCGAGTTCGTCTTTCTGATCGGCCAGTCGGGCTCGGGCAAGACGACGGTGCTGCGGATGCTGCTGCACGAGGAGACCTCGGACGGCGGCGTCGTGACGGTCAACGGCAAGAACCTGAACAAGCTGCCCAAGCGCAAGGTGCCGGACCTGCGGCGCAAGATCGGCTGCGTGTTCCAAGACTTCCGGCTGCTGCCCAAGAAGAACGTCTACGAGAACGTCGCGTTCGCGCTCGAGGTCATCAACAAGTCACCGAAGGCGATCAAGCGCACCGTCCCCGAGGTACTCGAGCTGGTCGGCCTGCAGGGCAAGGCGCAGCGCATGCCGAACGAGCTGTCCGGCGGCGAGCAGCAGCGCGTCGCGATCGCGCGGGCGTTCGTCAACCGGCCGCTGGTGCTGCTGGCGGACGAGCCGACGGGCAACCTCGATCCGGACACCAGTCAGGGCATCATGAGCCTGCTCGAGCGCATCAACCGCACCGGAACCACCGTGGTGATGGCCACGCACGACAACAACATCGTCGACGCCATGCGCCGCCGGGTGATCGAGCTGGAGTTCGGCAAGGTCATCCGCGACCAGTCCCGCGGCGTGTACGGAGTCGGCCGCTGAAGCGGTATCGATCCACCAAGCTCCCGACCAGTTAGGAACTCATGCGCGCCAACTTCGTGATATCCGGTGTCGTGTCGGGGATCCGCCGCAACGCCACGATGACGATCGCGCTCGTGCTCAGTACGTCGATCGCGCTGGCCTTCGTCGGTGCCGCCATCCTCGCGAACACCGAGATCACCAAGTTCAAGCAGAAGTACGAGGACAAGATCAACGTCTCGGTCTATCTGTGCCCGCAGCTGCACATCGGTGACCCGAACTGCAGTCACAAGACGACCAAGGCGGAGACCGACGCGCTGCAGGCGAAGCTGAACGCGGACCCACTGGTCGCCTCGGCCAAATACGTCTCGGAGAAGGAGGCGTACGACCGCGGCAAGCAGCAACTGCAGGGCAGCACCGGCAAGTTCCTGCATCTCGGCGACCTGCCGGCGTCGTTCACGGTCAAGCTCAAGAATCTGCAGAAGGACTACAGCGCGTTCCACGATGAGTACTCGAAGGCCATCGGCGTCGGTCAGGTGAACAATCAGATCGACACGATCAACACGCTGCTGAACATCATCAACAGCGCCAGGTGGTTCTCGATCGTGATCGCCTTGCTGGTCCTGGTCGCGTCGATCCTGCTGATCGCGAACACGATCCAGGTCGCCGCGGCCCAGCGCAAGAACGAGACCAGCATCATGCGGCTGGTCGGCGCATCGAGATGGATGACCGAGCTGCCGTTCATGATCGAGGCGGTGATCGCATCTGCGATCGGCGGCCTCATCTCCATCGGGCTGATCTGGGCGGGCAAACATTACGTCCTGGACAGCGTGTTCCAGGGTCCGACGGAGAACGGGGTCATCCCGAACCTCGGCATCAACGACGTGCTGGTGGCCGGTGGTGCCGGACTGATCGTCGGCGTCGTGCTCTCCGGGCTCACCGCGTTTGCCACGTTGCGCCTGTACGTACGGTTGTAGGCATGCACGCACAGGCCGCCTCAAGCAACGTCAAGAGCGGCCGCAAGATCATCGCGCAGAACAGGAAAGCGCGGCACGACTACGCCATCCTCGACGTGTACGAGGCCGGCGTCGTCCTGAAGGGCACCGAGGTCAAGTCGCTTCGGCTGGGCCGGGCCTCGCTCGTCGACGGTTTCGCGACCATCGACGACGGCGAGATCTACCTGCGCAACGTGCACATTCCCGAGTACGAGCAGGGCAGCTGGACCAATCACGAGCCGCGCCGCGTGCGCAAGCTGCTGCTGCACCGCGCCGAGATCCTGCGCCTGATCGGCAAGACCAAGGAGAGCGGCCTGACGCTCGTCCCGCTCTCGCTCTATTTCTCCGAGGGCAAGGTCAAGGTCGAGATCGCGCTGGCCCGCGGAAAGCGGTCCTACGACAAGCGGCAGGACCTGGCCCGGCGCGACGCCGACAAGGAAGTGCGCAAGGCACTGGGCCGTCGCGCCAAGGGCATGGAGTAGCTGGCGATGAGCGCTCGCGCGAAGAGCGCGCCGATCGCGCCGATCGCGGCGAAGGTGCGTGTGGACCGAGCGAGCCGCCCGAGCTTGCGAGTGGCGGTCACGAGGGACACCTTCGGTGCACGATAAGTCAGTCGCTGCCTGGTGGCGCCGGCTCGGTCTGCCGGGCCTGGTCGACGTCCACGTGCACTTCATGCCCGACGCGGTGATGAACGCCGTGTGGCGCTACTTCGACTCCGGTCCCGAGCACTACGGGATGGCCTGGCCGGTGCACTACCGCACGCCCGTCGCCGACCGGCTGGCGAGCCTGGACGCGTTCGGGGTGCGCGCGTTCCCGTCGCTGCTCTACCCGCACCGGGCGGGGATGGCCGAGTCGCTCAACGTGTGGGCTCGCGAGTTCGCGTCCAGGACGCCGCGGTGCGTTCCCACCGGGACGTTCTTCGCGGAGCCCTCGGCGCTGCGTTACGTGCGCGAGGCGTTGGACGCCGGCACGCGGATATTCAAGGTGCACGTCCAGGTCGGCGGGTTCGACCCACGCGATGACCTGCTGATGCCGGTCTGGGGCGTGCTCGCCGAAGCGGGCGTCCCGGTCGTGGTGCACTGCGGCAGCGGTCCGCTGCCCGGCGCCCACACCGGCCCGGGTCCGTTCGGCGAGGTGCTGGCCGCGCACCCGCGGCTCACGGCGGTGATCGCGCACTGCGGCGCGCCCGAGTACGCCGAGCACCTCGCGTTCGCGCGCCGGTACCCGAACGTGCACCTGGACACCACGATGGTCGGGACGCGGTTCATGAACCGGATCTCGCCGGTGCCGACCGACGTGATCGCGGCGCTCGGCGACATCGGCGACCGCGTCGTCCTGGGCACCGACTTCCCGAACATCCCGTATCCGTATGGGGAGCAGCTGTCCGCGCTGGAGCGGTTCGGCCTGGGTGAGAACTGGTTGCGTGCGGTGTGCTGGACGAACGGGCGGCGGTTGCTCGGGTTGACCAACCTGCCGGAATGACGGTTGCAGGTTGAAGAGCGCGGCGACGGTGGGGAGTTGATGCACTGGTTCGGCTCGCGCTGCCCGGTCGCTGTCGGCGCGTAGCCCTGATCAGCTGCGGGTTGTGGCTGCCGGGCGACCACTACACGCAGCTGATCACCGAGAATTGCCTTGCGGAATATGGTCAAACACCTTGCGATCGTCCGACGTCGGGACCCACGACCCCCAGCTCGTCTGAGCCGATCGGGCACAAATCCCGGGATGTCCGCCGTCGACAGGCACACTCGACACATGACGTCCTCCTCTCAGGAGCAGTCCCGGTCGGAGCGACTGCGCGAGTACGAGAAGGCGCTCGAGCATGCCGCGAAGGTCGTCACGGTGATGGGCGCCGTGGTGCGAGCACGCGAGGCGCGCGGCCGGCACGGGAGTCAACCGCCCGAGATCGCGTTCGCCGCCCAGGGCGGCGACGACGGACGGGCCCTGCCCGCTGCAGTATTCGTCGCGCTCCGCCGGGACGACACCGCGACCGTGATCGAGGCGTTGCTCGACATCTCGGACGAGGTGTTCCTGATCGCCCGGCGCGAGGAGATGGGCGAGGGCTACCGGCTGCAGATGGTGGACGAGACGCGTATTCTGCCCGACGTCGAACTCCTGCTGTCGCAGCTCTCCGCACTGCTGGACATCCCGGCGGACGTGCTCGCAGTGCTCGGTCACTGGGGTATCGACGACCCCCGGACCGCCGGCGAGGTCAACGCGCTGCTGGACAGCCGCTTCGGCGCCTCCGGCGCACCGCCCGTGGCGGCCACCCCTGCCACCCCTGCGGCCGAGGCCCGGTCCGACTCGCCCGCAGCGACGGCGGGACTGACCATGTCCGTCCAGGAGACCGCGGACGTCCTGCAGCTCACCGAGGCGCAGGCGAAAGTGCTCGCGACCCTGGTCCGGCGGGCCGGCGTCACGATCACGCCGTAGCGCGGGAATCATGTTTCTCGCCCGGACACGTTAGGCTGGGAAGGTAACCAACCCATGGGGGTGAATGGTCTCGACTCCGTTCGTCGAGACAGGAGAAGCGGGCCGAGGACCGCATTGCTGACCTCGTAAAAAAAGCGATGCACAAAAAAATAAGCGCCGATTCCAATCGCGCTGATTTCGCTCTCGCTGCCTAAGCAACGAAGCGGATCTGTCAGCCCGGACTCGTCACCGGTCCGGTCCCTGGCATCAGCTAGGTGACTCACCGTCCTCCTCGGTCGCGGGGGTGGACGGGAAAGCAAACAGCGACTGGGCCCGTCGCACCGGCTGGTGTGCACGACCGGTGGGGCCGAGCAGGGACAACGCACACTGCGCCCGGAGAAGTCCTGTTGAAGCGACGGAGGACGCGGGTTCGATTCCCGCCACCTCCACCGACCGATCAGCGATGGGCCTGTCCACGAAATCCGGACAGGCCCATCGCCATCCGGAGGGGCCTGGATCCGATCGGCCGGTCGGCCGGAAGCTCCCGGCGTCGCGGCTGTCCGCGCCCAGTCCGACGAGGTCGTGCGATTCCTGGTACTGTCCATGTATCGCGCGCCGGGCTTCACGCCTGGCTTACATGGTTCGGGGGACCCATGACGCATGCATATCCAACTGACCTGACCTACCGTTGGCAGCGCCCGGCGCTGCGGCGCAGGGACGAACGACGCCCGCTCGAGATCCAGGCCGAGGTCGTGTCCGAGTGCAGCCGGGCCAGCCTGCGAACGCTGCTCAACGTTCTGTGGGGCACCGATACGATCCGCCGGCTGGGCGCATCGCCGGTCCCGCACGGGCGCGTCTGACTCAGTCCGTCGCGTCGAACACCGATCGGGCGACCGCGAACGCGCGGTTGGCTCGCGGCACTCCTGCGTAGACGGCGGTGTGCAGCAGGACCTCGCCGATCTCGTCGCGGCTCAGCCCGTTGCGCAGCGCTGCCCGGACGTGCAGCGCGATCTCGTGCTCGGCGCCCAGCGTGACCAGCGCGGCGAGCGTGGCGATCGAGCGATCCCGGTGCCCGAGACCGGGACGGGTCCAGACATCGCCCCATGCGTAACGGGTGATCAGGTCCTGGAAGGGTGCCGAGAACTCGGTGGTGTTCGCGACGGCCCGGTCCACGTGCGCGTCGCCCAGCACGGCCCGTCGGGTGGCGAAGCCGGCGGCGAGCGTGCCGCCGCCACCGAAGTGCGCCAGCAGCGTGCGGGCGATGGCTCCGGGCTGCTCGACGGTCGCGAGATGGGCGGCCGGGCTCAGCACGTCGAGTCGCGCACCGGCGACGCCGGACACGATCACGTCCGCATGCGACGGCGCGATAGCCAGGTCTTCGGCGCCGGCGACAACCACGGTGGGCGCGGCGATGCGGGGCAGATCGTCGCGCAGATCCATCGAGCCGATCGCCTCGCAGCACTGGGCGTAACCCTCCGCGTCGACACTCGTCAGCATCGCGCGCAGGCCGGTGAGCAGGTCGTCGTCACGCAGCGCGAGGTCCGGCGTGATCCACCGTCCCACGACGGCGTCTGCGACCGCTTCCAGGCCGGCGTCGCGCACGGTGGCCGCCCGATCGAGCCAGCCCTGCTCGGGCGGCAGGTACGCGCTCGTGCATAGCACCGCGAGCCGCCGGACCCGCGCCGGGTGGTGGGCCGCCAGCCACATCGCCGTCATCCCGCCGATTGACAGGCCGGCGAGGAACACCGAACGGACCCCGACGCGGTCGAGCACCGCGAGGACGTCGCGTCCCAGATCCTCGATCCGGCAGGGTGATCCGGGCTCGGAAGGCGGCGATCCGCCGTGCCCGCGGAAGTCGACGCGGATCACCCGGAACTGCTCGGCGAGCGGAGCCAGCAGCGGCGCCCACATCTCGGTCGTCGTCCCGAGCGAGTTGAGCAGCACGAGCGGCGGCGCGCCGGCCGGCCCGTCCTCGCGCCAGTACAGGTCGCTCATGCCGATGCCACCCCAGCCCTCGCCTCGGCCCGCACGGCAGTGAGCGGCGCGCGTCCGGTTGTCACTGCGTTCTCCGATCCAGGTAGCGGTCGACCAGCTCGCCGGCGTGACCGAGGTCGCCGACGTCGACTGTCCCTTCGAGCAGCGCGAGGTTTCGCGCCATCGCTGCGGTGTCGACGTGCAGGCCGCCGAGCGAGGCGCGCAACCGCGCCGCCGCGCCGCCGACCGCCCGCAGCAGCTCGATCAGCGCGGGCCACTCTGCGTGCCACGATCCGGCGCCGCGTTGCAGCTCGGGTGACGCGGCGGCGAGCAGCGTGGCGACCAGGCCGGGTGCCTGGGCGGCACCGGCGCGGGCGGTGATCGCGGCGATCGGGTTCTGCTTGTGGGCCATCGCGGACGACCCGCCCGGGGCGTCCTCGCGGAGCTCGGCCAATTCGGACTGCGCCAGCAGCACCACGTCCCCGGCCGGCTTGCCGATCGCCGCTGCGGCCTGCCCGAGCACACCGGCCAGCTCGACGACGATGCCGCGCTCGACGTGCCAGACGCCGGAGGGTTCGGCCAGGCCCAGCTCATCGGCGAAGGCGGCCAGCACCTCGAACCCGTGCGGGTGCAGGCCGGGCAGCGTGCCGGCCGCGCCACCGAGCGAGACCGGCAGCCGGTCTCGCACCTGGTCGAGTCGCTCACGTGCTCGATCGAGTCCGGTGCCCCAGACCGCCGCGAGCGCCCCGAACGTCGTCGGCATCGCCTGCTGCAGCAGAGTCCGGCCGGCGAGCGGGGTATCGCGATGCGCGCGGGCGAGCGCTGCAGCGCCGTGTGCGCAGTCCGCCAGGTCGGCGCCGATGACGCCGAGCGCGCGGTGCGCGACGAGCATGATCGCGGTGTCCAGGACGTCCTGGCTGGTCGCGCCGAGATGGACGGCCGCGGCAACGTCGCTGCCTGCCCGGTCGGTCACCCGCTCGCGCAGTGACGCGACGAGCGGGATCACCGGGTTGCCGCCGGACACCGACCGGCGACCGAGCTCCGCCGGATCGGAGCGGGCGAACTCGCCGCACGCCGCCCCGACCTCCAGCGCGGTCGCCAGGTCGATCAACCCGACCCGGGCACAGGCTCGGGCCAGGGCAGTCTCCACCTCGCACAGCGTGCCGAGGAACGCCGCGTCGTCGGTCGCGGCCGTCACGGCGGTGCGCCCGAACAGCGGGCCGAACAGCTCGCTCATGCCGGCGCCCTCACTTCGTGGATCTTGGTGCACGCGCGCGGCTGGGACCTCGGTTGCGCAACAAGATCGCGGACGAGGTTGCGGCGTGACTGGCGAGCACTCATGCGAACCAGCGTGTCAGACCGCGAAGAATGGTGTCTGGTCGTCGCCCTGCAACCTGAGGTCGAACCGCAGCGTGCCGTCCTCCTCCGGTACCGCGGTGAGCAGGGCGCGGTCGGCCGGCTCGAGCGAGGACAGCACGGGGTCCTCGGCGTTGGCCGCCGGCTCGTCCGGGAAGTACACGCGGGTGACGAGACGATTCAGCAACCCGCGCGCGAACACCGAGACGTCCAGGTGTGGTGCCTCGACGGCGCCGTCGGCAGTCGGCAGCGGGCCGGGCTTGAGCGTGCGGAACCAGAACGCGCCGTCGGCGTCGGTCTCGCTGCGGCCGAAACCGCGAAAGCCCGACGAGACCGCGCCGCGCGGATCGTCCGGATGATCGAAGCGCCCGTCCGGGTCGGCCTGCCAGATCTCGATCAGGCCGTCCGGAACCGGCTCGCCCGCGCCGTCGGTCAACCGGCCGTCGATGCGAATCGCGCCTGGCGTCCCTTCCGGCGCGACGTCCGGACCGTCCGGCCAGGGCAGCACCATCGTCAGGTACGGGCCGACTGTCTGCGACGGGGTCGGCTCAGTCATCGTCCGGCTCGCTCTCGAACGGGGTCTGCTCACGGCCGCGCAGCACGATGTCGAACCGGAAGCCCAGCGCCCAGTGGTCGGTGGTGACGGTGTGGTCGTACGAGCTGATCAGGCGGGCGCGGGCGGCAGCGTCGGGGACGGAGTTGAAGATCGGGTCCTGGAAGAACAGCGGGTCGTCCGGAAAGTACATCTGGGTGACCAGCCGTTGCGTGAACGCCCGACCGAACAGCGAGAAGTGGATGTGCGCCGGCCGCCACGCGTTCAGGTGGTTCTTCCACGGGTAGGCGCCCGGCTTGATCGTCGTGAACCGGTAGTTGCCGTCGGCGTCGGTCGCGACCCGGCCGATGCCGGCGAAGTGCGGATCGAGCGGGGACGGCCAGTTGTCGACGACGTGCCGGTAACGCCCGCCCGCGTTCGCCTGCCACAACTCGATCAGCGCGTGCGGGACGGGACGCCCGTCGCCGTCGCGGACCTGGCCGTGCACGACTGCCCGCTGCCCGACGGCCTCGCCGCCGCCCCACTGGGTCAGGTCGCCGTCGCCGTCCGCGACCCGGTCCTCGCCGAACAGCGGGCCGGTGATCTCGGTGAGCCGCTGCGGCAGCAGGATCAGCTCGCGCTCGGGATGACGCAGCGCCGTGCTGCGGTAGTCGGGGGAGTCGAGCGGCGGGTGCGTGCCGTCGGCGTCCGGTCGGTACGGCGGCGGGAGTAGCAGCGTCATCGGTAGGACCACCCTTGTTCGTAAGGCATTCCGGTGTAGTTCTCCGCCAGTGACGTCGCCATCGCACGCGACGACGTGACGTACCTGAGCTGGGCCAGTGCGAGCTGTTCGGCGAACGCGTCGGCATCGGGGTCGACGTGCAGCATCGTCGTCATCCACCACGAGAAGTGCGTTGCCCGCCAGACCCGGCGCAGCGCGGTCTCGGTGTAGGCGGCGAGCAGGTCGGTTCGGCCGTCGGCGTAGTAGCCGCCCAGTGCGTGCGCGAGCACTCGGACGTCGGCGACGGCGAGGTTCATCCCCTTCGCGCCGGTGGGCGGGACGATGTGCGCGGCGTCCCCCGCCAGGAACAGCCGGCCGTGCTGCATCGGTGCGCTCACACTGCTGCGCATCGGCGTGATTCCCTTGTCCAGCAAGGGACCCTCGACCAGCGCGAAGCCGTCGTCGGTGGCCAGCCGGGTGTGCAGCTCGGCCCAGATCCGATCGTCGGGCCAGTCATCGAGCCGGTCGCTCGCCTTGACCTGCAGGTACATCCGGGTGATCTCCGGCGAGCGCATCGAGTGCAGCGCGAAGCCGTTCTCGTGCCGTGCGTAGATGAGCTCCTCGGACGACGGGGGCGCCTCGGCCAGGATGCCGAGCCACGAGAACGGGTAGTCACGCTCGTACGTCGTGCGCGCGAGGACGTGGCCGTGGCTGACGCCGTGCGAGCCGTCCGCTCCGACGACGTAGTCGCAGTCGAGGGTTCCGCCGTCGTAGGTGATGCGCGGTCGGTCGGTGTCCACGTCGTGCAGTGCGACGTCCGCGGCGTCGAAGCGCACGTCACCGCCGTCGGCCTGCCGCGCTTCGATCAGGTCGTGCACGACGTGCTGCTGGCCGTAGACCGTGATGGCGCGGCCGGTCAGGTCGCGGAAGTCGATGCGATGCCGGGCGTGCTCGAAGCGCAGCTCGGTGCCCTCGTGCGGCAGGCCCTCGGTGTCCAGGGCCTTGCCGACGCCGGCCTCGCGCAACGTCTCGGCGGTGCCGTGCTCGAGCACGCCGGCTCGGACCCGGTGCTCGACGTACTCGCGGTCACGGCGCTCCAGCACGACTGACTCGATGCCCTGCAGATGCAACAGGTGCGAGAGCAGCAGGCCAGCCGGACCGGCACCGACGATCCCGACCTGCGTCCGCATGCCTGTGAGCGTTCCGCATCCTTGCGCGGCGCCGTACTAGGCTTTCCGCTGAACGGAAGGCCAACTGGAGGCGGGATGCCCGGTCCGACGGTGACCTCGCGGGTCGCCGACGTGCTCGACGTCTTCGCCGGCGCGACGGGACGGCTCACGCTGTCCGAGCTCAGCCGGCGCTGCGGGCTGCCGCTGACCACCACGCACCGGCTCGCGACCGAACTGGCGGCGCGGCGGCTGCTCGAGCGGGACCGGGACGGGCGGTACGGGATCGGGCTGCGGCTGTGGGAGATCGCGGCGCGTGCACCGCGCACCGTCGACCTGCGCGAGGCCGCGCTGCCGTTCCTCGAGGATCTGTACGAGGCCACCCACGAGAACGTCCAGATCGCGGTGCTCGACGGCGCCGAGGTGGTCTACGTCGAGCGCATCCTCGGCCGCCGCGCGGTACACGTCGTCACCCGGCCGGGCACGCGGCTGGCCGCGCACGCGACCGGCGTCGGGCTGGTGCTGCTGGCGCATGCGTCGATCGAGCAGGTCGACGCCGTGCTGGCCGGGCCGCTGTGCCGCTACACCGAGCACACCGTCACCGACCCGCGGCGACTGCGTCGCGTCCTCGCCGACATCCGGCGGGTCGGGTACGCGATCAGCGATCGTCAGATCGAGACGGTGTCCGCATCGGTCGCGGCGCCGGTACTCGGGCCCGGTGCCGACGTGGTGGCGGCGCTGTCCATCGTCGTCGCGGCCGGCACCCGCACCCGAGCGCTGGTGCCCGCCGTCGTCGCGGCGGCGCGCGGCGTCTCCCGCTCGCTGGCGTGATCAGGTTTTCCCCGCGCGCCACCGGTTTGCGGCCATCGAACCGGTGCCCAGCGGGGAAAACGTGATCAACAACGCGCGGCGCCCGGCTAGCCCCAGACCTCGGCGGCGGTCTCGACGATCAGCGCCAGCTTGGCCTTCTCCTGCTCCAGCGTCAGATTGTTGCCCTCGACGGTCGAGGAGAAACCGCACTGCCCGGACAGGCACAGCTGCTCGAGCGGGACGTACTTCGCGGCCTCGTCGATGCGCCGCTTGAGCTGGTCCTTCGACTCCAGCTCGGGCCGCTTCGTGGTGACCAGGCCGAGCACGACCTGCTTGCCCGGCGGCACGAAGCGCAGCGGCTCGAAGCCACCGGAGCGGGCGTCGTCGTACTCGAGGAAGAAGCCGTCGACGTCCAGGCCGCCGAACAGCGCCTCAGCGACGAAGTCGTACCCGCCCTCGGCCGTCCACGACGAGCGGAAGTTGCCACGGCACATGTGCGTCGTGACCCGAAGCTCTGCGGGCCGATCGCGCAGCGCGGCGTTGATCTGCCGGATGTACCGCTCGTGCTGGTGCTCGGCATCGGCGCCCTTCGCGGCCAGGTCGGCACGCTGCGCCGGGTCGTTGAGGTAGGCGAGCGAGGTGTCGTCCAGCTGCAGGTAGGTGCAGCCGAGCGCGGCGATCTCACGGACCTGCTTCGCGTACGCAGCCGACAGGTCGGCCCAGAACAGCTCGTCGTCCGGGTACACCGACCGGTCGATCGCCGCCGGGCCGCCGCGATAGTGGACCATCGACGGCGACGGGATCGTCAGCTTCGGCGTCTGCCCCTCACCGGCCACCGAGCGAAGGAAGGTGAACGCGGACCCGAAGATCGTGTGGTCCAGACCGATCCTCCCGTCGATCGCCAGCGCCGCCGAGGTGAAGTCCAGGTCGCCCTGCGCGTTGCGGAAGTGCACCATGATCTGCTCGTCGGTGCGGCTCACGCCCTGCAGCTGGTAGATGAAGTCCATGTGCCAGGACGTGCGGCGGAACTCACCGTCGGTCGCGGTCTGCAGGCCCAGCTCGCGCTGCATCCGCACCACGTCGCGGATCGCCGCGTCCTCGATCTCACGCAGTTGCTCGACGGTGATCTCGCCGCTCACATGGCCCGCCCGGGCTGCGAGCAGCTCCGGCGGGCGCAGCAGACTGCCGACGTGATCGGCTCGGAACGGGGGTAGATCGCGAGGTGTCATGCCTCCGTCCTACCCGATTCGGGAGTTTCCCGTCCGACGGGTGGACGGCAGACTCCCGAATCGGCCGTCACAGGAGCTCGGGCTGGACCCACTCCGACCCGTGCACGTGCTGCGCCAGCCAGGCCCACACCGTCTCGTACCAGACGCGCGCGTTGCCGGGCTTGAGGATCCAGTGCCCCTCGTCCGGGAAGTACAGGTACGACGACTCGATGCCCTCGCGCTGCAGATCCCACCACAGCCGCAGGGCCTCGCCGACCGGCACGCGGTAGTCCTTGTCGCCGTGCACCACCAGCATCGGTGTCGTGATCGCCTTGAGGAAGAGGTGCGGCGACCACTCGGCGTAGCGCTCGGGCTGCTCGGTCACAAGGCCCCACTCCTTCACCCAGTAGCCGGGGACGTCCGTCGTGCCGGAGAACTGGTCCAGCGCCCACAGGCTCGCGTGCGTGACGATGCAGCGGAACCGATCGGTGTGCCCGGCCACCCAGTTCGCCATATACCCGCCGTACGAGCCGCCCATCGCGGCCATCCGGCTCTCGTCGATGTCCGGACGGGCGGCGGCGGCATCGGTGATCGCCATCAGATCGGTGAACGGGTTGCCGCCCCACTGCCCCCAACCGCGCGCGACCATCTCCGCGCCGTAGCCGGTCGAGAACGCCGGGTCGGGCAGCAGCACCGCGTACCCGCGAGCGACGAGCAGCCACGGATTCCACCGCCAGCTCCAGCCGTTCCACGAGCCGAGCGGGCCGCCGTGGATCCACAGCACAAGCGGCGCGGGCGTCTCGTCGGACGCACCCTCGGGCAGCGCCAGGAAGCCGTGGATCGTGGTGCCGTCGGCGGCCGTCGCATCGACCGCCTCGACCGAGCCCGGTGCGTCGGTCGCGCCGGGCGCCTTCAGCGCCGTCGTCGCCCCGTCGGTCGCGGTCGCGTCCAGGCGCACCGGCGTCGGCGGGCAGTCGAGGTGATCGCGCAGCGCGTACAGCGTCGTCCCGTCGGGAGCCACCTGCAGGTTCGTGTAGTGGCCGGACGCAGTCACCCGCGACCAGGTGTCCGACGCGACGTCGAGCCGGAACACCGGACGGTGCCCGAGCTCGTCGGCGAGGAAGAAGATCGTGCCCGCGTCCACGCCGAACGCCGGGCTGCCGGGCCAGATGTCCGGGTCGGAGACCAGCTCGCGGCCCTCACCGGAGGCCAGGTCGACGAGCCACAGCGAGTACTGCGGCGGGTTCTCGTACGTCGTCTCCTGCTCCCGGACGCAGACGGCCCACCGGCCGTCGCGGGAGACCGCCGGCTCGACGAAGCCGGCCTCCGGGTCGTCAGCGAGGACCCGCCGCTCGCCGCTCGTGGTGTCGATCGCGACGAGCTGGGCCCGCGGCAGCCCGGGCTCCTCGAGCACGGACCAGCTGGCGAGCACCTGCGTCCCGTCCGGCGTGAGTGTGAAGCTCGCCTCGTCCAGCGCACGCGCGGGCGCCGGCGTCAGGTCGATCGGCTCGGCGCCATCGCCCAGGGTGCTCGCCGCGTAGAGCCGGACCTCGTCCGGTCCCAGGTCGTGATCCCAGTACCGGACGGGCGAGCTGGTGTGCAGGACCGCGCCGACCTTGGCGTCCTTGCGTGCCTTGCGCCGCTTCTGTTCACCCTCGGTGTCGGTGCTGCCGGGCAGCGCCGCCGACGCGAGGACGACGGTCGTGGCGTCGCGGGCCGCGGCCACCCGGGTGATGCCGCCCGGACGGGTCAGCACCCGGTTCGCTTCGCCGACCGGCGGCAGCTGCCACAGCGCGGCCGGATCGTCGTCGTCGGCGTCGCGGCCGGACACGAACAGCAGCGATCCGTCCGGCTGGAACACCGGCCCGGACTCGCCCTTCGTGGACCGGGTCAGCCGGTGCGCGTCCGCGGCTCCCGACGGATCGACCTCCCACAGCGCGCTGACCAGCTTGTCGCCGTCCTTGTTCAGCGCGGCCACGGTGGCGACCAGCCGAGCTCCGTCGTGCGAGAGCGCCAGGTCGGTGACGCGGGACAGCGCGAGGTACTCGTCGAAGGACGCGAATCCAGTCATGCCCTGCACGCTAGCCGTGCGCGCAAACCCGCGCCGCGGCCGCGATGGCCCTCGCACGGCGGCACGGCACCTTACGATCAAGACGTGACCAGGTCCGCCCCGGAGCCGCAGTGGCTGGGCAGCCTCGACAGCTGGACGAAGTCGCACCGGTGGCCCGCCGACGTGCTGACCACGCTGGCTGTCGCGGCGGTTCTGGGCTCGCTGTCGCTCAGCGGGGCGCAGGGGATGCGCTGGCGAACGGGCTGGCTCGCCGTGCTTGTGGTCTGCTTCGCCGTCCTGCACCTGGCGGTCGCGTTCCGGGTGCGCACACCGGCGATCGCCTTCGCGTTCGCGAGCGCGGCGATGCTCGTGATCGTGCTCGCACCCGCCGGCCGGCTGAGCAGCCCGACGGCCGGCGAACCCGATCACGTGCCGGCCGTCCTGCTGCCGTCGACGCTGGTCTTCCTGCTGATGCTGTACAGCGTGGCCGCGTACCTGCCCGTGACGCGCAGTCGCATCGCGCTGGCCGTCGCATTGGTCGGCGCCGCGATCGCCACCGGGACGAGCGCGAACACGCTGCACGGTCTCCTGCCCGACGGGTGGCTGCTGGACTGCTACCTCGGGCTCGGGTTCGGGCTGGCTGTGCTCGTGACGTGGAACGCCGGCCGGCTCGCTCTCGTCCGGAGTCAGCGCAGGATGGCCGAGCGCGTCGAGCTGGCGCGGCTGGCGGTGCTCGAGGAGCGTGCTCGCATCGCCCGCGAGATGCACGACATCGTCGCGCACTCGCTGGCCGTCATCGTCCGGCAGGCGGAGGGCGGCGCGTTCGTCGCCGAGCGAGCGCCGGGGCCGGCGGCGCAGACCCTGCAGACGATCGCCGATGTGGGTCGCGGTGCGCTCGCCGACATGCGCGGCCTGCTCGGTGTGCTGCATGAGCCGGCGGGATCCGCGCCGCAGCCCGGGCTGCCCGACCTGGCGCGGCTGGTGGCCGGCGTGCGGGACACCGGGATCGACGCCGAGCTGGACGTCTCCGGCGCTCCGTTCGCGCTGAGCGCCGCGACCGAACTCGCGGTCTACCGCGTCGTGCAGGAGGGCCTGACCAACGCGGTCAAGTACGCCGGACCGACGGCCCGGGTCGCGGTGCACCTGCGCTGGCAGTCCGGCGAGCTGGCGGTGGACGTAGCCGACGACGGCGGTGAGGCCACGACGCGGCCGGTGCCCGGTGCCGGTGCCGGGCTGCAGGGGCTGCGGGATCGGGTCGACGCGGTGGGCGGGACGTTCCGGGCCGGGCAGCGCGGCCGGGGCTTCCGCGTGCAGGCGTGCTTCCCCAGATCCGCAACGGGAGGCGTGTGGTGACGATCCGGGTGGCGCTGGTCGACGACCAGGAGTTGATCCGAACCGGCCTGGCCATGGTGCTCGACGCGTGCGACGACATGCAGGTGGTCGCCCAGGCCGCCGACGGCGCCCAGGCGCTGGACGTCCTGGCCCGCACCCGTGCCGACGTCGTGCTGATGGACGTCCAGATGCCCGGCATGAACGGCGTCGACGCGGCGGCGGCACTCACCGGCGGCCCGAACGCGCCGAGGGTGATCGTGCTGACGACCTTCGACCTCGACGACTATGCCTATGCGGCGCTGCGGGCCGGCGCCAGTGGCTTCCTGCTCAAGGACGCATCGGCGGCGGACGTGATCACCGCGATCCGCACGGTGCACTCGGGCGACGCGGTCATCGCGCCGTCGACGACGCGACGAATGCTGGCTCACCTGGCCGACGCAGCTCCCCGAGCGGTTGACGACGACGCGGTCGCGGCGCTCACCGACCGCGAGCGCGAGGTGCTGGTGGAGATCGCGAGCGGTCACGCCAACCCCGAGATCGCGCGCCGGCTCTACCTGTCCGAAGCGACGGTGAAGACGCACGTCGGGCG
>JBOGDQ010000039.1:0-4552 GCA_050742975.1 Jatrophihabitantaceae bacterium
GGGCCCGGTCGCGACGACGGGCCCCGGCACCACACTCGCGCCGGAACCAGTTCTCCCGCAAGCCCGCCGATCGCGGGCTCGCCGGGATAATGTGCTCTATCGAGCGGTGTCACCCGCGCTGCTTCGATGAAGTGGACGGAGTTCACTCGTGTTGATCTACACGGTCCGTCGTCTGATCAGTAGCTTCTTCGTGCTGCTGGTGGCGTCGTTCATCGTCTTCATGTTCGCGGCTTCGGCGTACGACCCACTCAAGCCGTTCCGGACGCGCCAGCCGCTACCGACGCCCTCCTTCTTCGCGGCCAAGCGTCACCTGTACCACCTCGACCAGCCGATCCTTGAGCGGTACTGGAACTGGCTGCGCCACCTGGTCGGCTTCGACGGCAAGCCACCGTTCATCAAGTTCAACTTCGGCCTGGACGTGAACAGCTCGCCGGTGGCCACAGCGCTGGCCCAGCGCCTGGAGATCACCACGCGGCTGGCCGTCGGCGCCATCATCCTGGCCGCGGTGCTCGCGATCGTGCTCGGCGTCATCTCCGGCGTGCGGCGCGACAAGCCGTTCGACATCGTCTCGACGATCTTCACCTTCATCCTGCTTGCGCTGCCGACGTTCTGGTTCGCAGCAGTGCTCAAGGACGTCGCAATCAAGATCAACAATGCGGCGGGGACGCGGATCTTCTACACCGCCGGAACCGAGACGTTCGGTTCCCAGGCCTCGACCTCGCTGACCAACTTCACCCAGGATCAGCTGCAGCACATGCTGCTGCCCACCCTTTCGCTCGGCCTGCTCACCGCGTCGGGCTGGATCCGCTACCAGCGGGCCTCGACCATCGACGTCCTGGAGGCCGACTACATGCGCCTGGCCCGCGCCAAGGGCGTGCGCAACCGGACGGTCATCCGGCGGCACGGGCTGCGCAACGCGCTCATCCCGCTGGTCACGGTGATGGCGATCGACATCGGGGCGCTGTTCGGGGGCGCCATCATCACCGAGAAGGTCTACGTCTGGCACGGCATGGGCGAGTACCTGAACACCGCGCTGATCGCGGAGGACACCTACGCGGTGGCCGGCTGGGTGATGGTGACGGCGATCTTCGTGGTCGTGTTCAATCTGCTGGCGGACCTGCTGTACGCGGTCCTCGATCCGCGGATCCGGTTGGCGTGAGCGGGCGAGAGGGGATCTGAGATGACGTCGCAACAGGACACCACCGCCCTGCAGGCTCCAGCCGCGAGCGGGCCGGCCGACACCGACGAGTTCGGCTCCGACTCGCTGTCGCAGGGCCGCCAGGCACTTCGCCGCTACCTGCACAGCCCGGTCTCGATGATCGCGCTGATCTTCTTCCTGCTGGTGGTGGCGATCGCGTTCATCGCGCCCTACTTCTACAAGTGGAAGTTCGACGCGATCGACGCGCGCAAGGACAAGAACGGCAACTACATCGCCCTGTCGACCCATCCCGGGCACCTCGGTCACCCGCTGGGAACCGACGGCACCGGCTACGACCTGCTGTCGCGGATGATGCGCGGCACCCAGCGCGACATCATCATCGTCGTCATCTCGACGGCGATCGCGGTGAGCATCGGGATCCTGATCGGCTCGCTGGCGGGGTACTTCGGAACCGTCACCGACAACATCCTGATGCGCTTCGTCGACGTGATGCTCTGCGTGCCGGTGCTCGTCATCCTGATCATCGTCGCAAGCCGCTACCCGTCGCTGGAGGCCACCGGGCTCGCGATCCTGCTCGGCCTGTTCGGCTGGATGGGGCTGTCCCGGCTGGTGCGGGCCCAGTTCCTGGCGCTGCGAGAACGGGAGTTCGTCGAGGCCGCGCACGCCATGGGCGCCAGCAACTTCCGGATCATCTTCCGGCATCTGATCCCGAACTCGCTCAGCTCGATCCTGGTCTTCGGCACGCTGTTCGCCGCGGTGTCGATCGTCGCCGAGACGTCGCTGACCTATCTCGGCTTCGGCGTGCACCCGCCGGACACCTCGCTGGGCCTGCTGATCTCGCAGGGCGTCGACGGCGCGCAGACCCGGCCGTGGCTGTTCTACTACCCGGGCATCCTGATCCTGCTGCTGGTGCTGTCGGTCAACCTGATCGGCGAGGGCATCAGGAACGCCTTCGACCCGCGTCACAACCGGGTGCGTGACTGATGAGCGAGCCCGGACAGAGCAACTTGCCCGGCCAGAGCACGCAGACTACGCAGGGAGTCCTGGACATCAACGACGACCGGCCCGCGACCGACGACGTCCTGCTCACGGTCGAGAACCTCGACGTGCACTTCGGCGGCGCCAAGACCGGAGTGCACGCGGTCCGCAGCGTCAGCTACGTCGTCCGAAGCGGGGAAACCCTCGGCATCGTCGGCGAATCGGGATCGGGCAAGTCGGTGAGCTCGATGGCCGTGATGGGCCTGCTGCCGAAGACCGCGCACATCACCGGATCGGTGAAGTTCCGCGGCAAGGAACTGCTCGGCACCAACGACAAGACAATGTCGGCGATCCGCGGCAAGCGCATCGCGATGATCTTCCAGGACCCGATGACCTCGCTCGACCCGGTGTACAAGATCGGGCACCAGATCATCGAGACGCTGAAGGTGCACAACTCGGGCATGTCGCGGTCCCGGCTGCGCGCGCGCAGCGTCGAGCTGCTGGATCTCGTCGGCATCCCCAACGCCTCCGATCGCGTCGACGACTTCCCGCACCAGTTCTCCGGTGGCATGCGGCAGCGGGTCGTGATCGCCATCGCGATGGCGAACAACCCGGACGTGATCATCGCCGACGAGCCGACGACCGCCCTCGACGTCACCGTGCAGGCCACCGTCCTCGAGGCGATCAAGGCGGCGCAGCGGGAGACCGGCGCCGCCCTCGTGCTGATCACCCACGACCTGGGCGTGATCGCCGGCATGGCCGACCGCGTCCTGGTCATGTACGCCGGGCGCGCGGTCGAGATCGGCGCCGTCGACGACGTGTTCTACCGGCCGCGGATGCCGTACACGGTCGGCCTGCTCAACTCCCTGCCGCGCATGGACACCGACGAGAAGCTCCGGCTGACACCGATCATCGGATCGCCTCCGTCGCTGCAGAACCTGCCACCGGGCTGCCCGTTCAGCCCGCGCTGCCCGCTGCACATTCCGGCGTGCAGCGAGGCCGAACCGCCGCTCGTGCAGGTCGAGGGCGCGTCGCTGCACCTCGCGGCGTGCATCCGCTCCGACGAGCTCAAGGGCCAGGACCGGTACGAGGCCGGTCAGGTGTTCGAGGCGACGAGCTCGGACGAGGGGCTGCCCATCGAGTTCTCCGGACCGGCGGAGATCGAGCCGGAGCCGCCCCGCGCAGGTGCGCTGCACGAGCCGGCCGCGCCGACCATGTGCGGCTCGGGCATCGATCCCGGCGTCCACGCGCCGGCGCAGGAGCGGGACCCGACCGCCGCACCACCCGTGGAGCACAGCCCGCAGGACGGAGACGACCGGTGAGCACCCTGTCGATGGACAAGACGGCGCCGCGGACCCCGACCGGCGAACCGGTCCTCAAGGTCACCGGGCTGGAGAAGCACTTCCCCATCCGCAGCCGGCTGCTCAAGCGCCAGATCGGCGCGGTGAAGGCCGTCGACGGCGTCTCGTTCGAGGTGTACCCGAGCGAGGCGCTGGGCCTGGTCGGGGAGTCCGGCTGCGGCAAGTCGACGACCGGACGGGCGGTGCTCAACCTGCAGGCGGCCACCGCGGGCAGCGTGATCTTCGAGGGTCAGGAGTTGGTTGGTCGGTCGCGGGCGAAGATGCGACCGATCCGGCGCAACATCCAGCTGGTGTTCCAGGACCCGTACGCCTCGCTGGACCCGCGCATGCAGGTGCAGAAGATCATCGCCGAGCCGTTGGTGATCCACAAGGTGGTCAGCGCCGGGCAGCTGCGGACGCGGGTGCGCGAGCTGATGCAGCTGGTCGGCCTGAACCCCGAGCACGCGACGCGCTACCCGCACGAGTTCTCCGGCGGCCAGCGCCAGCGCATCGGCATCGCCCGCGCGCTCGCGCTCGAGCCGCGCATGCTGATCCTGGACGAGCCGGTGTCGGCGCTGGACGTCTCGATCCAGGCCGGCGTGATCAACCTACTGGACGACCTGCGCAGCGAGCTGGGCCTGAGCTACGTGTTCATCGCCCACGACCTGTCCGTCGTGCGCCATATCTCGGACCGGGTCGCGGTCATGTACCTGGGCAAGATCATGGAGACCGCGACGACGCTCGAGCTGTTCCAGCGGCCGGCGCACCCGTACACGCAGGCGCTGCTGTCGGCGATCCCGCTGCCCGACCCGACCCGGGAGCGCACCCGCGAGCGGATCCTGCTGCAGGGCGACCTGCCCAGCCCGGCCAACCCGCCCTCGGGCTGCCGGTTCCGGACCCGGTGCCCCAAGGTCGCCAACGTCCTCACCGAGGACCAGCAGAACAAGTGCATCGACATCGAGCCGCTCCCCGAGGTCCGCGACGTGGGCCATCCGACCGCCTGCCACTACGCTGCCGTCGAGACGATCATCTGACGCACGGTAACGTCGCATTCGTGACTGAGCACCGCCTGCTA
>JBOGDQ010000040.1:0-22672 GCA_050742975.1 Jatrophihabitantaceae bacterium
CCACGATCTTCGATGCCGTCCGCCAGCGGCTGGCGTACACGAGCCCCGAGGGCAAGCGCTACGCCCTGAACGGGCGCATCGCGACCCTCCTCGTCCGGCCCCGCGGCTGGCACCTCGACGAGCGCCATCTGAGCGTGGACGGCACGCCCATGAGCGCCAGCCTCTTCGACGCCGGGCTCTTCCTCTTCCACAACGGCGCCTAGCGGGTCGCCCGCGGCACCGGACCCTACCTCTACCTGGCCTAGCTGGAGGCGGCGATCGAGGCGGCCCTGTGGGACGACGTCTTCACCTTCGCCGAGCAGCGCCTGGGTCTGCCCCACGGCGTGACCAAGGCGACCGTCCTCATCGAGACGATCCTGGCTGCCTTCGAGATGGAGGAGATCGTCTACGCCCTGCGCGACCACGCGGCCGGCCTCAACGCCGGGCGCTGGGACTACATCTTCAGTCTCATCCGGACCTTCGCCGACGATCCAACGATGCTCCTCCCCGATCGGGCCCAGGTGACGATGGCCGTGCCCTTCATGCGGGCCTACACCCAGGCCCTCGTCCGAGCCTGCCACCGCCGCGGCGCCCACGCCATCGGCGGCATGAGCGCCTTCATCCCCAACCGGCGCGAGCCGGCAGTGACGGCCAACGCCCTGGCCCAGGTGACCGCGGACAAGGAGCGCGAGGCCGGCGACGGCTTCGACGGGTCGTGGGTCGCGCACCCGGACCTCGTCCCGGTCTGCCGCGAGGTGTTCGACGGTGTGCTGGGCGAGCGGCCCAACCAGCTCGAGCGCCGTCGCGAGCGGGTGAGCGTCACGCCGGAGCAGCTGCTCGACATCGCAGCCACGCCGGGCACGGTCACCAAAGAGGGCCTGCGCAACGACGTCGCGGTCGCGCTGCGGTACCTGGGCGAGTGGCTGGGAGGCAACGGTGCGGTCGCGATCTTCAACCTGATGGAGGACGCCGCCACGGCGGAGATCGCCCGCTCGCAGGTCTGGCAGTGGCTGCACAACGGCGTCGTCCTCGATACCGGCGAGACGGTCGACCGCGAGCTGGTGCGCAGGATCGCAGCCGAGGAGCTCGAGGACATCCGCCGCTCGATCGGCGATCCGGACGGGCACTACGAGCAGGCCCGGCAGCTGTTCGAACGCGTCGCGCTGGACGACGACTACGTCGACTTCCTGACCGTCGCCGCCTACGAGCTGCTGGACTGACGTGGCGCTGGACGAGAACGCGTACGCACGGCTCGACGCGGCGCTCGCGGACGCGGATGCACAGCTGGCTGTCGACTATCCCGGCGACTCCGGCAGCCGGCAGCCCGTGCACACCGTCTACGTGCCCGGCGACCGGATCACCGCCGACCTGCCCGCCGAATGGGGTGCGCTCGCGCTGGCGGCGCTGGACGAGCGGCTGCCCGACGCCGCGGCACTCGCGGACGTCCTCGGCATCCGCGCCGAACTCGCCGCCGAGGTCCTGCCGCGCGTCCGCGCCAAGCTCGCGAGCGAACCGATCGAGGACCTGCGTGCCGACTTCGAGGACGGCTACGGCGCGCACCCGGATGGCGAGGAGGAGGCGGCAGCTCGGTCGGCCGCGCAGTCGCTGGCAGCCATGACCGTCCCGTTCTGCGGAGTCCGGTTCAAGAGCCTCGAACCGGCGACGCGGCGCCGCGGGATCGGCACCCTCGACCTGGTCCTCGGCGCGCTGCTCGAGCACGGGGAGCTGCCGGCCGGGTTCGTCAGCACGCTGCCCAAGGTGACGCACGTCGACCAGGTACGCGCGTTCGCCGATCTGTGCACCGAACTCGAGAGTGCGCACGGCCTGACGACGGGACGGCTGCGGTTCGAGATCCAGGTCGAGACGCCGCAGGCGATCCTCGCGGCGGACGGGACGGCAGCCGTGGCCCGGATGGTGCACGCCGGAGACGGCCGGGTGACCGGGCTGCACTACGGCACCTACGACTACAGCGCCGCCTGTGGTGTGGCCGCGCCGTACCAGAGTATGGAGCACGCCGTGGCCGATCACGCCAAGGCGGTGATGCAGTTGGCCGCGGCCGGAACCGGCGTGCGGATCAGCGACGGTTCGACGAACGTGCTCCCGGTCGGGCCGGCGGAGGCGGTGCTGGCGGCGTGGCGGCTGCACGCCCGGCTGGTGCGTCGCTCGCTCGAGCGCGCCTACTACCAGGGCTGGGACCTGCACCCGGCCCAGCTCGTGACGCGCTACGCGGCCACCTACGCGTTCTACCGCGACGGGATGCCGGCGGCGTGCGACCGCCTGCGCAACTACGTTGCCCACACCGGCGGCGGCGTGCTCGACGAGCCGGCGACGGCGCAGGCGATGGCATCGTTGCTGGTGCGCGGGCTGCACTGCGGTGCGCTCGACGCCGACGAGGTCTCCGAACGGGCCGGGGTCTCCGTCGACACGCTCGAGGAGCTCTTCCGCCGTCGCGTGGGCTGACCGTGCGGCCGTTACTGCCCGCTGTCTCGCCCGCCGCCGCCGCCGATCTTGTTGCGCTCCACGCGCTATGACGACACCCGTGCACCAAGATCGCCGCCTATGCCGTGGCACTGACCGTCGTGCAGTCGCACAGTTGCAGTAATCAGGCGTCGCGCAGCCGGAGCACGAGAGCACCGCCGATCAGCGCCGCCGCGGCCCACAGGGCGAGCACACCGAGGCCGGCCCACGGGCTGATCGGCAGGGTGCGCAGGCCGACGGTGGACTCGATGGCCTGGCCGGCATTGGTCGGCGCGTACCGCTGCAGCCGGCGCTGCCAGTGCGGGTCGGACACCGCACCGGCGAGGATCGGGAACAGGTAGAGCAGGCCGAGGACGACGCCGATGGCCGCGGCCGAGTCGCGCACCGCGATGGCGACGCCGAGGCTGAGCAGGGCGATCAGCGCGAGGTAGACGACCGAGCCGGCTGCGGCGCGCAGCATCGTGGCGTCGGCCAGCGACAGCAGCGGGCGACCGTGCGCCGCAGTGAAGCCGTTTCCGCGCAGGCTCAGGCGGGCCGCCACCAGCGAGCCCACGACTGCGACCGTCCCGGCGGCAAGCACTACGCCGGTGACGACGACCGCCTTGGCCGTCAGCACGCTGCACCGGCGTGGCATCGCGGCGAGGGTCGTGCGGATCATCCCGGTGCTGTACTCGCCCGTGACCATCAGCACGGCCAGCGCTGCGACCAGAGCCTGACCGAGCTGGATCCCGGTGAGGCTGATCTTGCCCGGATCCTGGGTACAGCCCGTTCCGCACGTGACGGCCGCCCCGGCCACGGCGCTCAGTCCGGCCGTCAGCAGGATCGTGGCGACCAAGAGCCAGGCCGGGCCCGGGACGGTGCGCAGCTTCGTCCACTCGGCGTGCAGGGCCAGCCTCATCCGGCGGTCCCCGCGAAATCGTGGAGCGCCCTCTGCGGACCGACTTCGTGGAGTGGTCACGCGTCACGCCGGCGGATCACGACGGCGGCCAGGGCGAGCGCGACCGCCGCGTATCCGCACAGCACGGCGAAGCCGACCCACGGCGCGAGTGGGAAGTAACCGTTGGACGGCGAGTAGTCGGCGCTCACCTGCGCGTACCGGACCACGCTCTGCTGGACGGCGAAGCCGGCGGCCGGGGTCAGGCGCATCAGCCACTGCGCGGGCCCATCAGGCAGGACATGGGCGGTCGCAAGGATGTACGGCAGTACCACCCCTGCGACGACGACGGTGACTGTTACGGCGCTGCGGCGCAGCATGGCGCCCATTGCCAGGGCGAGGACGGCAACCACGGCGAGCAGCGCTGCGGTCCCGACGATCACCCGTACCTCGGTGAGCGTGCTGGCCGGATAGATCGAGTTGCCGTTGGCTCGCAGGAGATGCTCACCCATCGGGACCGCGACGGCGGCCGCGACCAGCCCGGCGAGGAAGGTGACGGCGGCGATCACGGCGGCCTTCGCCGCGAGCACACGGCCCCGTCGCGGGCTGGCGGCGAGCGTCGTGCGGATCAGGCCGCGCCGGTACTCGCCGGTGATGAACAGCGTCGCCAGCACGATCAGCACGATCAGCCCGGCGAACGCTCCTACCAGAGTGCGCTCGACGCCCTGACCGCCACCGTTCCCGGCGTCGCCGCCCACGAGGGGCGCGATGTCACCGGACCCGGTCACGCTGATGCGCTCGTCGCTCTGCTGGAACCCGAGCCCCGGCTGCGGGGCTGGGCCGCCGCCGCCCACCGACGCCCCTGCCCACGCCGCGCCGGTCGAACCGCCCTGCAGGTTCACCTGGTCGAAGACACCGGTCGCCACCGACAGACCACCCTGCGAACTGCCGCCGCCGAGATGGGACTCGGTCACCGTGTGGTCTGGGGAGGTTGTGAACAGCCCGATCTGCACCGTGGCCGGCAGCCCGCTCAGGTGCGCCGAGCCGACCCTTGTCCAGGTGCGGCCGTCGGCCGAGTCGTACCCCGTGACCGTGTCCCCGGAGCGGGTCAGGCGCAGCCAGCGCGGTGAGCTCGGGCCGATCGCACCGGGCCGGCCGGCGACGTCGTGCGTGTAGTCGTACTGCATCCGCACGCCATGGTCGCCCGTCGCCATGATCGCGGCGTACGCCGACCCCTGGGCGGTGCTCGCCTTGACGATCAGGCCGGCCTTGCTCCACGGTTGCAGGCCCGCCTGCAGACCGACCGGGCCGTTGGGACCGACCGGCACGGCGCCGCTCGGCGAGTACCGCCCGGTAAAGGCGGTGAGCCGGGCGGTGACGGTGCCGTCGCCGCTCAGCGACTGATGCACGAAGTAGAAGGAGTCATCCACCGCCTCGCCGCCCGGCCCGGTCAGGACGTGCGGCTTGAGGACGGTGCACTTGCCGTCGATGCAGGACTCGGAGTGGCTGCCGTTCGCGGTGAGCCACGCCAGCAGCACGATCAGCAGCGCCGCCGCGACGGCGCCGATGACCCAGCCACGCACCGTCCGGAACTTGGTCCACTCCGCCCGCAGCAGTTGGGCGAAGCCGTCGCGCCCGGCCGGCAACTCGGAGCGGTATGGGGTGATCGTGGCGGTCATCGGGCCTGCTCCTCGGCCACCGGCGTGCCCACAGCGCGGAACTCGACGGCGTCCCTGGTCAGCTCCATGTACGCCTCCTCCAGGCTCGCGCGGTGCGCCGAGACCTCCGAGAACGGCAGCGCGCTCTCGCCGAGCAGCGACACGACGCGCTCCGGTGGCAGCCCGGACACGGTGAGCGTGTCCGCGTCGGTGGTGGCGACGGTCGCGCCCGCGTGGGCGAGCACGGTCATCGCCTCGGTCCGGGCCGTGGTGCGCAGCGTGACCCGACCGCCCGACGCGGTGGCGATCAGCTCGGCGACGCTGCTGTCCGCCACGAGCCGCCCACGGCCGATCACGACCAGGTGGTCGGCCTTGTCCTGCAGCTCGCTCATCAGGTGGCTGGACACCAGCACCGCGCGACCCTGCCGTGCGAGCGCGCGCAGGAAGCCGCGGATCCACACGATGCCCTCGGGATCGAGACCGTTGAACGGTTCGTCGAGCATCAGCACCGGGGGGTCGCCGAGCAGGGCCGCCGCTATCCCGAGCCGCTGCCGCATGCCGAGCGAGTAGCCGCCCGCCTTGCGCCGGGTCGCAGTCTGCAGGCCGGCCTGCTCGATCACCTCGTCGACCCGCCGCGCCGTCAGGCCCTGCGAGTGGGCCAGCCACAACAGGTGATTGCGGCCGCTGCGGCTGGGCTGCAGGGCGGCGGCGTCCAGCAGAGATCCGACGTGGCTCAGCGGGTGCCGCAGGCTCGCGTAGGGCCGGCCACCGATCAGCGCGGTGCCCTCGTCGACCGAGTCCAGGCCGAGGATCACCCGCATCGTGGTGGACTTGCCGGCGCCGTTGGGGCCGACGAACCCGGTCACCTGCCCGGGCGCGACCGTGAACGACAGGCCGTCCAGGGCCACGGTCGAGCCGAATCGCTTGCGCAGGCCGGTGACTTCGATGCTCGCGTCCATGGCCAGAACGCTAGGGAGCAGAGGCGGTCCCGGTCGTCCCCCCGGGGAGCCATCTTCGCCCTCCCCGGCACGGGGGACGCCGGGGCGGCATCCCCCGCACGAGCGACTGCGCCGTCCCCGGGTGGGGGGACGCCCGGGCGACGGGCGACCAGCGACAATGGCCGCATGGGCCGAGCAGCTGAGCGCAGCCGGTGGGCCGAGACGGTCCGGCGGGTCGCCGCGCTGCCAGAGCTGCGGCCGGCCACGGGAGCGGTTCTCGGCGCAGCGGCGATGATCGAGACACTCGCGCGGACGCTGGACACGAGTGACAGCGGGCGGTTCGTCCTGGTGCTCTGCCTGCTCGCACTGTGCACCACGCTGCCGCTGTCCGTCCTGCCCCCGGCCGCGGCCGCCGTGACCGTCACCGTGGCCGCCGTGCTCTCGCTGACGCCGTTCCACGCGCTGACCGTCGCGGGCACCGTCGCGCAGCTGAGCGTCCTGTTCCAGCTCGGCCGCCGGCGTCCGCAGTTGCTGGCGGTCGCCCTCGCCGTCCCGTTCCTCGCGCTGGCGCTGTCGGACTCCAGGACCGGCGAGGCGCAGGTGCTGACGGTGCTGCTGGCCTCGCTCGGCCCCGGCGCGGCACTGGCCGGTATCGCGACGCGGGCGCGCACCGAGGCCACCGAGCACAGCGCAGCCCGGCAGGCCATCGCCGGCACCCTGCTGGAGCACACAGCGCGGGGCGAGCGCGCGCGCATCGTCCGCGAGCTGCACGACGTGGTCGCCCACCACGTGTCGATGATCGCCGTACAGGCCGAGACAGCTCGGCTGACGACGAGCGGGATGCCCACCGCGGGCGCGCAGCGGCTCTCCGCGATCGGCGATACCGCACGGACCGCGCTGACCGAGATGCGCCGATTGCTGGGCGTGCTGCGCGAGGACACCGCGGACGATGCCGCGGACCGCAGGCCCCAGCCCGGTCTGCGTCAGCTCAACGAGCTGCTGGACGAGGCGCGAGCCGCGTCGGGAACGGCCACTCGGCTGATCGTCCAAGGCCCGCCGGACCCGCTCGACCCGGGCGTCGAGCTCGCCGCCTACCGGATCGTCCAGGAAGCCCTGACGAATGCCCGGCGGCACGCGCCCGGTTCGGCCGTCGACGTGGAGGTCGAGTACATCGACGACGCGCTGCGGCTGCGCATCCGCGACAACGGCCCCGGCCCGCCGCCTGCCCCGATGCTCGGTGGTCACGGGCTGCTCGGCATGCACGAGCGGGCCGTGGCCGTCGGTGGCCGGCTGCGCACCGGTCCCGCGGCGGGCGGCGGCTTCCTCGTCGAGTCCGTGCTGCCGGCGAAGGTGGGGGTGACCGGTTGAACGCCGTCGCGCCGGTACGCATCGTCGTCGTGGACGACCATCAGGTGGTCCGTGACGGCTTCGCCGGCCTGCTGGACACGCAGCCGGACTTCACCGTCGTCGGTACGGCCTCGGACGGTGCGGAGGCGGTAACGACCTGCGTGCGGCTGCGTCCGGACGTCGTGCTGATGGACGTCCGCATGCCGGCGATGGACGGGATCGAGGCCACCAGGGCGCTGACCGCGTGGGGTCCGGACGGGCCGCGGATCCTGATCCTGACCACGTTCGACCTGGACGCCTACGTGTACGACGCGCTGCGCGCCGGGGCGAGCGGCTTCCTGCTCAAGGACGTGACGGCCGAGCGGCTGTTCGACGCGGTGCGGGTCATCGCGGCCGGCGAGGCGCTGCTCGCGCCAGCCGTCACCCGGCGGCTGATCAGCGAGTTCGCCCAGCAGCGCCCGCGACCCGATGAGGTGCCCGCGCTCGGCTCGCTCACGCCCCGCGAGACGCAGGTCCTGCGCCTGGTCGCGGAGGGCCTGTCCAACCTGGAGATCTCCGCGCGCCTGATCGTCACGGAGGAGACCGTCAAGACCCACGTGAGCCGGGTGCTGAACAAGCTCGGCCTGCGCGACCGCACCCAGGCGGTGGTCGCCGCGTACGAGTCGGGGCTGGTCGTGCCCCGCTCGCGCGATACCGGCTGATCTTCCTGCGTGGGCGGTCCGCCCGTGCGGCCGGTCGCGTGCCGTGCGACCGCAGGGCGGGGCGATCTTCCTGCGCGGGCGGTCACGGGGGCTACGAGGTGCAGGAAGATCCACCTGTCACCTGTTGGGGAAGCGGCAAGGAGCGGCAAGGAGCGGCAAGGAACTGGTCCGCGCTGTGCATTGACGGCGTTCCGCCGTCGTCGTATGGTGATCCGACAAATGGAAAGTCGATTCCACAATACGGAAGTAGCAATGACGGTACACTCTCTGCGATACCTGGCCAACTGCGCGATGCTGTTCACCGAACTGCCGCTGCTACAGCGCGCGAGCGCGGCGCGGGCAGCGGGGTTCGACGCGGTCGAGTTCTGGTGGCCGTTCGCCGCCCCTGTCCCCGCTGATGCCGACGTCGACGCGTTCGTCGCCTCGATCCAGGACGCGGGCGTGGCGCTCGTGGGACTGAACTTCTTCGCCGGCGAGCTCGCGGGTGCGGACTGCGGCGTGCTGTCGATCCCGTCCCGCAGCACGGAGTTCGGCGACAACGTCGACGTGGCGGTCGGCATCGGCGAGCGGCTCGGTGTGCGCGCGTTCAACGCGCTGTACGGCAACCGGGTCGACGGGGTGCCGCCCGAGGAGCAGGACGACATCGCGCTCGCGAGCATCGCCCATGCGGCCAAGGCGGCGGACCGGATCGGTGCCACCGTGCTGATCGAAGCGGTGAGCGGCCCGAAGCCCTACCCGCTGCGTACCGCCGACCAGGCCGTCGCCGTAGTCGACCGGGCCCGGGCCGCAGGAGCCGCCAACGTTGGATTCCTGTGCGACCTCTACCACCTGGACAGCAACGGCGACGACCTCGACGCGGCGATCGCGGGCCATGCCGCCAAGATCGCGCACGTGCAGATCGCCGACGCTCCGGGCCGCGGCGAGCCCGGCAGCGGGTCGCTCGATCTGGACGGCCGGCTGGCGGCGTTGCAGCGCAACGGGTACGAGGGCTGGGTCGGCCTGGAGTACAAGCCGACCACCTCGACCGACGAGAGCCTGGCCTGGCTGCCCCGTTCGCGCCGCGGCGGGCAGGTGTCGGCATGGTGAGCGTCGCGTTCGTCGGGCTGGGCATCATGGGCGGCCCGATGGCCGCCAACCTGGTCAAGGCCGGCTTCGACGTCGTCGGCTACAACCGCAGCCCGGGCAAGGTCGATCGGCTCGTCGAGCAGGGTGGCCGGGGCGCGGCGAGCGTCGCCGATGCGGTCAAGGACGTCGACGTCGTCGTGACCATGGTGCCGGACTCGCCCGACGTCCGAGCGGTGCTCACTGGCGAGGACGGCGTGTTCGCCAACGCGCGCAAGGGTGCGCTGGTGATCGACTGCTCGACGATCCGGCCTGACGTGGCCGCGGAACTTGCCGCCGAGGGTAAACAGCAGGGCTTCCGCGTGCTGGACGCGCCGGTCTCCGGTGGCGAGCAGGGCGCGATCGACGCGGTGCTGTCGATCATGGTCGGTGGCGAGCCGGACGACGTCGCCGCGGCCAGGGACGTGCTCGACGCGGTCGGCCGGACGGTGGTCCACGTCGGGCCGGCCGGTTCCGGGCAGACCGTCAAGGCGGCCAACCAGCTCATGGTCGCGGGCAACATCGAACTGCTCGCCGAGGCGATCGTCTTCCTGGAGGCGTACGGCGTCGACACCGAGGCCGCGCTCGCGGTGCTCGGCGGTGGCCTGGCCGGCAGCACCGTGCTCGACCGCAAGGGCGCGGCCATGCTCGCGCGCAGCTTCACGCCCGGGTTCCGCATCGAACTGCACGACAAGGACCTGGGCATCCTGACCGCGGCCGCTCGCGACGCGGGCGTGGTGATCCCACTCGGCTCGGCCGTTGCCCAGCTCGTCGCCTCGCTCAAGGCGCAGGGCGACGGCGGACTGGACCACTCGGCACTGCTCAAGCTCGTCGAGCAGCTGTCCGGACGACAGGAGAACCAACGATGACACGTATGCGCACGGTCGATGCCGCGGTCGCGATCCTGCAGAAGGAGGGCGTCGCCGACGTCTTCGGCCTGCCCGGCGCGGCGATCAACCCGTTCTACGACGCCCTCCGCAGGAACGGCTCGATCAACCACACCCTGGCCCGGCACGTCGAGGGTGCGTCGCACATGGCCGAGGGCTACACGCGCGCCCGGGCAGGCAACATCGGCGTGTGCATCGGGACGTCCGGGCCGGCTGGGACGGACATGATGACCGGGCTGTACTCCGCGTCGGCGGACTCCATCCCGATCCTGTGCATCACCGGTCAGGCGCCGGTCGCCAAGCTGCACAAGGAGGACTTCCAGGCCGTCGACATCTGCACGATCGCCTCGTCGCTGACGAAGATGGCGATGACGGTCCTGGAGCCCGCGCAGGTACCCGGCGCGTTCCAGCAGGCGTTTCACCTGATGCGATCGGGGCGTCCGGGCCCGGTGCTGCTCGACCTGCCGTTCGACGTCCAGCTCGCCGAGATCGAGTTCGACATCGAGACCTACCAGCCGCTGCCGGTGTACAAGCCGGCCGCGACGCGAGCGCAGATCGACAAGGCGCTGGACCTGCTCGCGGCGTCCGAGCGCCCGCTCATAGTCGCGGGCGGCGGGATCCTCAACGCCGACGCCGCCGACCTGCTCGTCGAGTTCGCCGAGCTGGTCGACGTGCCGGTGGTGCCGACGCTGATGGGCTGGGGCGCGCTGCCGGACGATCACCGGCTGATGGCCGGCATGGTCGGGCTGCAGACCGCGCATCGCTACGGCAACGCGACGATGCTGGCCGCCGACTTCGTGCTCGGTATCGGCAACCGCTGGGCCAACCGGCACACCGGCGGCGTGCCGACGTACACGCAGGGCCGCACCTTCGTGCACGTCGACATCGAGCCGACGCAGATCGGCCGGGTGTTCGCGCCCGACTACGGCATCGTGTCCGACGCCAAGGCCGCGCTGGAGCTGTTCGTGCAGGCCGCCCGCGAGCGCAAGCCCGCCAGTCGCACCGGGTGGGTGGACGCCTGCCGCGAGCGGCGCTCCACGATGCAGCGCCGCACCCACTTCGACGACGTGCCGATCAAGCCGCAGCGGGTGTACGAGGAGATGAACCGCAGCTTCGGCCCGGAGACCCGTTACGTCAGCACGATCGGCCTGTCGCAGATCGCGGCCGCGCAGTTCCTGCACGTCTACCGTCCGCGGCACTGGATCAACGCCGGGCAGGCCGGCCCGCTCGGCTGGACCGTGCCGGCGGCGATCGGCGTGTGCGTGGCCGACCCGGATGCGACCGTGGTCGCGCTGTCCGGCGATTACGACTTCCAGTTCATGATCGAGGAGCTGGCGGTGGGTGCACAGTTCAAGCTGCCGTACATCCACGTGCTGGTGAACAACGCCTACCTCGGCCTGATCCGGCAGTCGCAGCGCGGTTTCGACATGGACTACTGCGTCCAGCTCTCCTTCGACAACGTCAACGCACCCGAGCTGGGCGGTTACGGCGTCGACCACGTGAAGGTCGCCGAGGGCCTGGGCTGCAAGGCACTGCGCGTCACCGATCCGGGCGAGATCGCCGGGGCGCTCGACGAGGCGAAGAAGCTCATCGCGGAGTACCGCGTCCCGGTGGTCGTCGAGATCATCCTGGAGCGGATCACCAACATCTCGATGGGCACCGAGCTGGACAACGTGGTCGAGTTCGAGGAACTCGCCGCGCGTCACGAGGACGCACCGACCGCAGTTGTTGCCATGCTGGACTGATGCACGTCCTGATCGCGCCCGACAAGTTCAAGGGTTCGCTGACCGCGGCGCAGGTCGCCGACGCCGTCAGTGCCGGCTTGCGCGCCGAGAGACCGGACGTCGTGCTCGTGCGCGTCCTGGTGGCCGACGGCGGTGACGGCACGGTGGACGCGGCGGTGGCCGCCGGGTTCGAGCGCGTGCCGGTGACCGCGGCGGGTCCGACCGGGCTGCCGGTTCGCTCGTCCTACGCGCGCCGCGGTTCGGTCGCGGTCGTGGAGCTGGCCGGCGTGTGCGGGCTGTCCCGGCTGCCGGGCTGCGAGTTCGATCCGCTGGGCGCGTCGAGCTACGGCGTCGGCGAGGTGATCCGGGCCGCCCTGGACGCCGGCGCGCACCGGATCGTCCTGGGCATCGGTGGCAGCGCGAGCACGGACGGGGGAGCGGGCCTGCTGCAGGCGCTCGGTGCGCGGATCCTCGACGCGCACGGCGATCCGCTCGGACGGGGAGGAGGGGTGCTGGGCGCGGCGGCGACGCTCGACCTGTCCGAACTGCACCTGGGCCTGCGCGCCGTGCAGCTCGCGGTGGCGAGCGACGTCGACAACCCGCTCACCGGCCCGGACGGGGCCGCGGCGGTGTACGGGCCGCAGAAGGGTGCCGATCCTGACCAGGTGCGCGCGCTCGACGACGCGCTGCGGCAGTGGGCAGCCGTCGTCGCCTCGGCCGTCGGGACCGATCACAGCGGCGAACCCGGTGCCGGCGCGGCGGGCGGGGTCGGCGTCGCCGCGCTCGCCCTCGGCGCGCAGCTGAGCTCGGGCATCGACCTCGTGCTCGACCTGGTCGGTTTCGACGCGGCACTGGGCGGCGCCGACCTCGTGATCACCGGCGAAGGTTCGCTCGACCGGCAGACCCTGTCCGGCAAGGCGCCCGCGGGTGTCGCCGCGGCGGCGCGGCGTGCGGGCGTTGCGGTCGTCGCCGTCGCCGGCCGGTGCTCGCTGTCGCCGGACGAGCTGAGCGGCGCGGGGTTCGGCGCGGTCTACGCGCTGACCGATCTCGAACCGGACGTCGAGCGGTGCATCGCCGATGCGCCGGCCCTGCTCGAGCAGCTGGGACGAAAGCTGGCCGGCCGCCTGCCCCGTTGTGCAACTTCTGGCTGTCCCACGCCGCCAGAAGTTGCACAGTCGGGTGCGGAGCGGTCCCGATGACCCTCGAGCTGGTGGTGCGTGCCGAGCGGGCGATCACCGGCGGCGCGGAACGGGCCTGTGCGGTGGGTATCCGGGACGGGCGGATCGCGGCGATCGAGCCCGTCGACGCCGAGCTCGACACCGACCGCACGCTGCGCCTCGGGCCGGACGCGGTGCTGCTGCCCGGCCTGGTCGACACGCACGTCCACGTCAACGATCCGGGCCGCACCGAGTGGGAGGGGTTCGCCACCGCGACGGCAGCGGCGGCGGCGGGCGGGGTGACGACGATCATCGACATGCCGCTCAACAGCATCCCGCCGACGTGCGATGTCGACGCGCTGGACGTTAAGCGCAGGACCGCGGCCGGCCAGTGCGCCGTCGACGTCGGGTTCTGGGGCGGCGCGATCCCGGGCAACGTCGCGGAGTTGCGGCCGCTGCACGAGGCCGGCGTCTTCGGGTTCAAGTGCTTCCTGCTGCCGAGCGGGGTCGACGAGTTCCCACCCCTGGACGATGACGGCCTGCACGTGGCGATGCGCGAGATCGCGACGTTCGACGGGCTGCTGATCGTGCACGCCGAGGACGCCGGCTCGATCCACGACGCGCCGCACGAGCGCGGGTACCGCTCGTTCGTGCGCTCGCGTCCCCCCGAGGCCGAGCAGCGCGCGATCGCCCGGCTGCTCGAGCTCGCCGGCCGGACCGGCTGCCGCGTGCACGTGCTGCACCTGTCGAGCGCGGATGCGTTGCCGATGCTGGCGAAGGCGCGGGCCGACGGCGTGCCGGTGAGCGTCGAGACCTGCCCGCATTACCTCACTTTCGCTGACGCGGACATCCCGGACGGCGCCACGCAGTACAAGTGCTGCCCGCCGATCCGCGATCCGGCCAACCGCGAGGCGCTGTGGCAGGGGCTGCGCGACGGCGTCATCGACTGCATCGTGTCCGACCACTCGCCGTGCACCGTCGAGCTCAAGCGGCTGGACACCGGCGACTTCGCCGACGCCTGGGGCGGGATCGCGTCGCTGCAACTCGGGCTGGCCGCCGTGTGGACCGAGGCGCACGCGCGTGGTGTCGCGCTCGCTGACGTCGTCGGCTGGATGGCCGAGCGTCCCGCGGACTTGGCCGGGCTGCCCGACAAGGGCAGGCTGGCCGTCGGAGCGGCGGCCGATCTCTGCGTCTTCGCTCCGGACGCGCAGTTCGTCGTCGACGCGGCGGCGCTCCGGCACCGCAACCCGGTGACACCGTACAACGGGCGGCGGCTTACCGGCGTCGTCCGCCGCACCTGGCTGCGCGGCAACGAGATCACCGATCAGCCGGCCGGCCGGCTGCTCATGCGAGGAGAGACATGACGGATCTGTACCTGCCCGACCTCGCCTCGCGCGAGCTGGGCGGCGGGGTGGTCGCCGCGAACGACGAGCTGTTCGCCGAGCGCGAGAACCTGATCAAGCCCGAGGCGCCGGTGTTCCAGCCGCACACGTTCGGCCCGAAGGGGCAGATCATGGACGGCTGGGAGACCCGCCGCCGGCGCGAACGTGGACCCGACAGCCACGACCACGCGATCGTGCGGCTCGGCTGTCCCGGTGTGGTGCGCACCGTCGTCGTCGACACCGCGTTCTTCCGGGGCAACTTCCCGCCGGAGACCTCGGTCGAGGCGTGCGGCGTCGAGGGACACCCGTCGCCGGGCGAGCTCGCCGCCGCCGACTGGACGACTCTCGTCGCCCGCTGCGCGCTCACCGGTGACAGCGCGCACGAGTTCGCGGTCGAGGACGAGCACCGGTACACGCACGTGCGCCTGTCGATCTACCCCGACGGCGGCGTTGCGCGGCTGCGGGTGTTCGGCGAGGTGGTGCCCGACCCGAGGTTGCTGGCGCACACGATCGACCTGGCGGCGCTGGAGAACGGCGGGCGCGTGCTCGACTGCAGCAACAGCTTCTTCTCCTCGCCCAACAACCTGATAAAGCCCGGCCTGGCTCTGGTTATGGGCGACGGCTGGGAGACCTCCCGCCGCAGGGACGACGGTAACGACTGGGTGCAGGTGCAGCTCGCGTGCGCGGGGCGGACCGTCCTGGCCGAGATCGACACGACGCACTTCGTGGGCAACGCGCCGGGCTGGGCCGCCCTGACCGGCGAGGGGGTCGACGTGCTGGCCCGCACCGCCCTTCAGCCGGACACCCGGCACCGGTTCGTCCTCGCGCCTGCCGAGCTGTCCGCGGTGCGGCTGGACGTGTTCCCCGACGGCGGGGTCGGCCGGCTGCGCCTGTACGGGACGCCCACCGAAGCCGGTCGTGCGAGCCTCACCCGGCAGTTCCTGAACCGGGTTCCGGACAGCCAGCTGGCCGGGCTGCTCGACTCGGCGGGGCTTTCCGGCGACGACGCCGACAGGCTGGCCGCGGGCCGGCCGTACGCCGACCTGGCCGAGCTGCCGGGCAGCCTCCGCGCGCGGCTGGCCGGTGCGGGCACTTGACCTCGGCCGAGTGCTCGTCCTAGGCTCTCCGTATAGCGAAATACACTTTCCGTATCCTGAAATCAGGAGTTGCAGTGACGACAGCTCGTGCCGGCGCAGCGGCCGGACCTCCGTGGCCGCTCGCCGCGCTGAACGCAGCCGCGCCCGACGACGCGCGGCTGCGCGGTGACCTCGGCGCCTGCTGCGCCGCAGCGGCGTGGATCGAGAGCGTGCTGGCCGGGCGCCCCTACCCGGACGAGCAGTCCCTGCTGGCCGCGTCCGAAGCGGCAACCGCCGCGCTCGACGACGCAGGGCTGGCACAGGCGATCGCGGCCCACCCGCGGATCGGCGAGCGGCCGAGCGGCCCGAACGGGCAGTGGTCACGGCAGGAGCAGTCGGGCGTGTCCGGTGACGACATCCGGGCCCGGCTGGCTGCGGCCAATGCCGAGTACGAGCAGCGTTTCGATCAGGTCTACCTGGTCTGCGCGACGGGCCGATCCGGTGACGAGCTGCTCGCGATCTGCCGGGCGCGCCTGGGCAACGACGCCGCGACCGAGCGCTCCGTCGTGCTCGGCGAGCTGGCCAGGATCAACCGGATCCGGCTGGCCAAGCTGCTGCACGCGGAGGCGCTATGACTCTCTCGACCCACGTCCTGGACGCCGCGTCCGGTCGGCCGGCCGAGGGCGTCGCGGTCACCCTCGAGCGTGGTACTGACGACGGGTGGCAGCCGGTCGCCGGGGGCCGCACCGACGCCGACGGGCGGATCGGCGCGCTCGGCGAGCCGGAGGCGGGCGTGCACCGCATCCGGTTCGACACCGGCGGCTACTTCGCCGAGCGCGGCGTACCCACCTTCTACCCGGAGGTGAGCGTCGTCTTCGAGGTCACCGACGCGCAGCAGCACCATCACGTCCCGCTGCTGCTCAGCCCGTACGCCTTCTCCACCTACCGCGGGAGCTAGCAATGAGCATCGTCTTCGGCGACAACCAGTACGGCAAGGCCGAGGTCCGGCTGGTCCGCGTCATCCGCACGGGTGAGCGGCACGAGCTCAAGGACCTCAACGTCTCCACCTCGCTGCGCGGTGACTTCGCCGCCGCGCACCTGGACGGGGACAACGGCCACGTCGTCGCCACCGACACCCAGAAGAACACCGTGTTCGCCTTCGCGCAGCAGTTCGGCGTCGGCGAGATCGAGGAGTTCGCGCTGCGGCTCGGCCGGCACTTCGTCGACTCGTTCGACTGGATCACCGGCGCCAAGGTGTCGGTCGAGGAGTACGCGTGGGACCGGATCGAGGTCGACGGCGCCGAACACGATCATGCGTTCAGCCGGGCGGGGGGTGGCAACCGGACCGCTGTGGTCACCGTCGACGGCGACGAGGCCTGGGTGATCGCCGGGCTCACCGACCTCGTCGTGCTCAAGTCCACCGGCTCGGAGTTCACCGGCTTCCCCCGCGACCGCTACACCACGCTCGGCGAGGACCGCGACCGCATCCTGGCCACTGCCGTCACCGCGCGTTGGCGCTACGCGGACACCGCCGTCGACTGGGGCAAGGCGTACGCGGACGTGCGGCGGACCCTGCTCGAGTCCTTCGCCCGCAAGCACAGCCTCGCACTGCAGCAGTCGCTGTACTTCATGGGCGAGCAGGTCCTCCAGACCCGTCCGGAGGTCGCCGAGATCCGCATGTCGATGCCGAACAAGCACCACTTCCTCGTCGACCTGTCGCCGTTCGGGCTGGCCAACGACCGCGAGGTGTACCACGCCGCCGACCGTCCGTACGGGCTGATCGAGGGCACCGTCACCCGTGACGACGCCCCCGACGCCGGGCCGGCCTGGCAGAGCGTGCCGGGATTCTGCTGATGCCGACCGTGGTCGTCGACGGCTGCGCGATCGCGACCGTCGACACGGCGGGAACCGAGTACGAGAGCGGGCACCTCGTTGTCACGGACGGGCGGATCACCGCCGTCGCTGCCGGGCCCGCCCCGCATCTCGAGGGCGCTCGGCGGGTGAACGGGTCGGGGTGCCTGGCGACGCCCGGGCTGGTGAACACCCATCACCACCTGTACCAGTGGATCACCCGAGGCTTCGAGCAGGACGGCACGCTGTTCCAGTGGCTCACCACGCTGTACCCGATCTGGGCGCAGCTGGACGCGGAACTCGAGCATGCCGCGGCGAGTGCGGGGCTGGCGGCGCTGGCGCTGTCCGGCTGCACGACGGCGATGGACCACCACTACGTCTTCCCGCGCGACGGCGGGGACCTGCTCGGTGCCGAGATCGAGGCGGCCCGCCGCATCGGGCTGCGCTTCCATCCGACGCGCGGCTCGATGAACCTGGGCCGGTCCAAGGGCGGGCTGCCGCCGGACAGCGTGGTCGAGGACCCCGACGAGATCCTTGCCGCGTGCGAGGCGGCCGTGGCCAAGCACCACGACCCGGGATTCGACTCGATGCTGCGGATCGCGCTCGCGCCGTGCTCGCCGTTCTCGGTCACCGGCGAGCTGATGGAGCAGTCCGCTGAGCTGGCGCGCCGGCTCGGGGTGCGGCTGCACACCCACCTCGCCGAGACGCGGGACGAGGAGGAGTTCTGCCTGGCCACCTTCGGGGCCCGGCCGGTGGACTACGTCGAGTCGCTGGGCTGGCTGGGTGAGGACGTCTGGCTCGCGCACTGCGTGCACCTGTCCGAGTCCGACATCGCGAAGTTCGCGGCGTCGGGCACCGGCACCGCGCACTGCCCGAGCTCGAACGGGCGGCTCGGCTCGGGCATCGCTCCGGTTCCGGAGCTGCTCGCGGCGGGCGCGCCGGTCGGCCTCGGTGTCGACGGGGTCGCGTCCAACGAGCACGGCGGGCTGGCCGAGGAGCTGCGCCAGGCGCTGCTCGCCGCCCGATGCCGGCTCGGGCCGCAAGCGCTGACGGCTCGGCAATCGTTGGCGATGGGCACGATCGGCGGCGCGCGCTGCCTGGGCCGGCAGGACGAGCTCGGCTCCCTCGAGGTCGGCAAGCTCGGCGACGTCGCGCTATGGCGCCTGGACGGGCTCGGGCACGCGGACATCGCCGATCCGGTGTGCGCGCTGGTCTTCGGGCCGCCCGCGCCCCTGGAGCTGCTGCTCGTCGGTGGTGACGTCGTCGTCGAGCGCAATGAGCTGCGGGCGGCGGATGTTCGAGCGCTCGCCGCGGATGCGCGTGCTGCGTCGCGGGAACTCGTCCGGCGAGCGGGTCGCGGTTAGCGGCTGCGTCGCCGTCCGGGCGCCGTCCGCTGCGCGTGATGAGCGTGATCAGCTGCGACTTGTGGTTCTCGGTCGACCGCAACCCGCAGCTGATCTCGGCAATGCTGTTTACCCGGCTCAGCCCTTGTGTTCTTCTTTGAATTCTTCACGGACCTCGTGAGCGATCGCTTCCTGCTCGTCGCCTTCCTCGGTCAGCTCTTCATCACCGATAGCGCGTCCGACAACTTCCTTCGCCTTCCCAACCGCAACGTTCTCCCACGTCGCGGGCGATTCGGTCGGCTCGTCATCAGGGTTTCCCATGGCGTGAGGCTAACCCGAATGCCAAACGCACGCCGCGATCTCGGTGCGAATCTGTCGCTCCGGCGGCCGAGCCGCAACAAGATCTCCGGACGCGTTCGTAGCGTCAGGCCGGCGCGACGACGGTGAGACCCAGGGCAGCGGCAGCAGACGCCAGCCGTTCGATGGTCTCGCCCGCCTCGACCAAGCGAAGTAGCTCGCTTGCCCGCTGCCGGAGCTCGCGCACACCCACGGTCGTCATGTGCTTTTTGTAGGATGACCCTGCCGCGCCGATGCCGGGACCAGGTTCACGCCGGGACGGCAATGAGGTCGTCGGGCGCGAACACCTGGATCCGATCCTGGGTGGCCAGGTGGATCGGCCACCGCGACAGTTCGGTGCCGAGCGCGTCGTGCAGCACACGCGCCCAGCGCCGATCAGGATCGAGCATGTGCGACGGGCCCGGCCGCGAGAGCAGCAGGGCGGCGGAGGCGGCGTCGCCGCTCTGGATGAGTCCACCGACGATCTTCGCCAGGTTGCCGACGAGCAGACGATCGGGCTCAGCGGGCCGGTCGTCGATGGGCACGACGACGGGCAGGGTGCGCTGATCGGCGTCCAGGAAGATCACCCAGATGCTGCGCACGCCGAACCCGCCGGGACCCATCAGGCTCTGCCACACCTCGAACAGCTCGGCGTCGTTGCGGACAGGCGTTCCGGGAGGCGGTGTGTTCGTCATGGTTAGCCATCCTGAACCCGCCGCGAGCCCGAAGCCCGGTTATCCACAAGGCGAATCCGACGGGTTGGCGCACGCCACCTACTGCTGCATGGACGTCCCGATCGTTTCGACGATCCGCTCCACCGACGGGATGGCGAGGTCCTCCAGAGCGTCGGCGGCGGGCAGCGCGAGGATCGTCGCGTCCTCGCTCTCGCGCAGCACCTTCGCGACACCCAGCTCGTCGACGATCTCCGCGTCCGGGACCTCGGCCTTGGCGGCGTACAGACCCGATGGAGCGGGTGTCGCTGCGCCGGGCATCGATCAGCGGACGCCGCGCGGGCGGAACTGGATGCTGATCCGCGGGCCGACCGGGCGGGCCGTCTTGGGGATCGCGTGCTCCCAGGTCCGCTGGCAGCTGCCACCCATGACGACGAGGTCGCCGTGGCCCAGCTCGCGGCGCACCGCCGTCGTGCCGCTGCGCGGCCGGAGCAGCAGCGCGCGCGGCGCGCCGACCGAGACGATCGCGACCATCGTGTCCTCGGTCGAGCCTCGGCCGATCGTGTCGCCGTGCCAGGCCACGCTGTCGCGGCCGTCGCGGTACAGGCAGAGCCCGACGGTGGCGAACGGCTCGCCGAGCTCATCCGCGTAATGCTCGTCGAGCAGTGCCTTCGCCGCATCCAGCGCCGGGTCGGGCAGCGGGGCGCCCTGGTCGTAGAAGCACAGCAGCCGGGGAACGGACACGACGCGGTCGTACATCTGCCGGCGCTCGGCCCGCCACGGCACCTGTGCGGCGAGCCGGTCGAACACCTCGTCGGCTCCCTGCAGCCACCCGGGCAGCACGTCGAGCCACGCCCCGTCGGAGAGTTCGACGCGCCGCACGTTGCCCGCGAGGCGGCCGGGGCCGGGCCGCTCGGTCGCATCGAACAGCGAGCCCTGCAGCGCGACGGTCACCGCTCCACGATAGCCGGACTCGTCAAACAGGTGTGCGATTTGCGTTCGGCGATCTTGGTGCAGTTGCGTCGCTCCCGCCGCGAACATGCACCAGGGTCGGCGCGTACGGCCCCGCTAGTCTGGCGCGGTGAGCCGAGCGCTGGACGACCCGATCGACCGGCAGCTCGCAGCCGCCCTGGTCGCGGACGGCCGCACAACGCTCAAGAGCCTGGCCGCGACGACCGGGCTGTCGGTCTCCGCCGTACAAGCGCGGGTGCGCAGGCTGCAGACCGGTGGCGTCATCCGTGGCTACGCTGCGCTCGTCGAACCCGAGGCGATCGGCTTGCCGCTCGCCGCGTTCATCTCGATCACGCCGCTCGACCCCGACCATGAGTACGACATCCCCGAACGACTCGCCGAGCTCACCGAGATCGAGGACTGCCACTCGGTGGCCGGCGAGGACAGCTTCGTGCTCTACGTCCGGGTCGCGTCGCCGTCGGCGCTGGAGGCACTGATCCGTGAGATCCGTCGGCGGGCCAACGTCTCGACGCGCACGACCGTCGTGCTGCAGACCTTTTTCGAGGGGCGGGCGCACCCGCTGCCGGAGGAGTGAGCGCCGTAAAAAGTCCGGTCTACTGCGCGATTCAGCCGGAAATCTTCCGGTAGACTTCGGGCCATGACGACGCTGACTTCGGCCGTGACGAACGGCCTCGCCCCGGCCCAGGTCCACCAGACGATTGCCGCGCACATGCTTGCCGACGGCTTCGAACTGGTGCTGGACCTGGACCGCTCGCAGGGTTCGGAGCTCGTCGATGCCCGCGACGGCACGCGGTACCTGGATCTGTTCACGTTCTTCGCCTCATCCGCCCTCGGCATGAACCATCCCGCGCTGGCCGAGGACAGCGAGTTCCTGGCCGAACTCGGTCGCGTCGCGGTCAACAAGCCGTCCAACTCGGACATCTACACCGTCCCGATGGCCCGCTTCGTCGAGACGTTCGCGCGCGTGCTCGGTGACCCGGCGCTGCCCCACCTGTTCTTCATCGACGGCGGCGCGCTCGCGGTCGAGAATGCGCTGAAGATCGCGTTCGACTGGAAGTCGCGGTGGAACGAGGCACACGGCATCGATCCCGCGCTCGGCACCAAGGTGCTGCACCTGGAGAAGGCGTTCCACGGCCGTAGCGGCTACACCATGTCGCTCACCAACACCGACCCGAACAAGACCGACCGGTTCCCGAAGTTCGACTGGCCGCGCATCGACGTGCCGGCGATCACGTTCCCGCTCGCCGAGCACCTCGCCGAGGTCGAGGCCGCCGAGCAGCGGGCGCTCGAGCAGGCACGGGCGGCGTTCGAGGCGCACCCGCACGACATCGCGGCGTTCCTCGCCGAGCCGATCCAGGGCGAGGGCGGCGACAACCACATGCGGCCGGAGTTCCTGCAGGCGATGCAGGCGCTCTGCCGCACCTACGACGCGCTGTTCGTCCTGGACGAGGTGCAGACCGGTCTCGGCACGGGTACGCCGTGGGCGTACCAGCAGCTCGGCCTCGAGCCGGATGTCGTCGCCTTCGCCAAGAAGGTGCAGGTCGGCGGCATCATGGCGGGCCGCCGGGTCGACGAGGTGCCCGACAACGTGTTCCACGTCTCCAGCCGGATCAACTCGACCTGGGGCGGCGGCCTGGTCGACATGGTCCGCTCGCAGCGGCTGCTCGAGATCATCGAGGCGGAGGGCCTGTTCGATCGCTCCGCGAAGCTCGGCCACGCGCTGCTGCTCGACCTGCACGGGGGGGCGGACGCACACGCGAGCCTGGTGTCCAACGTTCGCGGCCGGGGCCTGATGTGCGCCTTCGACCTGCCCACCGGCGAGGTGCGCGACGCCGTCATCGCCGCGCTCCGCGACGAGCACGTCGTGGTGCTGCCGTGTGGCGAACGTTCCATCCGCTTCCGTCCCGCCCTGTCGGTGACCGAGGATGAGCTGAAGACCGCGACGTCCGCACTGGACCGCGCGCTCGACACCTGTCAACAAGATCGTTAATAGGAGGACGACCGATGCGTATCCCTACCGGTCCCTGAGCCTCAGGAGTCGAGCGATTAACGATCTCATTGATGAAGGGAGCCTGATGAGGACCGTCAGCTCGATCGTCGGCGGCAAGCCCGTCGTCGACGCACCGGGGGGCACGCTCGCCCTCCACAACCCGGCGAGGCTCGACGAGGTGGTCGCCGAGGTGAGCTTCGGCGACGC
>JBOGDQ010000041.1:0-5347 GCA_050742975.1 Jatrophihabitantaceae bacterium
TCGTAGGTCCACGGGTCGCCGTAGTCGTCGATCGTCGGCAGGTCCGGGTTGTAGAAGATCGACAGCAGCTTGCGCAGCCGCCCGCCCGCCTTCAGCTGCAGCCGGCCCTTGCGGTCGAGGGTCCAGCCGCCGTGCCACTGCTCCTGGTCCTCGTAGCGCTTGGGGTAGCCGACGCCCGGCTTGGTCTCGACGTTGTTGAAGTAGACGTACTCGGTGCCCGGACGGTTCGTCCACACCTGCTTGCAGGTCACCGAGCAGGTGTGGCAGCCGATGCACTTGTCCAGGTTCATCACCATCGCGACGTTCGCCATGACCCTCACTGGACTACCTCGACTCGATTGGCGTGGCCCGCGAAGCGGAGGTGAGTGTTTGCTCCGGCGCTCATGAGAACTCCACCTGCTGGGCGCGGCGGCGGATGACGGTGATCTCGTCGCGCTGGTTGCCGGTGGGCCCGTAGTAGTTGAACCCGTAGGACAGCTGGGCGTAGCCGCCGATCATGTGCGTCGGCTTGACGACCAGCCGGGTCAGCGAGTTGTCCCCGCCGCCGTGCCAGCCGGACACCTCGGACTTCGGGGTCATCAGGTGCCGGTCCTTCGCGTGGTACATGAACACCGTCCCCTCGGGCATCCGGTGCGTGACGACGGCCCGGCAGGCGACGACACCGTTGCGGTTGTAGGCCTCGATCCAGTCGTTGTCGGCGACCGCGATCTTCGCGGCGTCCAGCGGGCTCATCCAGATCACCGGGCCGCCGCGGAACAGCCGCAGCATGTGCAGGTTGTCCTGGTACTCCGAGTGGATCGACCACTTCGAGTGCGGCGTCAGGTAGCGCACCGTGATCTCCGGACGCCCGTCCTCGCGCAACCCCTGCTCGCCGAAGTGCCGCACGTAGTCCAGCGGCGGCCGGTAGGTGGGCAGGCCCTCGCCGTACTCGGCGATCCAGTCGTGGTCGAGGAAGAAGTGCATGCGGCCGGTGAGGGTGTGCCACGGCTTCTTGCGCTCGACGTTGACGACGAACGGGGAGTAGCGACGCCCGCCGGTCTCGCTGCCGGACCACTCCGGGGAGGTGATCACGGCACGGGGCTGAACCTGCGTGTCGGCGAAGCTGATGTGCTCACCGGCCCGCTCCTCGGCCAGGTCGGCCAGCGGCACCCCGGTGCGTTCCTCCAGCGCCCGCCAGCCCTGCACCGCGACCGCGCCGTTGGTCGTGCCGGACAGCGCGAGGATCGCCTCGGCCAGATGGATGTCGCGGGTCAGCGCCGGCCGCCCGTCGCCGACCCCACCCCGCACCAGGCCGTTCTTGCGGCCGAGGTAATCGACGGCTGCCGTGGGCTTCCAGCTGATCCCCTTGACGCCGGTGCCGAGCGTGTCGACGAGCGGGCCGAGCGCGGCCATCTTCTGGGCCACCGCCGGGTAGTCGCGCTCGACCGTGATCAGCCGCGGCATGCTCACGCCGGGGACGGGCTCGCACTCGCCGCGCTTCCAGTCCCGCACCACCCCGCCGGGTTGAGCCAGCTCGTCGGCCGAGTCGTGCAGCAGCGGCGCGGCGATCACGTCCGTGCGCGTGCCCAGGTGGGTGGCCGCCAGCCGCGAGAACTGCTCGCCGATCGTCGCGAACACGTCGAAGTCGGTGCGGGTCTGCCAGGGCGGTGCGATCGCGGGGTTGAACGAGTGTACGAACGGATGCATGTCGGTGGTGGAGATGTCGTGCTTCTCGTACCAGGTCGCCGCCGGCAGCACGATGTCCGAGTACGTGCAGGTGCTGGTCATCCGGAAGTCGACGGTGGTGACGAGGTCCAGCTTGGCCCGCGGCGCCTCCTCGTGCCAGCGCACCTCGGACGGACGGATCCGCTCGGGCGACTCGTCCGCGCGCACCGCGTCCTCGACCCCGAGCAGGTGGCGCATGAAGGACTCCATGCCCTTGCCCGAGGAGCCGAGCAGGTTCGCCCGCCAGACCGTCATCACGCGCGGGAAGTTGCGCGGGTCGTCCGGGTCCTCGCCGGCGAAGTGCAGCCGGTCGGCCTTCAGCTCGTCCACGACGTAGTCGTTCACGCCCTTGCCGGCGGCGGCTGCCTCGTCGGCCAGTTCGAGCGGGTTGCGGTCGAACGCCGGGTGCGAGGGCTGCCAGCCCATCCGTGAGGCCTGCGCCAGGGTGTCGGCGAACGCGCGGCCACGGAACAGGCCCCGGCCGAGCGGGCTGGCCAGCTCGTCCGCGGCGAAGCTCTCGTAGCGCCACTGGTCGGTATGCAGGTAGAAGAACGACGTGCCGGTCATGTGCCGCGTGGGGCGCTGCCAGTCCAGCCCGAACGCGACCTGCTGGAACCCGGTCAGCGGGCGCACCTTCTCCTGCCCGACGTAGTGCGCCCAGCCGCCGCCGTTCACCCCCTGGCAGCCGCACAGCATCGTCAGCGTGAAGAACGTGCGGTAGATCTGGTCGGAGTGGAACCAGTGGTTCGTGCCGGCGCCCATCGCGATCATCGAGCGGCCGCGCGACAACTCGGCGTTGCGGGCGAACTCGCGCGCCACCCGGGTCACCGCCTCGGCCGGGACGGACGTGATCACCTGCTGCCACGCCGGTGTGTACGGCTGCTCGGCGTCCTCGTACCCGGACGGCCAGTCGCCCGGCAGCCCGTCGCGGGCCACCGCGTACTGCGCCATCAGCAGGTCGAAGACCGTGGTCACCAGCCGCCCGCCGATGCGCCGCACCGGCACGCCGCGACGGATCACGCCGCCGCCCTCGGTCTCGCCCAGGTCGAAGCGGGGCAGGTCGACGGCGACCGCGTCCTCGCGGGTGTCGTACAGGCTCAGCACCGGATCGACGTCGCCGAGCTCGAGGTTCCACTTCCCCTTGCCGGTCTCGGCGAAGTGCGTGGCCAGCGTGCCGTTCGGCAAGAACGGCTCACCGGTCGCCGAGTCCAGCAGGACGCTCTGGTGCGCCGAGCCGTCCGCGTCCAGATCCGCCGCGGTCAGGAACCGGTCGGGCACATACGCTCGCCCAACGGCTACTCCCCCGCGGGCTCCGCCTTCATCCGCGGGGGGACCCCCGCCCTCGTCGCTGGAGGAGCGCTCGCGCAGCGTGACCAGGAACGGCAGGTCGGTGTACGTCTTGACGTAGCCGGTGAAGTACGGCACCTGGCGGTCGCGGAAGAACTCGCTCAGGATCACGTGCCCCATCGCCATCGCCAGCGCGCCGTCCGTCCCCGGCGCGCAGGGCAGCCAGTCGTCGGCGAACTTGGTGTGGTCGGAGTAGTCCGGGCTGACCACCACCACCTTCTGCCCCCGGTAGCGGGCCTCGGTCATGAAGTGCGCGTCCGGAGTGCGGGTGATCGGCAGGTTGGTCCCCCAGATCATCAGGTAGGACGAGTTCCACCAGTCGCCGGACTCGGGCACGTCGGTCTGGTCGCCGAACACCTGCGGCGAGGCGATCGGCATGTCGGCGTACCAGTCGTAGAAGGACAGGATCGTGCCGCCGATCATCGACAGGAACCGCGTGCCGGCCGAGTAGGACACCTGCGACATCGCCGGGATCGGCGAGAAGCCGACCACCCGGTCCGGCCCGTACTCCTTGACCGTGTGCACGTGCGCCGCCGCGATGAGCTCGGCGACCTCGTCCCACGTCGAGCGCACGAAGCCGCCCATGCCGCGCGCCTTCTTGTACCGGGCGGTCCGCTCCGGGTCGCCCGTGATCTCCGCCCACGCCAGCACCGGATCGTCCAGCCGCGACCGCGCCTCGCGCCACAACTGCAGCAGCGGGCCGCGCACGTACGGGTAGCGCACCCGCGAGGGGGAGTAGGTGTACCAGGAGAAGGACGCGCCCCGCGGGCAGCCGCGCGGCTCGTACTCCGGACTGTCCGGACCCACCGAGGGATAGTCGGTCTGCTGCGTCTCCCAGGTGATGATCCCGTCCTTGACGTAGATCTTCCATGAGCAGGACCCGGTGCAGTTCACCCCGTGCGTCGAGCGCACCTCCTTGTCGTGCCGCCACCGCTCACGGTAGAACGCTTCAGCTTCACGGCCACCGATGCGGTGGAGTTCGCGATGGTCGGCCGTCGGGCTACCCGGCAGGAAGAACTGCGCCTTGCGCAACAGGGCCTCGACCGGCTCGCCTCCCGGCAGCAGCGGCGCGAGAAGCTCTCGCGGCTCGGCGCCCGCACTACCGTTGCCGTGTGCGTGAGACGAACTCGTCTGGGTCATGCCAGCGCCTCGGATCTACCCGCCCGACTACAGGGAACATCGATTCTCGCGACTGCCGTCGACACTATCGGCTGGCTCGATCAGCCGACAGGCCCCAGCCTGATCCGTGTCATGCACGATGCTGATTGTTTCTACCAACCACTTGTGAAAACATGGTGCTATGTCGAAGCATGATCTGACGCGTGCAGATCCGTCGGAGTCTGCGATGCTGGGCGACAGCCGCGCCCGGGTACTCGGCGTGCTGCAGTCAGCCCGCGTACCTGTCGGCGTGGCCGACGTCGCGGCTCGGGTGGGCCTGCATCCGAACACCGCGCGGTTCCATCTGGACGGGCTGGTCGAGGCAGGTCTGGCCGCCCGCGCCAGCGAGGAGCGGGACGAGCCAGGTCGTCCCCGCACGCTGTACACCGCAAGCCCTGACAGCGTCGGCGTCGGGCGCCGCAGCTACCGGCTGCTTGCCGAGATTCTCACCAGTTACCTGGCCAGCCGGACAAAACAGCCGACCCATGCGGCGTTGCAGGCCGGCGAGGCGTGGGGACGCTTCCTCACCGAGCGCCGCGCGCCGTTCCGGCGGGTGGACGCGGCCGACGCGACCGAACAGCTCGTGCGGACACTGGACGAGATCGGGTTCGCGCCCGAGGCGGTGACCTCCGGGCGCAAGCGACAGGTCCTGCTGCACCACTGCCCGTTCCGCGAGGCCGCCGAGGAACATCGCGACGTCGTGTGCTCGGTGCATCTCGGACTGATGCGTGGTCTGCTGGCCGAACTCGATGCGCCGCTCGACGCGCAGCGGCTGGACCCGTTCGTCGAGCCCGACCTGTGCGTGACGCATCTCGCGCCACGCCGACGTGCGGCCACTTCGGGCTGACGTCGCAGCGGCTGAGCGGTTCACCTGCGTACAGCCTCAGCTGAAGGAGACGGGCTTCTGCTTCTGCCACAGCCAGGTGTCGAAGAACTGCCCGAGGTCTTCGCCGGACACGCTCTCGGCCAGGTCGACGAACTGCGCAGTCGTAGCGTTGCCGTAGCGGTGCTGAGCGGTCCAGCGGTGTAGGAGCGTGAAGAAGTCGAAGTCGCCGATACGGTGCCGCAGCGCGGCCAGCGTCATGCCACCGCGGTCGTAAACGGCGCCCGCGAACATCGTGTCGCGCTGTGGATCGGC
>JBOGDQ010000042.1:0-5996 GCA_050742975.1 Jatrophihabitantaceae bacterium
GCGCACAATAGTGGGTTCGACTCGGGCGAGTACTTCTCAAGGGCATTCCGACGCGAGTTCGGGCTCAGCCCGCGCGCGTACCGCTCGGCACGAGTCAAGGATCGTGCCATTCACGCAGTCAAGCGAAGGGCACCTCGAACGGGCTAGCAGGAGAGAACGACGGTCCTCAACGCGGGGCCCGCAAGCGGAACCCCATCCGGAGCAACTGACGGTAGTGCGGCAGGTTAGCTTTCGATCGTCACCACCGTGCTGTCGACCTTCGCCCATCGGTAGAGCCACTGCATGGTCGCCGTCGGCGTGTGCACGCAACCGTGCGAGCCCCCGGTACGCCAGTCCTGCGACCCGAACGGCATTGCCTGCCAGGATGCGTCGTGCAGACCGAAGTCGCCGTCATACGGCACCCAGTACTGCACGTGATCGTCATAGCCGGGACCGACGAGGTAGCGGTCACGTTGCTTGGCCTGCACACGCCAGGACCCGAGCGGGGTTTGGTCACCGCCTGTCACCGCGCCCGTCGTCACCGGCGTGTCGTTGACCTGTACGGCGCCGTCACAGGCCCACAGGTGTTGCTTGCTGATGCTGACCAGGATCAGCTGCGGGTAGCTGTTGGCGGCGCACGAGGTAGGTGCATCGGAGCCGAGGGTTATCACGACGGGTGCCGGGGTGGACCCGGCTTGGAACATCTGCTCGCCCGCGCTCCGTCCTTCGACGCGCACGCCCGTCGCACGTCCCGAACCGGCCGCCGACGCCGAAGTCGTCGGTGTTGCCGGTGACGGGGTTCGCGCGGCCGCGACGGCGGTGTGCTGGGCGGAACTGTTGTTGTCCAGGGTGAGCGCGACGATGCTGATCACTGTCAGGATCGGCAGCGCGTACGCGCGCCACCCATAGCGGTCGACGAATCCCGCCCAACCCTTCTGCCGGACCGTGCCGCGCGGATGGCTGGCAGCCGGCCGGTGCACACCCGCACGCTGGCGCGGCGGAACTGTTCTGCTCATCGCACCCAAGCCTGACATAACCCGCGCCGCCTGCAAGGTCCTGCGCACCGGCGCGGCGAGTTCGGCCTGTTCAACGTCACCGGCACCCGACTCGCGGTGATCGCCGTGTCGGGACGCGGGTCGTGGCTGGTCACGTTCGGCTTGCGGACGCCGTGCCAATGTCCGGGCGTGCAGCGGACGGGCACCGGCAACATCACTGGCGCAGGTCGCCGCGCGCGGGTGTCTTAACATCCGCTGGCGCGGGTGTGCAGGTCGAGCAGATGCCGAATACCTCGACGGTGTGGTCGACGTCGGTGTAGCCGTACTTTTCGGCGATCGCGCTGGCCCAGCGTTCGACCGCGCGGCCGGCGACCTCTTCGGCCCGTCCGCAGCGTCGGCACACGACGTGGTGGTGATGGGTGCCCTGTGCCTGGCAGTACCGGTAGGTCATCTCCCCGCCCGGGGTGGCGATCATGTCGGCGGCACCCTGCTGGGCGAGTGCTTGCAGGTGCCGATACACGGTGGACAACCCGATCGACCGTCCATCGGCGCGCAGCCGCGCATAGATGTCCTGCGCGCTGGCAAAGCCCGTGGCCTCGCGCAGGACGTTCTGTACCAGGTCGGCTTGGGTGGTGTGCCGCGTCCTGATCGAGCTTCCCATACCCTTGACGCTACTCGTAATCGTTACCAACTGGCCAACTATCGGCGTCCGGCCGTGAGGCGCTCTATCGGTACCGGTATCGATATTGACAACCGATCCCATTATTGCTTAGGTTCGGGAGGTCGCGGGCGTCTGCCCGTGAGTTCGATCGGTGTTGCCTAGGAGTTGAACGTGAACCGCCGAATCGCATCTGTCGCAGCCGTCCTGATCGCGACGGGGACGCTGGCGTTGGCCGGGTGTGCCACCTCGGCCGGCGACGGGACCTCGGGCACCGGCGACGGGACTTCGGGCACCGGGACCGGCGGGGTGTCGGGGCGGGTGATCCAGGTGGCGGCCAGTATCAACGCGTGGGGCAGCATCCTGGCCCAGCTCGGCGGCACGCACGTGCAGGCGACCTCGATCATCACGAACCCGGATACCGATCCACACGCGTACGAGCCGACCCCAAAGGACGGAACGGTGATCGCGCGGTCGCAGCTGTTCGTGCAGAACGGCATCGGCTACGACTCGTGGGCAGCCAAGTCGCTGGCGGCGAGCCCCAGCCCTGGCCGGCTGGTCATCGATGTCGGGGATCTGGTGCACGTCTGGAACGGCGGCAACCCGCACCGCTGGTACTCACCGACCGATGTGAGCGCGGTGGCCGACGCGATCACCGCTGACCTGAAGAAGCTGGATCCGGCCGACGCAGCCTACTTCGACGCGCAGCGCCAGCGGTTCCAGAGCGTCGGGCTGGCCGACTACCACCGGCTGATCGCCGAGATCCGGGCCACGTACGCCGGCACGCCGGTGGGGGCCAGCGAGTCGATCGTCGCCCCGCTCGCGCAGGCGCTCGGTCTGGACCTGATCACCCCGCCGTCGTTCCTGAAGGACATCAGCGAGGGCACTGATCCGTCGGCGGCCGATCTCGCGAGGATCAATGCGCAGATCAGCGGCGAGCAGATCAAGGTGTACGTGTTCAACAGCCAGAACTCGACCCCGGACGTCGCGGCCCAGGTAAGCGCCGCCAAGGTGGCGGGCATTCCCGTGTCGACGGTGACCGAGACCCTCGCCCCGGCCGGCGATACGTTCCAGCAGTGGCAGAGCCGACAGCTGAGCGCGCTGCTCGCGGCGCTGCACCAGGCGACGGGCAAATGAGCCGCCCGGGTCCGGTATCCGGCGCGGGCACCACGGGCCTGCGCGCCGGTGACGGCGGCGACAGGGTCGTGGTCGAGCTGGCAGACGCGGCCGCGGTCGTCGGTGGGCGCCGGGTCTGGTCCGGGGTCGAGCTGAGCATCCGGGCCGGGGAATTCGTTGCCGTCCTGGGCCCGAACGGTGCCGGGAAGTCGACACTGCTGAAGGTGATACTCGGGCTGGCGCCGCCCGCGGCCGGCCGGGTAACGGTGCTCGGTGGGCGCCCCGGCGAGCAGAACAAGCGGATCGGGTACCTGCCGCAGCGGCGGGCTTTCGACCCGTCCACCCGCATCCGCGGGGTGGACATCGTCCGGCTCGGGTGGGACGGGGACCGGTGGGGGCTGCCGCTGCCGGGCTGGCTGCCCGGCTCGCCCGGGCGGGCCACGCGGCGGCGGGTCGAGCAGGTCATCGAGCAGGTCGGGGCCAGCGGCTACGCCCGCCGCCCGATCGGGCAGTGCTCCGGCGGTGAGCAGCAGCGGCTGCTGATCGCGCAGGCGCTCATCCGCCAGCCGCAGCTGCTGATCCTGGACGAGCCGCTGGACAGTCTCGATGTCACCAACCAGGCCTCGATCAGTGCGCTGATCCGCGAGATCAGCGACCGTGAGCAGGTCGCGGTGCTGCTCGTGGCGCACGACGTGAACCCGCTGATGGCCTACCTGGATCAGGTGATCTACCTCGCCGACGCCCGGGCGGTGATGGGGCGCCCGTCCGAGGTCATCACGTCCGAGACCCTGACCCGCCTGTACCGGACACCCATTGACGTGCTCACCGACCGGGCGGGCCGCCTGGTCGTCGTCGGCCAGCCCGACGCTCCGGCCGAGCACCGCCTGTCAGGCCCGGGCCGGTGAGCGGTGCCCTGAGCTGGAACGTCATCCAGGACGCGCGGCAACTGCTCGCGTTCCACTTCATGCTCAACGCGCTGCGGGCGGGCACGATCGTGGCCGTGCTGGCCGGCGCGATCGGGTACTTCATGGTGCTGCGGCGGCAGAGTTTCGTCGGGCACACGCTGGCCGTCGTCGGTTTCCCCGGAGCGGCCGGCGCCACCTACCTCGGTCTGGCCACGCCGGTGGGCTATTTCGGTTTCTGCCTCGCCGGGGCGCTGATCATCGCCGCGCTGCCCGGCGCCGGACGAGCCACGAGCGGGGGCGTTGGTGGGTACGGCGCGGAGTCGGCGGTGATCGGTACCGTGCAGGGCGTCGCGCTGGCCTGCGGCTTCCTGTTCGTCAGCCTCTACCACGGGTTCCTCTCAGGCCTGAACAGCCTGTTGTTCGGCTCGATCATCGGCGTCAGCGACGAGCAGGTACTGACGCTGCTCGGCGCCGGACTGGCCTGCCTGCTGGTGCTGACGCTGATCGGCCGGCGGCTGCTGTTCGCCAGCGTGGACCCCGATGTCGCCCAAGCCCGCGGCGTCCGGGTGCGCCTGGCCGGCGCACTGTTCCTGCTCGTGCTCGCCGTCGCCGCCGCCGGCACCAGTCAAGTCACCGGCAGCCTGCTCGTGTTCGCGCTGCTTGTCGCCCCGGCCGCCACCGCCATCCGACTCACGGCCCGCCCCGCGCTGGGCCTGGCCCTGTCGATCCTCCTCGCCGTGGCCGTGACCTGGCTCGGGGAAGGTATCGCGTTCTACTCCCGGTACCCGATCGGGTTCTGGGTGAGCAGCCTCGCCTTCGCTCTGTTCCTGCTCGCCACCGCCTACCGGGTCCTCGCCGACCGGCGCGACGCCCGCCGGGTCCGCGCCGCCGCGTCCCTGGCCGTGGCATGAGCGCGACTGCGGTCCGCCTGCTGGCCACGGACCCGTTCACCGGGCTCGGCCACATGATCTCCGCGCCGTTCATGCAGCACGCCCTGCTGGCCGGCACGGCCATCGCGCTGCTGTCCGGGCTGGTCGGCTACTTCGTCGTGCTCCGCGGCCAGGTCTTCGCCGCCGACGCGCTCTCGCACGTCGCCTACGCCGGCGCGCTGGCCGCGCTTGCCGCCGGTATCGATCTGCGGTTCGGCCTGTTCGCCGCCTGCATCGCGATCGGCCTGCTGCTCGGTGTGCTCGGCGGCAGGGGCAGCAGCGACGACGCGGTCATCGGAACCACCTTCGCCTGGGTGCTCGGCCTCGGTGTCTTCTTCCTCGCCCTCTACACCACCCACCACGCCAGCGGCAACAGCACCGCCAACGTCAACGTCCTGTTCGGCTCGATCTTCGGCATCAGCGGCCCGCAGGCGCGGACCGCCACCTGGATCGCGCTGGCCGGCATCGCCGTGCTCGCCGGCATCGCCCGGCCGTTGCTGTTCAGCAGCCTCGACCCCGCCGTCGCCGCCGCCCGCAACGTGCCGGTGCGCCTGCTCGGCCCACTGTTCCTCGCCCTGGTCGGCGTCACCGCCGCCGAAGCCAGCCAGGCCATCGGGGCGCTGCTGCTATTCGGCCTGCTCGCCGCACCACCGGCCACCGCCCAACTGCTCACCACCCGACCCTGGCCGGCCTTCGCACTCTCCGGCGCTCTCGCCGTCGCCGCCGTCTGGACCGGACTCGTCATCGCCTACGCCGCGCCGAAGTTGCCCGCCAGCTTCGACATCATGACCGCCTCCGCCGCGATGTACCTCGCCGCTGGAACCTGGTCCTGGACGACCAAACGCCACATTCGAGCGCAAGCACCGACACGGACGGGCCAACACTGACGACCAAGCACCCCTCGCCGGCCCGCCGCATTTTGGGTGCCCGGTCCCGAACGGCCTGCGGACAGTCTGCTGAGTTCACCCGACGAGGAGTCGACAAGGTTTCTGTTCGGGTGAGATGACGACGAGATCGCGACCATCTATCGGTAGCACCGACGCGATTCCGAGCACCGCGAGGGAATCGGTGACGAGGTGGGCGTAGGTGCCCTTCGAAGCTCGTGCGCCACTCGTCGAGCCGATCGTGTGCGTGGCACTGCCGGACGGTTGGTTGCCCAGGCCGATGGCGGTGTCTGGTGGCTCCCGCGCTCGTGAAAACTCAAGAAGACTCGGCGATCCGCTTGATCGCCGCGAGCGTGCGGGGGATCCCGTCGTGCGCCTGCCGGGTGCGCTCGTCGATCTCTGCCGCCGCCCGGTCGCCATACTTGTCCGTGAACATTGCGATCCCGCTTGGCAGAAACTCCCAACTCTCGGTCAGCTTCGTCGCTGCACCGTGGGGGTCGAAGGTGAAGCCCCATCGGACGAAACTGCCG
>JBOGDQ010000043.1:0-14530 GCA_050742975.1 Jatrophihabitantaceae bacterium
GTGCTGGACGCCGTCGGTGAGTGACCAGGACGTCGGCGTGGCGCTGCGCGCCGCAGCAGCCGTGACTCGTTAGCCACCGTGATATCGTGATAGCTCGCTATCATAGGAGTTTCTCATGGCGGACGTCTTGGTTCGGGGCCTGAGCGACAAGGCCGTGGCACAGCTTGATGCAGCAGCCGCTGCCGTGGGTCTGTCGCGCAACGAGTTCTTGCGACGCCAGTTCGAGACCGCCACGCCAAACAGCGGCCCGGTGGTGACAGCGGCCGACCTCCGACGTGCAGCCGAGGCGGCCAGCGACCTGCTTGAGCCCGGTGTCATGGCCGACGCGTGGCACTGAACCTCTGGCTCATCGACAAATCGGCCTACGCCCGCCTGGACCGCACACCCGACAGTGAGCTGTGGGCCTCGCGCATCGCGCGCGCCATGGTGCAAATAAGCTCGGTCACGCGCTTGGAGATCGGGTTCTCGTTCCGCAACTTCAGCGAAGCCTCGCACGAGGTGTCCTCGCCACCGCTACTCACGATGCCGATCGCCTACCTGACACCGGCAATCGAGGACCGTGCGATCGAAGTACAGCTGCTGCTGACACAAGGCGGTCACCACCGCGCGCCCAGCATCCCCGACCTCTTGATCGCCGCGACCGCAGAGAAGCTCGGCATGAGTGTCCTGCACGCGGACAAGGATTTTGACCTCATCGCCGACCTCACCGGCCAGCCTGCAGAGTGGCTCCGCCTTCAGGACCGCGACGATCCGACGTGATGATTCGTCAATCACCGAGTCCGGAGGACAGGAGCACGGTTCGCGCGCACTGGCGCGAAGTCCCGGAGTTCGCGGCCAAGGCCGTTGGTGGGCGTTACTGGGATCGAACCAGTGACCGCTCGGGTGTAAACCGAGTGCTCTCCCGCTGAGCTAAGCGCCCGCACGGCCCGCCCCGGCGGGCCGGCATCAGGGTACCGGGACACCGCTAGCCGGCCAGTCGTACCGTTGTCTCGTGTTGAGGACGCCGCCCGAGCCACGGTTTGCCGCGCTGCCGGTCCTCATGCTGAGCGTGGCCGAGCAACTCGCCGCGCGACTGGCCGAGGGCTACGGCCGGGCGATCCGGTGAACGCCGAATCCTGGGACGAGCGGTACCGCGCCGCCGAGATCGTCTGGGGCGTGCGGCCCAACCAGTGGGTCGAGCAGCAGCTGTCCGACCTACCGCCAGGCCGTGCACTCGACGTCGCCTGCGGCGAGGGGCGCAACGCGCTCTGGCTGGCCGGCCTCGGCTGGCAGGTGACGGCACTGGACTTCTCGCCCGTCGGCCTCGACAAGGCGCGGGCCCTGGAGGAACGCGCGGAACCGGCTAAGGCGGTCGAGTGGACCTGCGCCGACGCGACGACCTACCGCCACCCGTCCGCGGTCGATCTTGCTCTCATCTGCTACCTGCAGCTGGTGGCCGACGAGCGCCGCCGCGCGGTGCGCGCCGCCGCCGAGGCGCTGGCCCCGGGAGGCGTGCTGCTGGTTATCGGCCACCACTCGATGAATCTCGGCGAGGGCGTCGGCGGCCCGCAGGATCCGGCCGTGCTGTTCAGCCTCGACGACGTCGTCGAGGACCTGGACGGCCTGGACCTGATGGTCGATACGGCCGAGCCGGTCCGGCGGGTGGTCGCGGGCGCGGATCGGCCGGCCATCGACGCGCTGCTGCGCGCCCACCGCCCCGGTCAGGGCGACGACCGGTCCGACTAGACGGACGACCTCATCGGAACGCCGCCCGATCAGAGTGCCGCGATCGCGTCCCGCCAGTCCTGCGGCTCGCGGCCCTCACCCGGACCGTTCAGCTCGGTGAAGCGGACGATGCCGTCACGATCGACGAGGAACGTGCCGCGGTTGGCGATCCCGGCCTCCTCGTTGAACGCTCCGTAGAGCCGCGCCACCCCGCCGTGCGGCCAGAAGTCCGACAGCAAAGGGAACTCGTAGCCCTCACGCTCGCTGAAGACCTTGTGCGAGTACGGCGAGTCGACGCTGATCGTCAGCACCTGGACGTCGTCGTTCTGGAACACCGGGAGGTCGTCGCGTACCGCGCACAGCTCGCCGGTGCAGATGCCGGTGAACGCGAGCGGATAGAAGATGATCAGGACCGCCTGCTTGCCGCGGAACTGCGAGAGGGTTACCTGTTCGTTGTTCTGGTCGTGCAGGGTGAAGTCCGGAGCCTCGTCGCCCACACCCGGGCCGGCGCCGGTCAACGCCTGCCCCCGTGCGACCGGCGGCCGACCAGGCGGGCGGCCGACCAGTTGTTCCCGGCCGTGGTGATCGAAGTCTGCGACAGGCCGGCGATCGACGCCGCCTCGGCGATGTCGGACGGTTCGACGTAGTCCTCGCGCCCCCGCTTCGGGGTCAGCAACCAGATGAAGCCGTTGTCGGCGAGCGGGGCGATCGCGTCGACCAGGACGTCGGCGAGGTCACCGTCACCGTCGCGGTACCAGAGCAGCACGAGGTCGACCACCTCGTCGGAGTCCTCGTCGACGATCGGCTCACCGGTCTCAGCCTCGATCAAGCCACGCAGCTGTTCGTCCACGTCGTCGTCATGGCCGATCTCCATGACGATCATGTCGGGCTTGATGCCCATCCGTTCTGCGACTCCCGATCCACTTCCGGTACCGGCACCCCCAGCGGGGTTCGAGCTCACGGTGATGTCCTCCTGACAGTCGGGCCGAACGGTTGGCCTACCGCGCGGTAACACTCCTGCTGACCCTAGCGGCCAGCAGTAGAGCACACTGGAAGGGTGACACGCGACAAGTTCAGCATCATCACCGACGGCCTCCCCAGCCAGCTGCCGGACATCGATCCGGACGAGACGCGCGAGTGGATCGAGTCCCTCGACGCGGCGATCGACACCGACGGCAGGCAGCGGGCGCGATATCTGATGCTCAAGTTGCTCGAACGGGCGCGCGAGCGGCAGGTGGGCGTGCCGGCCCTGCGCAGCACCGACTACATCAACACCATCCCGCCCGAGCGCGAACCCTGGTTTCCGGGCGATGAGCACATCGAGCGCCGCATCCGCGCCTACATCCGCTGGAACGCGGCGATCATGGTGTCCCGCGCGAACAAGCTGGTGGGCGTCGGAGGCCACATAGCCACCTACGCCAGCGCCGCGTCGCTGTACGAGGTCGGCTACAACCACTTCTTCCGCGGCAAGGACCTGGCCACCGGGACGGGTGATCAGGTGTACTACCAGGGCCATGCGTCGCCCGGTATCTACGCCCGCGCGTTCCTCGAGGGCCGGCTCACCGAGCAGCACCTGGACGGCTTCCGCCAGGAGCAGTCGCGCGCACCCTACGGGCTCTCGTCCTACCCGCACCCGCGGCTGATGCCGGACTTCTGGGAGTTCCCGACCGTCTCGATGGGCATCGGGCCGATCAGCGCGATCTACCAGGCGCGGTTCAACCGCTACCTGCACGCGCGGGGCATCGTCGACACGTCCAACTCGCACGTGTGGGGGTTCCTCGGCGACGGCGAGATGGATGAGATCGAGTCGCTCGGCGCGATCGGTGTCGCCGCGCGCGAGGAGCTGGACAACCTCACCTTCGTCATCAACTGCAACCTGCAGCGGCTGGACGGCCCGGTCCGCGGCAACGGCAAGATCATCCAGGAGCTGGAGGCCACATTCCGCGGCGCCGGCTGGAACGTCATCAAGGTGATCTGGGGACGCGACTGGGACCCGCTGCTGGCACGGGACGGCGACGGCGTGCTGGTCAACCAGATGAACGCCACCCCGGACGGACAGTTCCAGACCTACTCGGTGGAGTCGGGCAGCTACATCCGCGAGCACTTCTTCGGCGGCGATCCACGACTGCGCAAGATGGTCGAGGACATGAGTGACGAGGACCTGCGCAAGCTCTCGCGCGGCGGTCACGACTACCGCAAGGTCTACGCGGCGTTCCAGTCGGCGCGCGAGCATGTCGGTCAGCCGACGGTCATCCTGGCCCAGACGATCAAGGGCTGGACCCTGGAGTCGTTCGAGGGCCGCAACGCCACGCACCAGATGAAGAAGCTGACGACGGCCGACCTGAAGACCTTCCGCGACCGCCTCTATCTGCCGATCACGGACAAGGAGCTCGAGGCCGACCTGCCGCCGTACTACCACCCGGGCGAGAAGTCCGACGAGATCGGCTACATGAAGGAGCGTCGCGCTGCTCTCGCCGGCGCGTCACCGAAGCGGGTGGTGCGCGCCAAGCCGCTGACCCTGCCCGGCGAGGCCGCCTACGCCGAGCTGCGTGCGGGCTCGGGCAAGCAGCAGATCGCCACGACGATGGCCACCGTCCGCCTGTTCAAGGACCTGATCAAGGACAAGGAGATCGGCCGGCGCTTCGTCCCCATCATCCCGGACGAGGCGCGCACATTCGGCCTGGACGCGATCTTCCCGAGCGCGAAGATCTACTCGGTGCACGGTCAGCAGTACGACGCCGTCGACCGCGACATGCTGCTGTCGTACAAGGAGTCCAAGACCGGGCAGATCCTGCACGAGGGCATCAGCGAGGCCGGCGCGCTCGCGTCGTTCACCGCGGCGGCGACGTCGTACTCCACGCACGGCACGCCGATGATCCCGTTCTACATCTTCTACTCGATGTTCGGGTTCCAGCGCACCGGCGACCAGTTCTGGGCGCTGGGCGACCAGCTCGGGCGCGGCTTCGTGCTGGGCGCGACGGCGGGCCGCACGACGCTGACCGGTGAGGGCCTGCAGCACGCCGACGGTCACTCGCTGCTGCTCGCGGCAACCAACCCGGCCTGCATCGCGTACGACCCGGCCTACGCGTTCGAGGTCGCGCACATCGTCCGGGCCGGCCTGGAGCGGATGTACGGCGTCGGTGCGTACTCGACGACGGCCGTCACCGACCACGACGTGTTCTACTACCTGACGATCTACAACGAGCCGATCAACCAGCCCAAGGAGCCGGCGGACCTGGACGTTCAGGCCCTGCTGCGCGGGATGTACCGGTACTCACCGTCGCTCGGCGTGGAGGGCCGGCCCCGCGCCCAGGTGCTCGCCTCGGGCGTGGCCATGCCGTGGGCGTTGCGGGCGCAGGAGCTGCTAGGTGAGGAGTGGGGCGTCGACGTCGACGTGTGGTCGGTGACGTCCTGGAACGAGCTGCGGCGCGACGCCGTGGAGTCCGAGCGGGCCGCGCTGATGGACCCGGGCACGGAGCAGCGGGTGCCGTACGTGACCTCAGCTCTCGCGGATGCGCCCGGGCCGGTCGTCGCGGTGTCCGACTTCATGCGGGCGGTGCCGGACCAGATCTCGCGCTGGGTGCCGGGTGACTACACCTCGCTGGGCACGGACGGTTTCGGCTTCGCGGACACGCGTGGCGCCGCGCGGCGGTTCTTCCACGTCGACGCCGAGTCGATCGTGGTCTCCGTGCTCGAGCAACTCGCGCGCACCGGTGCCGTCAAGGCCGACGTCCCCCGCCAGGCGTTCGACAAGTACGCGCTGAACGACATCAACGCGGCCGGCCACGGCACCATCGGCGGCGACTCGTAACGCAGCTACGCGGCCGCGGCCGGGCCGCTGCCGGGCGCGGTCCAGGCCAGCAGCTCGCCCTCGCCGGTGATCGTGGTCGAACCGGAGAGCTTGGCCGAGTCGCCGGGTCGCAGCGGGTTGCCGGTGATGGCGAACGATCCCCGCGTCGCGTACAGGAAGGCCGACGAGAGCTCGAGTTCGGTCCTGCCGGTCAGCACTGCAAACAGGCCGCCGCCGGCGACTATTCGCGGCTGCTCGGCCAGGACGCACCGCGGTGCCTCTGACCCGCCGAGCACGGTCAGCTGCACGAACCGCAGCGGCTCGGTGCTCGACGCGTTGATCTCGCTGTGCCGGACGCCCGAACCGGTCGACTGGTGCAGCACCGCGCCGGGCCCGACCAGCTCGACCCGACCGGAGTCGTCCTCGTGCCGCAGCTCGCCGTCGAGCACCCAGCTGAGGATCTCGACGCCGCGGTGGGCGTGCGAGGCGAAGCCGGCGCCCGGCTCGACCAGGTGCTCGTCCAGCCCGACGAGTGGACCGAACGCGACGTTGTCCGCGTCGTAGTGCGACCCGGCGGAGAAGCAGTGCCTGGTGAGGATGCCGGGCTGGACGGTCTCGAACCTCGACGCGGCAGGCTGGATCGTCTCCACCTGCTCGACCGCACGACGAAATAGCGCCACGGCGCAATGATCGCATCGCGCCCTTGCCCGCTGGCAGAAGCTGGCTCACGTGCGAGACGGCCCGGTCCGCGCGGCCGATGTGCTCACCCGCTGACGGGCCGATCAGACGAATGTGCACGGTGAGCAGGTCGGCACCGAGCACGCGCACGTTCATCGCATTGAGCACGCGCAGCGGGTGCCAGCGGATGATCGAGCGCTGTCGCGCCAGCGCGTCGTCAGCCGGCAGCACCTCGGCAACGCCGTCCAGCCAGCGGTAGTGCCAGCCGGTCCGGAGCCGCACGCGCACATGCGGGTCGCGGCGGAGGTTGCGCACGTAGTTGGCGCGCTTGCCGTGCTCGGCGATGAGCCAGAAGTCGTCGCCGCGCCGACCGTTGCCAACCGGCGTGCGCCGAGGCAGCCCTGACGATCGCCCACGGGTCTCCAGGATCGCCAGCCCCAGCGGGTTGATACCCACGGCGAGCAGCGCGCGGACGATCGGATTGACCAGCCAGCGCTGGACGTGCCGGACGATCACCACCTTGACGCGACGGCTGCGCGCGGTGACCACCAGGTTGGCCCCGTACAGACCGGACTGCGTGATCGTGCCCGAGATGCCCGGCCAGGCATGTGGGTTGAGGGCGAACAGCCCCCAGGCCAGCGCGAGCGCCAGCGCCGTCCCGACCAGCAGGCCTTGTGGCAGGTTCATACGATCGTATTGCTTCATACGACTGTATGATGCCAGGCATGGAGTCGTTGTCAACCGAATCCCCGCGCCGGGCTGCACTCACCGACGCGCTGCTGCGGATCGTGGCCGACCGCGGGCTGGACCAGGTCAGCGTCCGCGAGGTCGCCGCTGAAGGGGGCGTGTCCATCGGCACGGTGCAGCATTATTTCCCCACGAAGGACGACATGCTGGCCGCCGCCTTCAGCGAGGTGGTCGACCGCATCCGCGCACGGCTGACCGCTGTCCCACTCGGCCCGGACGTGCGGCGCAACCTGACCGCCGTCCTGCGCGAACTGCTGCCACTGGACGAGCGCCGCGCACGCGAGGTCCGGATCCAGCTCGCGTTCGCGGCACGCGCGGCAATCGCGCCCGATCTGGCCGAGATCCAGCGAACCGTCCTGGCCGAGCTGCACTCGGGGCTGGCGCAGGCGTTCGTCGCCGCCGGCCTCGCCGCGGCGCCGGCGCGACTCGCGGCGCACCTCGCGATCGGGACCGTCGACGGGCTCGCCCTGCATGCCGTCAGCGCCCCCGGCTGGCTGTCCCCCCGAAGGCTCCGAGACGCCCTAGACCTGCTGCTCGACGCCCTGATCCCCTGAGGGCCGCAGCCGACCACGGCGGGATGGTGACGGTAGATCGCGGTCTCGAAGCCGTCGTGCTACGTGTCCGAGCGCAGATCCGTCGCGATCGTCAGCGAGGTCGTCGGAGCCGTCGCGGCGCTGGCAGACAGGCTGTCCCAGAGGGCGGCGAAACCTCCGGCGGGCGTCAGGCTCGTGCAGCCCGAATCGGCCGGTGCACAGGCCACCGCCGAGGTCAGGGCGCCGACGAACGTGATCTTGCCTGAGAAGCCGACACCCGTCCGGTCGATGTTCTCCCATCGTGCAGCGTCCGCTGCGGAGTAGATCTGCGGCAGCGCGACGATCCGGGCAGCGTTGAGCCGGTGAGCCAGGCGGTAGTACTGCATCTGGGTCCAAGTGTTGATGCGATTGTTGTCGTTCTTGACCGGACCGCAGCTCAGCCCGACCGAGCCGTAGGCCGTCGGGCAGTTGTCGGCCGAGCCGTGCTCGACGAGGTCGCCACTGGTGTATGCGAGGTACTTGAGGATCCAGGTCTCGGCGTCGGCCTCGGTGCTCGCAAACCCGGCCTCGATGTCGATGCCGCCTTCGACGACGATGCCCGGGGTTGCGCTGGCGTGCGTCGCGAGCGGGGTGATTACCTGAGTTGCCCAGTCCTTCCCTCGCGTGGCTGCAGCGTAGCTATTCGCGTCACCGCTCCAATCGCCGTCATTCGTGGTACCCACCACGATCGTGGAGGTGGTTGATCCAGTCCTGCACCGCGCGTAGCCGTCGGTGTAGCCGTTGATGGCCGTGACGAGTTGGGGATAGGTGATCCGCACCGCAGGAACGACGCGCTGAGGGCGACCCCCGGGTGGTCCTTTCCCAGACCGGTGATGGTCTGGGCGCCGATGTCGAGGAGCATGAGGTGGTCGCCCGTAGAGCCGTTCGCCGTCGCGTCAGCGCACCCCTCGTCATTCATGGACTGAACGTCCGACGCTGCGCCGGAGATGTTGCGCACGTAGCGGCTCGTCGACACCGTTGCCGCCCCGATGTTGGTCGACAGGATGTAGCCGGAGACGTCGGCGAACAGGTCGGTGGATCGATAGACGCTGATGTCGACCTTCCCGTCGGCGCCGACCGGTGCCACGACGAGGTTGGGGACGGTCTGACCTGCGACGTAGTTCAGGTTGGACGCCGTCGGTTTGGGTTGACCGTCGGCATAGACGGTGGCGTAGCCGGTGCCGGTGGGGTTGGTGACCGTGACGTTGAGGACCACCGCCGACACACCGCTCGCGGGAACACCACCCTGCCCCTCCACCTGGACGGCGACGGTTCCACCGTTGGACACCGGCTTCTTCGCCGCTCCGATACCGACCCGAGTGTCCAGCACGCGTGCCGGCGCCACCGAGTGATACACACCTGAAGCGCTCGAGTTCGCGGCGTCGGCGGGGATAGCCCCGATCACAGTAACCAGGGGCACGGATACGAGGGCGACTGCGGCGACGGCGAGTGCCGAGCGCGCTGTGGCTATTTCGCTCACGGAAAACCTCCGACGGTGCGAGTAGGGCTCATGACGGGAGGACCAACCGCGTAGACCGTCGTCTCGGCGGTGAGCACTGTACGCCCGGATCGCAGATCGGAGAGCCCCGGTGATCCGGGTGTTCGATCATCTGGTGATAGCTCGCTGCCGACTGCACAAGCTGCGGAACGGCCCTGACAAGCTGCCTGGTCACCTCGCATCGACGGTCACCAAGCGGGTCCGGCAGGCCCACCACACCGCCTGCGCGACGCTAAGCATGGTGACCGCCCCGGCGGAGCGCTGCGATCTATTGAGGGCCGCAGCCGACCGCGGCGCCGCCACTCGCAAGCTCGGGCGGACACCGCGGCCGGCACGCGACTTCGTCGCGATGGGCGGCCGGTTTGGGTTGCGTAGCGCTCCGCCGGGGACCTCACCAGTCTTATAGGACGCCACAGTCTCGCTAGACCGGCCGATGGGTGTGATCTGCTGTCCAGGCGAGCAGGTCATCCATCACCCAGGTGTTGACGACCGTCTCGGCGGACACCCCGCAACGCGCCGCGCGGTCACACCCGTTGGGCTGCCAGTCGAGCTGGCCGGGGGCATGCGCGTCGGTGTCGATCGAGAACAGGCAGCCGGCCTCGACGGCCAGCCGCAGCAGCCGCTTGGGCGGATCCAGCCGCTCGGGCCGCGAGTTGATCTCGACCGCGACGTCGAACTGCTTGCACGCCGCGAACACGATCTCGGCATCGAACTCCGATGGCGGCCGCGTTCCCCGCTCGCCGGTGACCAGGCGGCCGGTGCAGTGGCCCAGCACGTCGGTGTGCGGGTTGGAGATCGCGGCGACCATTCGCGGCGTCATCTCCTTCGCAGGCGCGCGCAGCTTCGAGTGCACGCTCGCGACAACCAGGTCCAGTCGGGCCAGCAGCGACGGCCTCTGATCGAGCGTGCCGTCCTCGTTGATGTCCACTTCGATGCCGGTGAGGATGCGGAACGCAGGCCCGTCATCGGCCGCGAACGACTCGTTGAGCTCAGCGATCACGTCGAGCTGTTGTTCGAGCCGCTCGGCGGACAGCCCGCGCGCGACCTTCAGCCGCGGCGAGTGATCGGTCAGCACCAGGTACTCGTGGCCGATGGCACGGGCCGCGAGAGCCATGTCCCGGATCGGCGAGCCGCCGTCGGACCAGTCCGAGTGGCAGTGGCAGTCGCCGCGCAGCGCCGCCCGCAACGCGGCCGCGGCCTCGTCCAACGGGCGGTCCTCGGTGGCCAGCAGCCGCCGCAGGTACACCGGTTCCTCGCCGCGCAGTGACTCGGTGACGCAGCGCGCGGTCACCTCGCCCACGCCGGACAGTTTCGTCAGCGTCCCCGCGGACGTTCGCTCGGCCAGCTCGGCGGCCGGCAGCTCGTCGACGACCGACGCCGCCGTGCGGAACGCCTTGACCCGGAAGCTCGGCTCGCGCGCCCGTTCGAGCAGGAACGCGATCTGCTTCAGGTCGGCGACCGGATCTCGGGGAGCAGCCACGCCATCACCGTAGCGACGGGTGGCGTGGCAGGCTTCGTGTCGTGAGGGTCGTGGGGGTCGTGTCGTGAGGGCCGGGTTGCACGAGGAGACGATCCGTCGCATCGAGCAGGCGACCGGGCGGATCGCCACGCAGAGCGTCGCGCGGATGGACGAGCAACTGCCGTGGTTTCGCGAGCTCCCCGCCGATCAGCGCTCGTGGGTCACCCTGGTCGCCCAGGCCGGACTGCAGTCCTACGTCGAGTGGCTGCGCTCCCCCGACGACGTGCTGCGGCTGACCGGAGAGGTGTTCGCCGCCGCTCCGCAGGCGATGGCCCGGTCGGTGACTTTGCAGCAGACGGTCGAGCTGGTCCGCGAGACGATCGCAGTCGCCGAGGAGAACCTGCCGCTGCTGGCCGGCCCGGACGATGCGGCGGCCGTCAGCGAGGAGCTGCTGCGGTTCAGCCGCGAGATCGCGTTCGCCTCCGCCCGCGTCTACGCCATCGCGGCCGAGACCCGCGGTTCGTGGGACGACCGGCTCGAGGCCCTGGTCATCGACAGCCTGGTGCGCGGCACCGACGTCGGCGACCCGCTGCCGAGCCAGCTCGCCGCGCTCGGCTGGGCGGACAGCGCCTCGATCGTCGCCGTCGTCGGGACCCGGCCGGACCGCGAGCCGCGCGACGTCCTCGCCGACACCCACAACGTCACCCGACAGCTGGGGCTGGACGCGATGGCCGGCGTCCACGGCAACCGGTTGGTGATCGTGTTCGGCGGGGCGGCCGATCCGCAGGCTGCCGCGGTCAAGCTGGAGCCGGTGTTCGGCGACGGCCCCGTCGTCATCAGCCCGGTCGCCACCGAGGTCGGCTCGGCGAGCGCGGTGACCCGTGCCGCGCTGAGCGGGTTGCGCGCGGTGGCCGCGTGGCCCGGCGCTCCCCGCCCGGTGAGCGCCGACGCGCTGCTGCCCGAGCGGACGCTGGCCGGGGACCCCGATGCCCGCGAACTGCTGATCGAGTCCGTCTACCGCCCGCTCGTCGCTGCCGGTGACGTCCTCGTGGACACGGTGAGCACGTTCCTGGAGTCCGGCGGAGCGCTCGAGTCGACCGCCCGAGCGCTGTTCGTGCACGCCAACACCGTCCGCTACCGGCTGCGCCGGGTGGCCGAGGTGTGCGGCGAGACCCCGAACGACCCGCGCGGAGCGTTCATCCTCCGGCTGGCGCTCACGCTCGGCCGGCTCGACCAGTTGGGCTGATCCGACAACCCACGCCCGAGATATCGGTCACAAGATCGCGCTGTCTTGTAGGTTCTCTACAACTGCGCGGCGACAAACGCTGTCCGTGTCGTCCTCGCGATCAGCTGCCCGCACAGTGGAGGGTTGACCCTGTGATCGCCATATTCGCTCCCGGTCAGGGCGCGCAGACCCCCGGGATGCTCGCTGCCTGGCTCGACCTGCCCGGCGTTGGGGACCAGCTGGCCGAGCTGTCCGACGCGGCGGGGCTGGACCTGGCCCGGCTCGGTACGAGCGCCGACGCCGAACAGATCAGGGACACCGCGGTCACCCAGCCACTGATCGTCGCGCTGGGCGTGATCGTGGCCGGCCGACTCGGCCTGGACAGCGACGCCGACCGCGTCGTGGCCGGCCACAGCGTCGGCGAGCTGACCGCGGCCGCCGTATCGGGTGCGCTCACCGCTCGCGAGGCCGTGGCGCTGGCGGCCCGGCGGGGTGCCGAGATGGCCGCCGCGTGCGCGCTCGCCCCTACGGGCATGTCGGCCGTGCTCGGCGGTGACCCGGACGAGGTCGCCGCGGGCATCGAAGCCGCCGGGCTGGTCCCGGCCAACCGCAACGGCGCCGGTCAGATCGTCGCGGCCGGCGAGCTGGACCGGCTCGCCCGGCTCGCGGACGCGCCGCCGGCCGGCGCACGCGTACGTCCGCTCGCCGTCGCGGGCGCCTTCCACACGCACTTCATGGCCCCGGCCGAGGACGCGCTGCGCGAGTACGTGCAAGCCCTGACCGTCGCCGATCCGCGCCCGATCCTGCTGTCCAATGCGGACGGTTCCGGCGTCGTCACCGGCGAGGACCTGATCGCCCGGCTGGTCCGCCAGGTCACGCTGCCGGTCCGCTGGGACTTGTGCCTGCGTACCTGCGCCGACCTCGGGGTCAGCGCCGTCATCGAGCTGTCCCCCGCCGGGACGCTCACCGGCATCGCCAAGCGCGAACTGCCCGGCGTCGACCTGCTCGCGATCAAGACGCCGGACGATCTCGACCGCGCGCGTCAGCTCATCGACAGCCGCGCGCAGCACGGGCAGGGCGAGCACACCGTGGACTTCCGCGTCGTCGTCACGCCTGCCAAGGGCGTGTTCACCCGCGCCGACGGGCTGGCCGAGGGCGGAGACGTCGCGCGCGGCACCCACCTCGGCACGATCGCAACCAACCGCGAGCAGCACGACATCGTGTCCCCGGAGGCGGGCGTGCTGGCCGAGTGGCTGCGCGACAACGGCGACATCGTTCCGGCCGGGCTACCGGTCGCCCGAATCCACAGTGGGGCGGAGTACTGATGACAACCGGAGTGAATGCTCACCGCCACTTCGCGGGCCACGTTGACCAAGACAAGGTGACCCAGTGACGACGCTCAACGACTCACCCCGAGCGGTCGGCACGCGGATCCTCGGGCTCGGCCACTACCGGCCCGCGAACGTCATCACCAACCACGACCTGATCGCGCGGGGCGTCGACACCGACGACGAGTGGATCAAGAGCCGGGTCGGCATCGCCGAGCGCCGCTGGGCCGACGAGGGCGAGACCGTCGTCGACATGGCCGAGGCAGCGGGCAGCAAGGCGCTGGCCGCCAGCGGGATCGCCGCCGCCGACGTCGACCTGGTGATCGTCGCCACCTGCACCATGCCGACGCCCGTCCCGGCCGCGGCGCCGAGCCTCGCCTCACGGCTGGGTATCCAGGCACCCGGCGCGTACGACGTCAACTCCGGCTGCTCCGGCTTCGTATACGCGCTCAACGCCGCCTCCGCCGCCGTGCAGGCCGGCCAGGCGCGCACCGTCCTCGTCGTCGCCGCAGAGCGATTCTCCGGGTGGCTGGACCTGGCCGACCGGTCGACCTGCATCATCCTGGCCGACGGAGCGGGCGCTGCCGTGGTCGGCCCGTCGGACACGGTGGGCCTCGGTCCGGTGGTCTGGGGCAGCGACGGTGCGCAGTCGGACACCGTCGCGATCGACGAGCGCACCCGCACGTTCCGCCAGGAGGGGCAGGCCGTCTACCGCTGGGCCACCGGGTCGATGACGCCGGTCGCGCTCGAGGCCTGCCGCCGCGCCGGCGTCGAGCCGGCGGAGTTGGCCGCGTTCGTGCCGCACCAGGCCAACCTGCGCATCATCGACGCGCTCGCCAAGCGGCTCGGCGTCCCCGACTCGATCGTCGCCCGCGACATCGTCAGCTCCGGCAACACGTCCGCTGCGACGATCCCGCTCGCCCTGTCCCGCATGGTCGAGCGGGGCGAGATCCCGTCCGGCGCGCCCGTCCTGCTGCTCGGCTTCGGCTCCGGCCTCGCCTACGCGGCACAGGTCGTGCTCGCCCCGTAACGTCAACTGTCGGCCGTCGCAAGGGACGGCCGTCCAACCGAAGTAACGACCGAAAGGGAAATCCCGTGGCCACAACCGACGAGATCCGCGCAGGACTCGCCTCCATTCTCGAAGAGGTCGCCGACGTCGCTCCCGCCGACGTCTCCGACGAGAAGAGCTTCACCGACGACCTGGACGTCGACTCGCTGTCGATGGTCGAGGTCGCCATGGCTGCCGAGGAGCAGTTCGGCGTGAAGATCCCGGACGAGGAGCTACCCAAGCTCAAGACCGTCGGCGACGCCGTCAAGTACATCTCGGACAACGGGGCGAGCGCCTGATGGAGCCCATCGTCGTCACCGGCATGGGAGCAACCACCCCGATCGGTGGCGACGTCGCGACGTTCTGGGCCGGCCTGCTCGCAGGCCGGTCCGGCGTCACGGCGCTGACCGAGGACTGGGCGGCGGACCTGTCGGTGCGCATCGCCGGGCGGATGGCGGTCGACCCGTCCGAGGTCCTGGCC